>DEKZ01000151.1 GCA_002354135.1 Massilia sp. UBA2709 | reverse complement strand
CCCTACGGGTTAACGGCTGCGCTCGTCGCTCCTGGTTTCCTTGCCGCCCGACTTCGTGCTGCCCGTCCCGCTGCTGCCCATGCTGGCCGCGCTCTTGCCGCTGGACGCATTGGCCAGGGCCTGGCGCAGGCTGGCCGCTTGCGGATTGGCGATCTTCCCGGCCAGGACGTCGCGCGCGGCGACTTGCCGGCCGTAGTAGCCCGAGGTTTCGTCTTCGTCGTAGTCGACATCGTCGACGCCGATCGCCGCGCCGCCGAACAGCCCTTCGGTGTTCGACCAGGCGGTGATGTTGCCCCAGCCGGCCGCCCCGGTGCCTTTCTTCGACCAGTCCACCACCGTGAGGCCGGCATCGGCATTCAGGGAGAACTTGTTGTTCTGCATGAAGCTGTTCATGGCCTTCTGGTCGTTCAGCACGAAAGCAATGGCGCCGGCTTCCGCACCGGCCTGGGCGCCGATGCTGACGCCGCCGAAATTGTAGAAGGCCGGATTGCTCCAGGTATCGCCATTGCGCACCAGCAGCACGCCCGCGCCGCCGCGTGCGCCGATGCCCAGGGCCGCCGTGCCGTAGTCGGGCACCACGAACACGCCTTTCGAACGCTGCAGCAACGCGCGCATCTCCGGCGTCGCCTGCATCTGCTGCACCACCTGCACCGCCTTGTTGACGTGTTCGATCCCTTTCTTCAACTCCTTCTGCTGGCGCGTCGTGCCTGGCGTGCCCGCCTCTTTTGCCGCCCCGACCTGGGCGCTGGCCACCCCGGCCGTTCCTGCAAACAGCACAGCAAGGGAAGTTGCAACAAGTTGCTTCATGGTCGCTTTCATGACTCGGCCCTCCTCAGGTGACATTGGAAGCAAAAAGCCTAAACCGCACAGCGAACGAGGAGCGCCAGTTTGAAAGCGAGAAAGGGGCTGGCAAGCGGCTAGCGTGGGGAGCACCTTCCTCGCCTCACCGCTGCGGCGGCCATACCGGAAACGAGGCCCGGCCCTGCATCAAGGCGCCAGGCTCTTCCTCAGCAGCGCCAGCATGGCGTCGCCCATCTCCTGGCTGAACTGCTCCACATCCTGTCCCTGGCGGATGCCATCGGTGGCATGCTCCAGCAGCAGCGTCGCAAAACCGTGCACGGCGGACCATGCCAGCATCAGTTGCGGCTTCGGCGCGCTTCCCTCATGCAAGGCCGCCAGTGCCGAACGCAGTTCCTCGAATGCAGCGGCGCGGGCCTGATCCAGGCGCGCATGTCCGCCAGCGAGCCGGTCGGCGCGGAACATCAGCTGAAAGGCCGCCCGGTTCGCGAGGGCGAAGTCGATATAGGCGCGGCCGGNNCGCGCGCAACTGGTCCGCTGCCCCCGGTTCGGCCGCGGCGCGCGCGCCCTGCATCATCGCCACCATGCGCTCGAAGCCGAGCGCGGCAAATTCGCTCAGCAAGCCTTGGGTATCGCCGAAATGATGGGCCGGCGCCGCATGCGAGGTGCCGGCCCGCCGCGCGCATTCGCGCAAGCTGAAGCCCTCGACGCCCTTCTCCTGCAGGATGCTGCCGGCGGCGTCCAGCAAGGCCGCGCGCAAGTCGCCGTGGTGATAGCTGTTCATGAAAAATCTTTATCTTGACACTGTAAAGATGTGAGCATACATTGAGCACAACTTCACCGTCCAGTGTTCCGATCATGAGCGACCTCCTGCTTGCCATCGTCCACCACCTGATCGTCTTCGGCATCGCGGCCGTGCTGGCGGCCGAGCTCGCGCTGATGCGCCCGGCAGCCATGTCGGCGCAGACCGTCCGGCTGCTGGGACGCTTCGATGCCGCCTACGGCATGCTGGCGCTGGCGATCCTCGCCGCCGGCTTCATCCGCGTCTGGTACGGCGCCAAGGGACCGGATTTCTACCTGGACAATCCCGTGTTCTGGGCCAAGATCGCCGCCTTCGGCATCGTCGGGCTGCTGTCGATCCAGCCGACCATGCGCATCCTGGCCTGGCAGAAGGCAGCCAAGACCGACGCCAGCTTCGTGCCCTCATTGGAGGAAGTCGGCAAGCTGCGCCGGGTGCTGCTGGTGGAAATCCACGTGTTCGCCTTGATTCCGGTCTTCGCCGCCGCGATGGCGCGAGGGGTCGGGCTTGGCTGAACAAATCGGATTCTCCACCCTGCTCATGCATTACCATGTTGCCTGATCCGGCTTTCTCTCGGCCGGGGCAAGGAGAGAAAGCATGCGGATACTCATCATGGGCAATTCGGGATCGGGCAAGTCATATCGTGCGCAGGCCCTGGCCGCGCAGCATGGGCTGGCGCATCTGGACCTGGACACCATCGTCTGGGAGCCGGGCCAGATTGCCGTGCCGCGTGCGCCCGAGCAGGTGCATGCCGACCTGCTGGCCTTCGTCAACGAACACGCGGCCTGGGTGGCGGAGGGCTGCTACGGCGACCTGGTGGAAGCGGCGCTGCCCCATTGCTCGGAACTGGTGTTCATGAACCCGGGCCTGGAAGTGTGCCTGGAGAACAACCGCAAGCGGCCGTGGGAACCGCACAAGTACGCCTCGATGGAGGCGCAGCAGAGCAAGCTGGGCTTCCTGCTCGACTGGGTGGCGGGCTATTACACGCGGGACGATGCGATGTCGTATGGGAGGCACCGGCGCCTGTTCGATGGGTATGGCGGAAACAAGACCGAAGTCATGGCGCTTGCGTAGGGTGGGTTCTTGAAC
>DEKZ01000357.1 GCA_002354135.1 Massilia sp. UBA2709 | reverse complement strand
CGCTGATCAGCGGCGGGCTGCGGCACGCGCAGGCGGGCCGCGAGCGCCGTGCACGGTGGGTTCGAGAACCCACCCTACGCCAGGCGACCCGGCGCCCTGTTGCGCTCCTCGCGCGCACAAAACGAGCCCACCGTAGGGTGGGCACGGAGCCCACCCTACGACCGCCCTGCACGCGCAAAAAAAGAGCCCGCATCAAGCGGGCTCTTTTTTGTGGCTCTTTTCGGCCTCTGCAGGCCGGGTCCACCATCAGGCGCCTTCGGTCACCTTTGCCGGCGGTGTCTTCGTCAGCGGCACGGTCTTGTCCGCGCCCGTGCCCGGGCCGCGGCCGCGGCCGGTGGCGAAGCCGACCAGGCGCATGATCATGCGGAACACGAAGCGCACCAGCACGATCGTCAGGATGGCCTCGACGAAGGTGACGACGAAGGCCGGCAGCACATGCCAGCGCTCAGCGCGGCGATGGAACTTGGCGGCCATGCGTTCGCGCGCGATCTCGATGCTGTCGTAGAAGGTCGGCACGACCAGCAGGGTCAGCAGCGTCGAGGTGATGGTGCCGCCGATGATGGCCACTGCCAGCGGCTGGTAGAACTTGCCGTCCGGACCCAGGGCCAGCGCCACCGGCAGCATGCCGGCGATCAGCGCGAAGGTCGTCATCAGGATCGGGCGCAGGCGCACGCGGCCCGCCTTCATCAGCGCTTCCTCGCGGTCGTAGCCCTCGTGCTCCAGGGTGCGCGCCGCTTCCAGCAGCAGGATCGCGTTCTTCGCCACCAGGCCCATCAGCATGATGATGCCGATAAAGCTCATCAGGTTGAGGGTCCCGCGGGTCACCAGCAGGGCCACGACCACGCCGATCAGGGACAGCGGCAGCGACAGCATCACGCCCAGCGGCGCGGTGAAGGAGCCGAACTGCATCACCAGGATCAGGTACATCAGGCCGATGCCGCCGAACAGGGCGATCGTCATCTCACGGAACAGCTCGGCCTGGTCCTTGCCGGCGCCGCCCAGCGCCAGGCCATAGCCCGGCGGGAAGTCGAAGCTTTGCGCCAGCTTCATCGCGTCGGCCGTCACTTCGCCGTTCGAGCGGCCCTGGGCATTCGCCGACACGGTGATCACGCGCTTGCCGTCCTTGTGCACGATTTCCGATGGTCCTTTACCCATGCTGATGCGCGCGATCTGTTCCAGCGGCACCATGGTGTTGGTGCCGGCGATCGCGATCGGCAGGCGCTCGATGTTCTCGATGCTGACGCGGTCTTCCGGATGCAGGCGCACCGCGACGTCGCGCGTCTCGCCGGTCGGGTCGACCCAGTCGCCCACTTCGATGCCGGCAAAGGCCACACGCAGCGCGGTGGCGGCGTCGCCGACCGAGACGCCCATGGAATTGGCCAGGCCGCGGTCGAGTTCGATCTGCAGCTCGTCCTTCGGATCCTGCTGCGACAGGGTAACGTCGACCGCACCGGGCACCTGGCGCAGTTTTTCCATGTAGGCCGAGGTCAGCTCCATCAGCTTGCGCGAATCGGCGCCGGTGAACTCGATCTGCACCGGCTTGCCGTCGCCGTTCAGGTCGTCGAGCACGGTGTACTCGGCGCCCACCAGGCGGCCGACCTTCTCGCGCAGCTCGGCGCCGATGTCGGATGCGCTGCGGCTGCGCGTGTTGCGCTTGCCAATCTCGATATAGATCGAGCCGCCGTTCGGCTTGATCACGCTGTCGGTGGCGCGCGTTTCCGGCAGCGTACGCGCCAGCGCGGCCGCCTGTTCCATCTTCAGGCGGGCGAACTCCAGGCTCGAGGACGCCGGGGTGCGCACCTCGATCATGATCTTGTTGCCGTCGCCCTTGGGCAGGAAGCTGGTGCCGCCAAAGGCCCCCTGCAGCGCGATGGCCGCGGCGAAACTGGCGAAGGCGATCACCCCCATCCAGCGGCGGTGGTGCAGCGCCCAGGCGATCACGTTGCCGTAGCGGCCGGCCAGGCGGTCGAACCAGGCGTTGAAGCGGCCCAGCACTTTCGACAGCCCCTTCTTCGGCTCCAAATGGTGGCCCGGCGGGTCGCCCCAGTAGGCCGACAGCATCGGGTCGAGCGTGAAGGAGATGAACAGCGAGACCAGCACCGAGCAGGTCACGGTCAGCGCGAACGGACGGAACCATTCGCCGGCGATGCCCGGCATGAAGGCCACCGGGATGAACACGGCCATGATCGAGAAGGTCGTGGCGGCCACCGCCATGCCGATCTCGGAGGTGCCGACCAGGGCCGCGGTGCGGCGGTCGGCGCCCGCCTCCATGTGGCGCACGATGTTTTCGCGCACCACGATGGCATCGTCGATCAGCACGCCGATCGCCAGTGACAGGCCGAGCAGGGTCATGAAGTTCAGCGTGAAGCCGCACAGCCAGACCGCGATGAAGGCGGCCAGCACCGAAGTCGGCAGCGACAGCGCCGTGATCAGCGTCGAGCGCCAGGAATTGAGGAAGGCGTAGACCACGAACACGGTCAGCACCGCGCCGAACACCAGCGACTCGATCACGTTGTTCAGGCTGCTCTGCGCTTCCTCGCCGCCGTCGCGGGTGATGGTGAGGGTGGTGCCCTTCGGCAGCTCCTTGTTGATCTCGGCGACCAGTTCGCGCACGTGCTTGGCGATCGACACGGTCGAGGCGTCGCGGGTGCGCACGATCGAAATGCCGACGTTGGGGTTGCCGCTGTGGATGGACGCGCTGTCGACGTCGGCGAAGCCGTCCTGGATCTCGGCCACCTGGTTCAGGCGAACGATGGTGTCGCCGTTGCGCTTGACGACGATCTGCGAAAAGTCTTCGGGACGCTCGATGCGGCCGATCAGGCGGATGCCCTTCTCGTCGAGCACGCCGCGCACCTTGCCGACCGGAGCGTTGGTGTTCTGGTTGCGCAGGGCATTGGTCACCTCGGTAACCGAGACGTTGTACTCGCGCAGCTTGTCGGCGCGCAGCAGCACCGACAGTTCGCGGCGCAGCGAACCGTTCACGTTGACGGTGGACACGCCGTCGATGGCGCGGAAGCGGTCGGCCAGCACGTCCTCGGCCAGGCGCGAGATCGATGCGTGGCTCTGGCCGGTGGAAGACAGCGCCAGCTGCATGATGGGCTGGGCCGCCGGATCGACGCGGCGCAGGATGGGCTCGCGCATCTCCGTCGGCAGCTTGTAGCGCACCGCCGAGATGGCGTTGCGCACGTCGTCCGAGGCCTCGATCAGGTTGCGCTTGAAGTCGAACTGCAGCACGAGCGTGGCGCTGCCTTCGTTGGCGTAGGACTCGACCTCGGTCACGCCCTGCACGCTCTGCATCTGCTTCTCGAGGCGGTTGATGATCTCGCGCTCGGCCGTTTCCGGCGAGGCGCCCGGATACGGGACGTTGACCACGATCACCGGGATGTCGACGTCGGGATTCTGGTTGACGCGCAGCTTGGACAGGGCCAGCAAGCCGATGCACATCATGCCCAGGATCAGCACGATCGTCGCGATCGGCTTCTTGACACTGAAATTGGACAGGAACATGGCTTATTTCCCTTTGGGCTGGCCGGCAGTGCCCGAACCGGCGCTGGCCACGCGGGCGGTGGCCATTTCGACCTGTTGCCCATCCTTCAGGTTCGAGCTCGGGCTGCGCAGCACGGTGTCGCCGGCAGCCAGGCCGGCCTTGATCTCGAAGTTGCCGGTGCGCTGGTCGCGCATGCCGACCTGCAGGTTCACCTTCGACAGCTTGGCGTCCTTCACGCGCCACGTATACGTTTCGTCGCCGCTGCGCACGATCGCGCTTTCCGGCAGCATCAGCGCGTCCGAGGTTTCGGCGTCGATGCGGCCTTCCGCATACAGGCCGGCCACGCGCGGCTGTTCGCCAGTCAGGCCGACCAGCACCTCGACCTGGCGCGTGATGTCGTTGGCGGAAGGATCGATGCGCTTGACGGCACCGGCAAACTGCTGGTCGCCGTAGCCGTTGATGTGGAACTTGACCGGCTGGCCGACCTTGACCAGGCTGATCTTGTCGGTCGACACGCGTCCTTCGAAGCGCATGCTGTTCGGATCGATGACCTTGACCAGCTCCTTGCCGATGGTCGCGGTGTCGCCGGCGGACACCTTGCGGTCGCTGACGATGCCATCGAAGGGCGCGCGCACCTGGGTGCGGGCCAGTTGCTGGCGGGCAGTAGCTGCGCGGCTCTTTGCGGCCGACAATTCGCTCTGGGCGCTGTTGCGGCGCACTTCGGCTTCGTCGAAGGCGGCGGCCGAGGTCATGCCCGAGGCGCGCAGGGTCTTGAGGCGCTCGAGCTGGCGGTTCGCCTGGTCGAGCGCCTGTTCGGCTGCGCGCACGCCGGCATCGGCCGACAGCAGGGAGTCGCGGATCGCCGTCTCGTCCAGCTTCACCAGCAGGTCGCCGCGCTTGACCGGCTCGCCGTTTTCCTTCAGCACCTGCAGCACCACGGCCGAGACTTCCGCGCGCAGGTCGGCGCGGCGTTCCGGCTGGATCGAGCCGGTAATCACCGGGCCGGAAGCGAGCGCGTCGCTGCGCACCGTCAGCAAGTCCTCGGGTGCGACCAGCAGCTGGCTGGGCTTGCCGTCTTTCTGGTTTGCCTGGGTGGAAGCGTTCGAGCCCGGCTTGGCCGGGTCCTTCGCCTCCTTGCTGCAGGCGGCAAGGGCCGACGCGATGGCAAGGACGAGTAGAGTGTTGCGCAGCATGTTGAGTCTCTCCAATGGACGCTGAGAATTTGGAACGCCTGTCAAAACCTCCATGGCTGCGTTGCATCGTCTCGCCGTACACACGTACTGTCTTCGACGCTGCGTCTTGCCCTGGAGTCTTTGTCAGGCGCTCCTATTTTTTTAGGGGGATTTCACCAGCGCGCAGTATCCGGGAGCCAGACCCACCAGTCAATTGACGTTCCTGCGCACTGTGGTTTTCGATGGATGAACTGCGTTCTGGCGCGATGAGCTGCATCTGTGGCGGACGAAACGCGGCCGTCGCGGACAGCCGGCGGACGTCCGCGGACGCGTGTCGGGGGCCGGCGCCAGGCCGCCCGCCGGGATCCCTCCCGGCGGTGCGGCCGAGGTGGGTCTTACGCGACGAACAGGTGGTAGACCAGGAAGCCCATGCCGATGCCGGTGACGATGCCGCCGCAAATCTCGACCAGGGTGTGTCCCATGCGCTCGCGCAGGATCTTGTGGCCGGCGACATCGACGGCGAGGCGGTTGATGGCGGCGGCCTGGCGGCCGACGTGCTGGCGCAGGCTGTTGGCGTCGATCATCACGATGAAGGCCAGGGTGACGGCCACGCCGAAGGCCGGGTGCCCCATCCCCTCGCGCAGCGCGATCAGGGTCGCCATGCTGGTGACGACCGAGCTGTGGTTGCTCGGGAAGCCGCCGTTGCCGACCAGGTTGAAGGCCCAGCGCCGCTGGCGCGCGCTGTTGATCAGGAACTTGATCGGACCGACGACGAGCCAGGTCAGGAATGGCGTGATGAGGTAAGTGAAGTCCATGAATATTCCAAAAAATTAATGCCGGGCGGAATTATGGCAGAAGCCATGGGCGCGGGCGACCTGCGCTGCGCCGTCTTCCCCCTCCATGCGGGTAAGATGCCTGAAAACTGTGGCATTTCAACCAATTTCCAGAAAAGAAAGAGGACACCATGCGTCATTTCCGACTGTCTTTTGCAGTCACTATCGTGCTCATGGCCCTGGCGGGCTGGTGGGGCTACGAGCATGGCGGGGTTTCGGGTCTGCTGTCCGCGCTGTGGATCACGGCGGTGCTGGGCGTGCTCGAGGTATCGCTGTCGTTCGATAACGCCGTGGTCAATGCCTCGGTGCTGCGGCACTGGAACGAATTCTGGCGCAAGCTATTCCTGACCGTGGGCATCCTGGTCGCGGTGTTCGGCATGCGCCTGCTGTTCCCGCTGGTGATCGTCTCGGTCGCCACCGGACTCGGCCTGACGGACGTGTGGAACATGGCGATCGAGACCCCGAAGGAGTATTCGCGTCACCTGACCGAGCACCACGCCGAGGTCTCGGCCTTCGGCGGCGCCTTCCTGATGCTGGTCTTCCTGAACTTCCTGTTCGACGAGGAAAAGGAATTGCACTGGCTGGGCTGGATCGAGGAGAAGGTCGGCAAGTACGGGACCGAAGGCCTGGCGGTGCTGCTCACCCTGCTCGCCGTGTTCTTCGCGATGTCGCTGATGCCGCCGGCGCGCAAGCTGGCCGTGCTGATCTCCGGCGTGGTCGGCGTGCTGATCTACATCGGCGTGAACTGGATCAGCGGCCTGCTCGAAGAAGAGGAGTCCGACCCGACGGTGGGCAAGATGATTTCCCAGGGCAGTATCGGCGGCTTCCTCTACCTGGAAGTGCTGGACGCCTCGTTCAGCTTCGACGGCGTGATCGGCGCCTTCGCGATCACCAACGACGTGGTCATCATCATGCTGGGCCTGGCGATCGGCGCCATGTTCGTGCGCTCGATGACGGTGTTCCTGGTCTACAAGGGCACGCTGCAGGAATTCGTCTTCCTGGAGCACGGCGCCCACTACGCGATCGGCATCCTGGCCCTGATCATGTTCGCCAGCGTGCACTTCCACATTCCGGAATGGTTCACCGGCCTGTCGGGGCTGGTCTTCATCCTGGTGTCGCTGTGGTCCTCGGTCCGCTACCGCAAGCGCATGGAGGCCGAGGAGGCGCGCGACAGCGTGGGTGTGGCCTAAGGAAGGCTTAAGCCTGCCGTTTTGACAATTTGCGCGGCCATGGCAGAATGGGCGCCGCGCGACTATCGCGCGCCTTTGTCCCTTAATCATCGACTATCAAGCCCACCATGCCGACTGCCCTGCCCCGCCGCGCTCTTCCCATCCTGCTGTCCGTGATTGCCGCCCTGGTCGTGATCGCCGGTCTATATACCTGGTTCACCCTGACCTGGTCGTATTCCGAGGGCACGCGCGCGGGCTACCTGCAGAAGTTCTCGAAGAAGGGCTGGCTGTGCAAGACCTGGGAAGGCGAGATCCTGCTCTCGAGCATGCCGGGCGCGATCCCCGAGCGCTTCGCCTTTACCGTGCGCGAAGAGAACCTGGTGCAGAAGCTGCAGTCGACCATGGGCCAGCGCGTGGAGATCAGCTACGAACAGCACCGCGGCGTGCCGACCAGCTGCTTCGGCGAGACCGAGTACTTCGTGACCTCGGTGAACACGGGTCCGACCAATCCGGTGGCGCCGAGCGACGCGCCGGCCGTGGCGCAGTAATACGCTCTACATATCACCGCAAATAGATTGAAACGCGGCACATATCAGCGCCGCTGCAGCTTATCGTAGGGTGGGCACTTGTGCCCACGCGGTACGGCGGTTGAAATAACGAGGCCGATGATCTCGCAGCGATGCGATTGATCATCGGCCTTGTTCGTTGGCACGTATTTCGACGTGCATCCTTCATACCGCGTGGGCACAAGTGCCCACCCTACAAAAGCGCCTCCGCTTATTCCCCGTTGTTGCGCCGCTGGGCCATGATCACCTCCGCCAGCCGCGCCGCAGCCTGCTGCGCCGAGGGCTGCTTCTTCAAGCGCCCCAGCACCTCGCGGGTGATGTTCTCGGACGCCGCGCGCTGGCGGGCTTCGGCCTTGCGTTCGTTGACCGCGTCCTCGGTCGCCGACAGCTCGGCGGCCTGCTCTTCCAGGCGCTTCGTTTCCAGTTCCAGCAGTTCGCGGCGCGCGTCGGCCATCTGCTGGGTGGTCGCGGTGGTGCGGCGCTGCATCTCGGTGTGGGCCTGGGCGTGCTCCAGCAGCGCGCGCTGGGCTTCGCGTTTTTCGAGGGCGGACTGGGTCGCCGTGCGTTCCGCCGCTTCGCGCTCGGCGGCAAGACGCGCCGCCTCTTCCTCGGCCTCGGCGCGCAGGCGCGCACTTTCCGCCGCG
>DEKZ01000015.1 GCA_002354135.1 Massilia sp. UBA2709 | reverse complement strand
CAGGGCTGCCACGGCGTGGCGCCGGCTGTCGGCCGCGGTGAAGGCGGCCCAGCCGCCGAACACCAGCAGCAGGGTCACAGCGCCGCCGATGCCGACCAGCAGCGCACGCTGGCCGGCGTAGCGCGCCTGGGCGTCCGCCACGGCCTGGCCGACCGTCACCACCAGGCCGTATTCGGGCAGCGTGCGCCAGCCGTAGTAGCGCTCGATGCCGTCGACGCGGCTGATGCGCTGGAAGACGCCATAGGGCGGGCTATCCGGCGTGTACGGTGCGCCGGCCAATGTGCGGCCGCTGTCGTGCGCCTCGCGCGAGCGCGAGGTGCGGGCGACGATGACGCCGTCGGTGCGCACCAGTGCGATCGAGGCATTCGCGCCGAGGTCGATGGTGCGGTAGAAACGGGAGAAGTGGGCCGGCGCGACAGTGGCGGCCATGACGCCCGCCAGCGTCCCGTCCTCGCGGTAGATCGGCCGCGTGAAGTGGATCATCCACAGGCCCGAGATGCGCTCCTTGAGCGGCTGGCCCATCACCAGGCGGTCGCGCCCGGCACTGTCGAGCTGGGCACGCACGTGCGCGCGGTCGCTCAGGTCGACCGGACGGGAGAACTTGCCGCTGCTTGCAAACTGCACGATGCCGCGCGCGTCGGTCACCAGCACGTTGATCTTCAGCTGGCCATGCAAGTGCTCGTTGAGTTCTTCCACGACCTGTGCGAAGTGGTCAGGATGCCGCAACCAGCTCAGCCGCAACTGGCTCAGGGAGAGGTCGATCGTCGTGACGGTCGAGCGTACTTCCTCGGCAAAGGCGTGCGACAGGTTCTGGACGTTGCGATGGCTTTCCGCGCGTGCGGTGGTCGCCAGCTCGAGATGCGCGCGCGCGATCAGCAGCCAGAGCAGCGGAAGCGCCAGCGCAAGGAAAAGTGCAAGACGCAGGAGCACCGCGCGGCGAAAATAGGGGCGCACAGCGCGAACGAAACGCAGCGACGTGTCGATCTGATGGGGCATGGCCGGGAACGACCCGGCTGACGAGGGTCGGATGGACGACGGTTGAAGGAAAAAAGCGTATAAATCTTATAGCTGAAGTGTCTTTAGGGCAAGTAATATGCGTCCCACTGTTGTTTCAAAGCACGAGGCGAAAGCATCGGATGATGAAATATTCTTTCGAATCGACTGCCATTATGAAATTTTCTTTCAAGCCTTGATGGTGCGGGCGCATACTAGCAAGCCATGAAGCTCCTTCTCAACATTGCCGGCGTCCTCTCCCTGCTGCTCGGCATCCTCGGCCTCTTCCTGCCGCTGCTGCCGACCACGCCCTTCCTGCTGCTGGCCTCGGCCTGCTTCGCCCGCGGCTCGGACCGCCTGCACGGCTGGCTGCTGAACCACCGGGTGTTCGGCGTCTACCTGCGCAATTACGAGGCGGGCAACGGCATTCCGCTGCGGGCGAAGATCGTGGCGTCCATCATGATGTGGAGTTCGCTCGTGGTGGCGATGGTTCGCTTCGAGCACTTGGGCTTGCGGATTACGCTGGTGCTGGTCGGGTGCAGCGTCAGTCTGTATTTGTGGCGGTACTTGCCGACGCTGCGGACTGTCGTGCGTTGAAACACAGCCGCAACTAGCGCGCGCCCGCATTATCCGCAATCGACTGCGCCACGCCCTCTTCCACATCCACCAGGAACCGCGCCCCGGCCCCGGACAACGCCAGGCTCGGCGCCGCCAGCTCCAGCAGGCAGGCCAGCATCGGCCGGAACCAGCCGGTGTCGCTGCCGAGCTCCGGATGGGCGTGCGTATCGGACAGATAGACCACCGCGCGCGTCACCATGTTGGGGTCGCGCCCGAGCAGCTCCACGTATTCGGCGTGCTGGGTGGCTTCCTGCGCCAGCCGATGGGTGACGGTCTCGAGTATGTCCTGGGAGACGCCCTGGTTGCGGGCCAGCAGGATGCGCGCCAGGGCGGCGCAGGCGTCGTCGAGTTCTTGGGTAAGCAGGTGCATGGTTTCTTTCGCTGAGTTGGGTAGTGACGCCCGGTACTGTTCTGCCACATCCCGGCCATTGTTCGATAATCGTAAGCGATATCCACGATCGGCGAACAGCGATGGAATTCCAATTTCTCGGCACCTCGGCGGGCACACCCACCCGCGCCCGCAACGTCACCGGCCTGGCGCTGCGCGCGCCCGGCGCCAAGACATGGTACCTGGTCGACTGCGGGGAAGCGACCCAGCACCGCATCCTGCGTACCGGCTATTCCCTGATGACGCTGGGCGCGATCTTCGTCACCCACATCCACGGCGACCACTGCTACGGCCTGCCGGGCCTGCTCGCCAGCGCCGGCCTGCTCAATCGCACGGCGCCGCTGCTGGTCGTGGGCCCGCCCTCGGTGCGGCGTTTCGTGAACGCGGTGCGCGAAACGACCGAGCTGGCCCTGCCCTACCCGCTGGAATTCGTCGACGTCGAGGAAGCGATGGACCTCGACCAGTTGCCCGACCTGCGGGTGCGCGCCACCGCGCTGTCGCACCGCGTCCCGACCTTCGCCTACAGCTTCACCGAAAAGCAGCTCGAGCGCCGGCTCGACATCGACAAGCTGCGCGGCGACGGCATCGCTTCCGGCCCGGGTTGGGGACGCCTGCAGGCGGGCGAGGACATCGAACTGCCCGACGGGACACTGGTGCGCAGCGCCGACTATCTGCTGCAGCCGCGCAAGGCGCGCAAGCTCATCGTCGCCGGCGACAACGACACCCCTGCCCTGCTGGCGGCGGAAGCATCCACTGCCGACGTGCTGGTCCACGAAGCGACCTACACCCAGGCGATCCTGGAAAAAGTGGGACCCGGGCCGCAGCACAGCTCGGCCAGGATGGTCGCCGCGTTTGCCCGCGAAGTGCGCTTGCCGAACCTGGTGCTGACCCACTTCAGCCCGCGCTACCACGAGCTGGGCGAGATCGAGCTTGAAGCCCGCGCCGAGTACGACGGCAAGCTCTTCCTGGCGCGCGACCTGGAGCGCTATGCGCTGGACCGGCACGGGGGACTGGCGCCCGTACTTGGCTGAGCAACCGGGCAACTGACCGGCTGAATCGGCCGCAGCTGCCCGCGGCGCCGGCCGTCGCGTCAGCGCTGTGTGCGCCGTGTTCATGACCAATGTGCTACCTTTCTTGCCAATCCGTCTCGAAACGGGCCGAACCATGTAGAAGACGTTGCGGGAGTTTCCATTGAAGGTTTCCCTTAGTTCAATCTTATTTGTTCTGTTTGCGTCGCCGCTTGCCGCCCTCGCGCAGCAAACGGCGGCCGACCCTATCCCGGACACCATGGAAGCGCGGGTCGCCGCCTGTATCGGCTGCCACGGCGCCGCCGGGCGCGGCGTCGAGAACGTCTACTTTCCCCGGCTTGCCGGCAAGCCCACCGGCTACCTCTACAACCAGCTGGTCGCCTTCCGCGACGGACGCCGCAAGTACGTTCCCATGAACTACCTGCTGGCCTACCTGCCCGACGCCTACCTGTACAAGATGGCCGAGCACTTCGCCGCCCAGAACCCGCCGCCGCTGGCCCAGCCGCCCGTCAAGGCCTCG
>DEKZ01000440.1:7297-7624 GCA_002354135.1 Massilia sp. UBA2709 | reverse complement strand
CAGGACCTGCAGGCGTGCACGGTTTTCCGCCACGGCCGCCGGGTCGTCGCCCACGTGCAGGCCGAGATTCAGGCCGCCGCCGCCACGGCCGTCGTCGTAGGGGCCGGCCGAGACGCCGCCGGCGCGCGTAGTGGCCAGGGCGCCAATACTGGCCGGCAAGGCCGGCCAGTCGGGAATGACCAGGTCGGCGGCGTCCATCAGACAGCTGCCGGCTCGGCGATGCCGGCGCGGGCAATCAGTTCGGCGAAGTCCTCGGCCAGCGGGACCACCCACTCGCACTGTTCGCCGGTGGCCGGGTGCACCAGGCCCAGGCGGCGCGCCTGCAGC
>DEKZ01000440.1:0-7234 GCA_002354135.1 Massilia sp. UBA2709 | reverse complement strand
AGGCCGAAGCCGATCGACAGCATGTGCACGCGGATCTGGTGGGTGCGGCCGGTTTCCAGCGAGCAGCGCACCAGGCTGACCGGGCGGCGGTCGAGCATGCCGCTGGCGACGCGCTCGTAGTGGGTGATCGCCGGCTTGGCGCCCAGGCCGGTCGAGACCGCCATCTTGACGCGGTCCTTGGGGTGGCGTCCCATCGGCGCATTGATGGTGCCCGACAGGTTGGGCGTACCCCACACCAGCGCGAAGTACTCGCGCTTGACGCTGCGCGCCTGCAGCTGGCGCACCAGGTCGGTCTGGGCCGCCAGGGTCTTGCCGACGACCATCAGGCCGCTGGTGTCCTTGTCCAGACGGTGCACGATGCCGGCGCGCGGCACCGACGCCAGTTGCGGCGCATGGTGCAGCAGGCCGTTGAGCAGCGTGCCCGACCAGTTGCCCGCGCCCGGGTGCACGACCAGGCCGGCCGGCTTGTTGATCACCAGGATGTGCTCGTCCTCATGGACGATGTTGAGGGCGATGGCTTCCGGGGCAAAAGCGGTGTCTTCCGGCGCCGGCTGCGGTTCGACGACCACGGTCTCGTCGCCGTAGGCGGTGTCCTTGCCGCGCGCCGGCTTGCCGTCGACCAGGACATGGCCCTGCTCGAACCAGAGCTGCAGGCGGCTGCGCGAGAACTGCGGCACGAGGCCAGCCACGACCTTGTCGAGGCGCTGGCCGCAGGCCTGCGCATCGAGCTGCAGGGTGATCGGGCTCAGGTCGATGCCGCTCGCGGCAAGGGGAAACTCGGCAACGATATCGTCGTCGAAATCGGAGTCCAGGGGTAATTCCGCCGAATTCGGCGCAGGAGTTAATATCACGTCAGTCCCATCGGCTATAATCAGCCGTTCGTTGAATCTCGGTAAAACTTTTCTGCAAAAAGCTATGCAAAAAAAATTGTTGGTGGTGCTTGCTACGAGTGCCTTGTTGGGCCTGTCCGGCTGCGGCATGTTGCCGGGAAAGACAGACGCCACCCAAAATCAATCAGCGGAGAAATTATACGCTGAGGCACGCGAAGAGATGGCCGGCGGCCACTACGAAGCAGCGATCGCGCTGTTCCGACGCCTCGAATCGAACTACCCCTTCGGCACCTATGCCGCCCAGGCGCAGATGGAAATCGCCTACGCCCACTACAAGGCGCAGGACCAGGCCGAGGCCCTGGCAGCGGTCGAGCGCTTCATCAAGCTGCACCCGAACCACCCCCAGGTCGACTACATGTACTACCTGCGCGGCCTGGTGAATTTCAACGACCAGATCGGCTTCATGAGCGTGCTCTACTCGCAGGATCCGTCCGAGCGCGACCCGCGTGCGACCCGCGAAGCCTTCGCCGCCTTCAAGGCCCTGGTCGACCGCTTCCCGAACAGCAAGTATGCGCCGGACTCGATCGCGCGCATGAACTACCTGATCAACGCGATGGCCGCCTACGAAGTCCACGTGGCCAACTATTACTACCGCCGCGGCGCCTACCTGGCCGCCGTGAACCGCGCCCAGAACGCGGTGTCGGACTACAGCGAATCGCCCTCGCGCGAGGAGGCGCTGTTCATCATGATCCGTTCCTACGACAAGCTCGGCATGTTCGACCTGCGCGACGACACCCAGCGCGTCTTCCTGCTGAACTACCCGAACAGCCGCTTCATGAACCCGAACGCCAGCGGCGACGCCCCATGGTGGCAGTTCTGGGCCAAGTCGGGCGCCAAGCCGGCGCCAAAGGACGTGGCGAAGTAATTCCCGCGACGCGGGAATGACCGTAGGGTGGGCGCGGCCGGCGTAGGCACTCCGTGCCCACGCGTGAACGGTAGACATTGTTGGCAGTGTAAATGCACGATCAATGTTAGCGTTCGCAGGTCCCCTCAATGCCTGACTTCTCGGCCAGGTGTGGCGCCAACGACATGTCGTGATCGCCGCCAACGATATTCATCGTTCCGGTGGGCACGGGGCGCCCACCCTACGTCGCCTTACTCCTCGGCCTTGCGCCGGAACACCCAGTTGCGCTCGCCCGATTCGGACGGAACAAAGGCATAGCCGTCGACGTCGAAGGCCTTCAGCGCCTCCGGGTCGGTGATGCCCTGCTCGATCGCGTAGCGCGCCATCATGCCGCGGGCGCGCTTGGCGAAGAAGGAAATGATCTTGTATTTGCCGTTCTTCCAGTCCTCGAACACCGGCGTGATCACCGGCGCGTCCAGCAGCTTGGGCTTGACCGACTTGAAGTACTCCTCCGAAGCCAGGTTGACCAGGGCGCTCGACTGCGTCTTCGCCAGCTCGGCGTTGAGCGCGCGGGTGATGGTCTCGCCCCAGAAGGTGTAGAGGTCCTTGCCGCCGGGATTGGCCAGCTTCGTACCCATCTCGAGGCGGTAAGGGTGGATCAGGTCGAGCGGACGCAGCAGGCCGTACAGGCCCGACAGGATACGCAGGCGGGCCTGGGCAAAGGCAATCGACTTCGCATCCAGGCTGCGCGCGTCGAGGCCGGCATACACGTCGCCGTTGAAGGCCATCACGGCCTGGTAGCCTTCGCCGTGGTCCGCCGTCCAGCTCGCATAGCGGGCCACGTTCAGCACCGAGAGGCTGTCGGAAATGTGCATCAGGTCGCCCACCTGGCCGGGCGAGAGGTCGCGCAGCACGCCGATCAGCTGGGCTGCGCGGTCGATGAAGTCGGGGAACGTGTGCTCCCGGGTCGGGGACGGGGTGTCGAGGTCGAGGGACTTGGCAGGCGATAATACAATCAGCATCGTAAACGTAAAAGCAATTAAGTTCCTATATGATACCTGCTTCCGCACAACGCATCGTTCTCGACACCAACGTTTGCCTGGATCTGTTCGTCTTTCACGACAAGCGCTGGGAGCTGCTCCTGCGCTCGCTCGAGGCCGGCGAAGTCCAGGCCCTCACCCGCGCCGACTGCCGCGACGAATACCGCACGGTGCTGCACTACCCCCACCTGCCGCTGGACGAGGCTTCGCGCGAGCAGGCTGCGGCGCGCTTCGACGCCCTGATTACCGTGGTGGCGCCGGACAGCAAGCCGGTCCGCCTGCCGGTCTGCACCGACCGCGACGACCAGAAGTTCCTCGAGATCGCGCGCGACGCCGGCGCGCAGGTTCTGGTCACCAAGGACAAGGCCCTGTTGAAGCTCGGCCGCAAGACGCTGCAGGCCGGGCTGTTCCGTATCATGTTGCCGGAAGCCTGGACCAGGACACAGCTTGCCGGCGCAGTACAATAATCGACACCGCAACCCTTCCATCGACCATGAGCACCCCAGCACTGCAATCGCGCCTGCCGGCCGTCGGCACCACGGTTTTCTCCACGATGTCGGCCCTCGCCGTCGAGCACGGCGCCGTCAATCTCGGCCAGGGCTTTCCCGACTTCGGCTGCGATCCGCGCCTGCTCGACCATGTGACCGAGGCCATGCGGGCCGGCCACAACCAGTATCCGATGATGAGCGGCGTACCGGCCCTGCGCGAAGCAATCGCAAGCAAGATCGGCCAGCTCTACGGACGCAGCTACGACGCCAACCTGGAAATCACCGTGACCGCCGGCGCCACCCAGGCGCTGACCACGGCCATCCTGTGCTGCGTGCATCCGGGCGAGGAAGCGATCGTCATCGAGCCGGCCTACGACAGCTATGCGCCCGCGATCGCGCTGGCCGGCGGCGTCATGGTGCCGGTGACGATGGAACTCGATGAGGTAGGCTACAGCGTGCCCTGGGACAAGGTGGCCGCCGCGGTCAGCCCGCGCACCCGCCTCATCGTCATCAATTCGCCGCACAACCCGACCGGCGCCATCCTGCGCCGCGCCGACCTCGAGCGCCTGGCCGCGATCGTCGCCGGCACCGGCATCCTGGTCCTGTCCGACGAAGTCTACGAACACATGGTGTACGACGGCCAGCGCCACGCATCCGTGGCCACCCACCCGGTGCTGGCCGAGCGCGCCTTCGTGGTCTCGAGCTTCGGCAAGACCTACCACGTGACCGGCTGGAAGGTCGGTTATGTGGCGGCGCCGGCCATGCTCACCGCGGAGTTCCGCAAGGTCCACCAGTACAATGTGTTCACCGTGAATACGCCCATGCAGCACGGCCTCGCCCGCTACATGGCCGACCCGGCGCCCTACCTCGAGCTCCCTGGCTTCTACCAGAAAAAGCGCGACCTGTTCCGCGCCGGACTGGCCGGAACCCGTTTCGAACTGCTGCCGGCCGACGGCACCTATTTCCAGTGCGTGCGCTACGACGCCGTATCAAGCCTGCCGGAGACCGAGTTCGCCAAATGGCTGACCGCCGAATGCAAGGTCGCGGCGATTCCCGTTTCCCCCTTTTACAGCCAGCCGAAGGAGTCCGGCATTGTGCGCTTCTGCTTCGCCAAGCAGGACGAGACCTTGCGCCTGGCGCTCGGGCGGCTGGCGCAGCTGTAAATATCAATTCAGGATCGATACCGTATTGCGTCACTGGCGCAATACAATCCTTCATCAATAACGGCAGGCCTGCGCGTGCCGTTTCCTTTCCTCATTCCTCAATTGCGCCGCTACCCGAATGGAATGCGGAGGATGCGCCATAACGCACCGTGGCGCAATCTCACCGTTTATCTACCCGGCATCGCGCTGATTCCATTTATGGCGCGCTTTATTCACCCTGGATAAAAGCGGTCCGAATGATCGCGACCGCTGCCCGAAAAGACGCAACGCCAGCCTTCCGGCTTCCACTGCACGTGCTTCTACATAGGAGAAACGGCAGGGATATCGACCCCGGCCGGCCCAGGACAGTGCGCATCAACCATAAAACTGTCGTCTCCAATATGTGAATTTCCGCTTGGAATCAAGAAAAGCGATTACCCGTTCTTTGCGGGCGCCTTCCGTTGCTTATATTGCAAGGGAGGTATAGAATCGCGCCAACCTGATATTCTCTTTCCACAAATTAACCGAAACGGATGGAATAAAAGGCCAAAGGCCGGCTTGCGCATCGGCGCTGCCGGATCAATTCAGAAACTCGCCGCACGTACTTTTCATTTCGACGATCCATGAAAACCAATACGCTACGCGTTCTTGCCGTGCTTGTGCCCTTATGCCTTCCGCTTGCCGCCTGCAAAAAGGATCCGGCGCCGGCCCAGGCAGGCGCAGAGCAGGCAGTCCCGACGACGGAAGCTACCGCCTCGGCAACCGGAGACAACACGCATTCCGGCGCGGCAGGAGCACCCGCCGGGCCGGAAAAACCGTTCGATTTCGCTACGGTGCCGGAAGCCAGCGCTGCCATCCCGCCCTTCCCCTATGTAACCTACCCGGCCGACCTGCACGAGGGCTCCCAGTTTACCCACGAAGTGCCGATGGACCGGGTGTACGTCATCCTCGGCGACCAGTTGCACCCCGTCGAAGGGCGTGTCGCCACGCGCACTTTCCATCACAGCGATGCCAAGATGTCGGCGCTCGAGGTACGCCGCAACTACGAGAACGCCCTGCGCGAGATGGGTGCGGTCAAGGTGAATACCGTCGGCTTCGACGACAAGAACGTGATTGCGGCCAGCGGCGGCGACGATTACGTGCTGCGTACGAAGATGCTGCTGGTGCCGGACGCCACGATGTCCTACGACGTGTACCTTGCGCGCAAGGGCGCCGCGCGTCATTGGCTTGTGCTGATGAGCGACGACAGCAGGACCAGCCTTCTGGCCATCGAGGAAAAGCCGTTCGTCCAGACCATCGGCTACACGGGCGAAGGCGGCGCGACAACGCCCGTGACGGCAAGCGGTGCGCCGCCCGTGGCGCCACAGCCGGTCGACGTGAACGCCGTGCCGGTCAGCACCGCGTCCTTGCCGCCCTTCCCCTACCTCGCCTATCCACCGGGCCTGCATGAAGGCTTCCAGTGGACCAAGCAGGCCAACTTCGACGCCGTCGGCATCATCGTCGGCAAGGAATTGCGCACGGTCGAGGGCCGGGTCGAGACGCGCCGTTTCGCACATAGCGATGCCAAGATGTCGCAAATGGCGGTGCGGCGCAACTACGAGGCCGCGATCAAGGGCATGGGCGGCGTCAAGGTCAACGCGGTCGGCCACGAGGACGAGGCCCTGATCGCCGCGAACACGAACCGGAACCTGGACGAGTACAAGCTGCGCCATGACAAGCTGCGGGTGCCGGAGCAGACCATGTCTTACGACAGCTACCTGGTGCGCACACCCGAGAAGAACATCTGGTTGGTACTGATGTCCAACGAAAGCGCTACCAGCCTGATGGCAGTCGAGGAAAAGGCAATGCAGCAGCGCGTCTCGCTCGTCACCGCCGACACCATGCGCAAGGAACTGGCCGACAAGGGCAAGATCGCGCTCTACATCAACTTCGATACCGACAAGGCCGACATCCGCACCGACGGCAGGCCGACCGTCGACGAAATCGCCAAGCTGCTCAAGAACGACGGCGGCCTGAAGCTGGCGATCGAAGGCCACACCGACGACAGCGGCAACGCGGCGCGCAACCAGGCGCTGTCGCGCCAGCGCGCCGAGGCGGTGGTGCAGTACCTGGTGAAGGATGGCATCGACGCCGGCCGCCTGCGCGCGGCGGGCCATGGCGCCACGCGCCCGCTGGCCGACAACAAGGACGAAGCCGGCCGCGCGAAGAACCGCAGGGTCGAGCTGGTCCGGATCTGAGGCAGCCCTCCTGAATGGGCTCCGGCCCATTGCGCCCGCGCGGCGCGGTGGGCCGGCGTTCTATCGTTTATCGCGCCAGCTGCGCGATCCTGCGCTCGACGAAGCCCTGCAACTCCTGCGACAGGGCGCCGCTGTCGCGCGCCTTCCTGAACGCGTCCAGCGCTTCGGTATTCCGCTTCTCCGCCTGCAGCGAGATCCCCAACCCCATCCACCACACCGCATGGTTCGGCGCGCTGCGCAGCGCCGCCTGGTACTGCTCGGCCGCTTCGCGGTGGCGGCCCTGGCGCTGCAGCGCCGCGGCCAGGAAGCCGTGGTATTCGCCATCGCCTGCCGCGTAAGGCAGGGTGCGCAGCAGGGTCTCGATGCCGCTGCCGCCGCGCTCGATCTGCAGGCGCGCCAGCAGCATCGCCAGCGCCGGCTGGCGCGCGTCCAGGGCCAGTCCTTGCTGCAGCTCGGCCACCGCCTCGTCGCTGCGCCGGTTCTGGATCAGGAGGCCGACCAGGGTCTGGCGCGCGGCATCGTGTTTAGGATTGACGCGCAGCGCCGCCTGCAGGTCGGCGATGGCCTCGGCGACGCGACCGTCCTGGAGGCTG
>DEKZ01000315.1 GCA_002354135.1 Massilia sp. UBA2709 | reverse complement strand
GTCGGCCTCAGGGCGCGCGGCGGTACAGGCGGAAGCGTTCGTCGCGGTCGGATGCGCGGCGGCCTTCCCAGAGCAGCGTGGCGCCGCGCGTATTCCAGCGGCGCGCCAGGTCGCGCTCGCCGCGCGTCCTGGCGCTGTCCTGCAGCAGCACGTAGTCGCACTGGCCTTCTCCTTGCACGCCGGCAAACGGCAGGCGGCCGAAGTAGGCGAACGAGGCGCGTTGCGCCGCGCTCACGTTCGTGTCGATGCAGTTCGCGTTCGGCGGCAGCTTGGCGGCGATCGCCTGGGCCACGCCGGCGTAGCTCTTGCTGTAGTTCAGGTCCGGCAGGAACAGCGTCATCAGGAGCACCCACAACAGGATCAGTCCGCTCGAAGACAGCACCACGGCGCGCCACAGCACTGCGGGCTGGCGCGACACGCGCCAGCGCACCAGCCAGATCCAGCCGACCGACACGGCGGCGGCGACGATGAAGGCGACGATGCCGAACTCCGGCTTGAAGCCCGGCACCAGCTTGAGTGCATTGTGCGACAGCTTGGCCGGCCAGCCGGTCAGCTTGGCGATCCAGAACAGCCAGATCAGGGCGGCCAGCGTGGTCAGCGCCATCACCGAGAACCAGTCGATCGCATTGATCGCGCCGCGCTTCATGGTCGGCAGGCCGAAGGCGGCCATCAGGGCCAGCAGCGGCAGGAGTTTCAGCAGGTCGCCGTTTTCCGGCGAGGGGTCGCACAGCGTGATCAGGGTCAGGGCGCCGAGGAAGGTCAGCGGCAGCACGATGTGCAGCATGTTCTGCTCGCGCCGCCAGGCCCAGATCGCCCAGCCTGCAAAAGGCCAGGCTGGCCAGAAGAACCAGACGCCGACGCGGAAGAAGGCCTTGATCGAGGTCCAGCTCGGCACGGCCAGTTGCTCGGCGTTCCAGGCCAGCCAGGCTGGCACCGGCGACTCGCCATGTGGCTGGACGATGCTGGCAGGCAGGATCCAGATCAGGGTCAACAGCGCGGCGACACCGCTGGCCAGCGCCAGGTGGCGCAGCGAGTTGCCGGCCGGCATACGGAAGAAGCGCGTGCCCAGGAAGAGGGCAACCACCAGCGCCAGCGGCGACAGCGGGCCGCGCGCCAGGGTCAGGGCGCCCAGCGCCAGGCCGACCAGGGCGGCGTTGCGCAGGCTGGCGGTTTCGATGTAGCGCACCGCGCGGTAGAGGAAATAGGCGAGCAGCGAACCCTGCAGGGTGACGGCCAGGGTTTCGTGGCTGTACAGCAGCAGGCCGAGCGAGCCGAGGTAGACCAGAACCGCCGTGTCGGCCAGGGTGCGGCCGTAGTCGTCCGGCTCCGGCTGGCCGCCGAAGGCCAGGCGCAGCGGCTGGGCTTCCGGCCGCCGTCCCAGGTGGAAGGCGGTGTACCAGAGCGACATGGTGCCGAGCACGAAGATGCCGATGTTCGAGACGCGCGCGGCCAGCACGTCGCCCAGCAGCCAGCCGAACAGCTTGATGCAGATGGCGCCCAGCCAGAATGCGAGCGGACCCTCCTCGGTGGCGGCTAGGCCGGCGATGTTCGGGTAGAGCCAGTCGTGCAGGCCGCCGCGCGCCATCGTCCACATGATGCCGAAGCTGCCGGCGTCATCCTTCCACGGGTCGCGGCCGATCAGTCCCGGCAGGATATACAGCATGCCGAGCGCGTACAGCGCCCAGCGCGGCAGGGCCAGCGTGGCGGCGGCGGGGAGGCGGACTGGTTTCATCGATAGGTCTTGATGAGAGGAATGAATGTCGCGCTAGTATAGCGGCGAATGAAAGATGAAAAAAAAGTAGCCGGGAACCGGCTGGGCGAAGAAAAAAAAAGAAGCCGGTAACCGGCTTCTTTTTGAGCCCCTTTCGGGGCATCGGAGACGCCCCGAAAGGCCCTCTTCTTAATATGGTGCTTAGCCGTTGGCGACGGTGGTCTTCGAACCGACCGAACCGAACTTCTGGCGGAACTTCTCGACGCGGCCGGCGGTGTCGACGATCTTGTGCTTGCCGGTGTAGAACGGGTGCGATTCAGCCGAGACTTCGATCTTGATCAGCGGGTATTCCTTACCTTCGTAGGTACCGGTTTCGCGGGTCGAGATGGTCGAACGGGTGATGAATTTGAAGTCGCACGACACGTCGTGGAACAGCACGTCGCGGTATTCTGGATGGATATCGGTCTTCATGGTTTTGCCTTGGTTAGTTTGGTAGCCAAACAGCACTTCGTCGGTCGTCCTGCTTCTTGACCCGATTGCCGATCACTTGCCAGGGGTTGATGTACTGAACCCACGATTATAAAACGGCTTCAGAATCCAGGCAACTATGCCGGAGCCGATACGTAGGGTGGGTACGCTGTGCCCACGCGAAACGCGGAGCCAACGCGACGCTTGAGCGAGCGTTGGAGGGTGGTCATGTGATTTGCGTCGAACAGCGTAGCCACAATGCATGCGTCCGCGTGGGCACGGGGCGCCCACCCTACGGTTGCGTTTGCGGTAATTGAGCAACTTTCCAGATGCGCCAATTAAAAAGGGCGGCACAGGCCGCCCTTGTCGATGCTTTTGGCGAAACTTAGCCGCCGCGGCGCATCATGTCGAAGAACTCCACGTTGTTCTTCGTTGCACGCATCTTGTCGAGGATGAACTCCATCGCCTCGATCTCGTCCATCGAGTACAAGAGCTTGCGCAGGATCCAGATCTTCTGCAGCTGGTCCGGCTTGATCAGCAGCTCCTCGCGGCGGGTGCCCGACTTGTTCAGGTTGATCGCCGGGTAGACGCGCTTCTCGGCCAGGCGGCGCTCGAGGTGCACTTCCATGTTGCCGGTGCCCTTGAATTCTTCGTAGATGACGTCGTCCATGCGCGAACCGGTTTCGATCAGGGCGGTCGCGACGATGGTCAGCGAGCCGCCTTCCTCGACGTTACGGGCGGCGCCGAAGAAACGCTTCGGACGCTGCAGCGCATTGGCGTCGACACCGCCGGTCAGGACCTTGCCCGATGCCGGGATCACGGTGTTGTAGGCGCGCGCCAGGCGGGTGATCGAGTCGAGCAGGATCACGACGTCCTTCTTCATTTCGACCAGGCGCTTGGCCTTTTCCAGCACCATCTCGGCGACTTGCACGTGGCGGGTGGCCGGTTCGTCGAAGGTCGAGGCGACGACTTCGCCGCGCACCGAGCGCTGCATTTCCGTCACTTCTTCCGGACGTTCGTCGATCAGCAGCACGATCAGGGTCACGTCCGGGTGGTTCGCGGTGATCGCGTGCGCGATGTGCTGCAGCATGACCGATTTACCGGACTTCGGCGAGGCGACCAGCAGGCCGCGCTGGCCCTTGCCGATCGGCGAGATCAGGTCGACGATGCGTCCGGTGATGTTCTCGGCGCCGTTCATGTCGCGCTCCAGGCGCAGCGGCTCCTGCGGGTGCAGCGGGGTCAGGTTTTCGAACAGGATGCGGTGCTTCGACGCTTCCGGCGACTCGCCGTTGACCTTGTCCACCTTGACCAGTGCGAAATAGCGCTCGCCATCTTTCGGGGTGCGCACTTCGCCTTCGATCGAGTCACCCGTATGCAGGTTGAAGCGGCGGATCTGCGACGGCGAGATGTAGATGTCGTCGGTCGAGGCCATGTAGCTCGCATCGGGCGAACGCAGGAAGCCGAAGCCGTCCGGCAGCACCTCGAGCGCGCCGTCGCCGAAGATCTGCTCGCCCTGCTTTGCGCGCTTCTTCAGGATGGCGAACATCAGTTCTTGTTTGCGCAGGCGCGCTGCGTTGTCGATATCGAGGCTGATCGCCATCTCCAGAAGGGCGGAGACGTGCATTGCCTTCAGTTCAGATAAGTGCATGTTGTGTGGGTGTCCCGTGACGGGAAATCAAGGTAGGGGAGGGAACTGCGTGGGTTAGTCAATTGGGATGCGACCGGAATCGATCGGTTTCCCGTCCAGACATGGCGGCAGTGCGGGCGCGCTGCCGCCGCTCAACGAACGCTCTGTAAACGTCCGATTAAATGTTGCTGTCGATGAAGGCGGTCAGCTGGCCCTTGGCCATGGCGCCGACTTTCTGTGCGGCAGGAACGCCGTCCTTGAACAGGATCAGGGTCGGGATGCCACGGATGCCGAACTTGGCCGGCACGGCCTGGTTGGCGTCGACGTCCATCTTCGCGATCGTGATCTTGCCATCGTATTCTTTGGCGACTTCTTCCAGGATCGGGGCGATCATCTTGCACGGACCGCACCACTCGGCCCAGAAATCGACCAGGACCGGACGCTCGGACTTGATCACGTCGGTTTCGAAAGAAGCATCGCTGATGTGTTTAATGTTTTCGCTCATGTTTTCCTCAAAGAGAGGTAAGGATCAATGTACGCCTGGAGACCGCATCAAATGCAGCTCGTCCGGCTTCCGTCTATAAATAAAACTGGCTGCAACACAATGGTGGAGACAATGTGCGCAAACTCAATATTGGAAGGGCGTCAAGAGGACGTCAGGCGGGGGATTTAGGTCGAATAATACCTTATTTTCCCCAAAAGTGTTCGGACGTTTGTTCAAATTTTAACACGTCACGGCCGAGCGCAATTGGTCGAGCGCGATCGGCTTGCGGAAGGCGCCGGTGACGTGCAAACCGAGCACCCGCGCCAGCTCGCTGGCGGCGTCGCGCACCCCCGCATCCATGCCTGAGAGCAGGATCACGCGGCCGCCGAAACCACGCGCCGCGGCCGCCTGCAGGAACTCGATGCCGTCCATGTCGGGCAAGGCCAGGTCGCAGATCAGGGTGTCCGGCCCTTGCTCTTCCAGGGTCGAGAGCGCATGGCGGGTGGTGGCCTCGGCGAAGACTTCGCGCACGCCCACCTGTTCCAGCATGTCGGTGAGCACTTCCAGCATGAAATGATCGTCGTCGAGCACCAGCACGCGCGGCGGCTGGACTGACTTGGCGATGACGGGCTCATCCATACAAGTGGTTCCGGAGGAATTTTGACTGGAAGGGAATTATGGGCGAGAACGGGCATGCCGTGCGCATGCGCGGCAAAAAAAATCCGATGCCGTGTCGTTCAGCCCACGCTGCCGGTAAACTGGTAGAGGCGGCCCGGATGCCACATGGTCACGCTGGACGCGACCCGGCCGCTGGAGGTGGTCTTGCGCTTGAGCACCAGGCAGGGCGCGCGGGCGTCGATGGCGAGCAGCTCGGCCACTTCGCGCGGCGCGCCCAGGGCCTCGATGGCATAGGTGGCGTCCTGCAGCGGGGCGACCGCCATCAGGTGTTCGTTGGGGGTGATGGCATTGAAATCCTGGGCCAGGTAGTCCGGCGCGCAGGCCGGGTTGACCCAGCGGTCTTCGAGCTGGATCGGCACGTCGTTCTCGAAATGCACGATCAGCGAATGGAACAGCGGGCTCTCCGGCGCCAGTTCGAACTGCAGGGCCAGCGCCTCGCTTGCCGGCGCTTCTTCCAGCAGGTGCAGCTGGCTGCGGTGGCGGTGGCCGCGCGCCCGCACTTCGTCGGCGATGTTGCGGATTTCGACCAGGGTCGCCTGGTATTTCTGCGGCGCGACATAGGTGCCCGAACCCTGGCGCCGCGTGAGCACCTGTTCGGCCGTCAGTTCGCGCACGGCGCGGTTGACCGTCATGCGCGACACGCCGAACTGGCGCACCAGCGCCTGCTCGGAGGGCACGAGGTCGCCTTCCTTCCAACGGCCGGAGGCGATCTCGCCGACCAGGTAATCCTTGATGCGCTGGAAGATGGGGGTGCTCGCTTGCGCGCTCTGTTCGTTCAAACTGCTCTCCGATGGGGCGATAATGATGGCTGCTGCGATTCTAGCATCGCCGATTCGAAAGCAAGACCCGGAGTGCGCACCCGGCGCACGCGTGCCACGATGGGCGCCATCGACCTTGCGGGGAGCCGCCATGAAAACCGAGACCATCCTTCATGCTTACGCCAGCGACGAGGCGCGCTGGGAAGCCGTGCAGCGGCGCGAGCGCGCCGCCGACGGCGTCTTCTATTACTCGGTGCGCACGACCGGCGTCTACTGCCAGCCCTCTTGCGGCGCCCGCCCGGCGCGGCGCGAGAACGTCGCCTTTCACGCCAGTTGCGAGGCAGCCGAAAGCGCGGGCTTCCGGCCCTGCCTGCGCTGCCGGCCGAACCTGCCGCCGCTGGCCGAGCGCCAGGCCAAAGCGGTGGCCGCGGCCTGCCGCCTGATCGAGGCGAGCGAAGAGGAGCCTGGCCTGGATGCGCTGGCGGCATGCGCCGGCATGAGCCGCTTCCATTTCCACCGCCTGTTCAAGCAGCATGCCGGCGTCACCCCGAAAGCGTATGCGGCGGCGGTGCGCGCAGCGCGCGTGCGCGACGAGCTGGCGCAAGGCGCGCCGGTCACCGATGCGCTGTACGCCGCCGGCTTCCAGTCCAGTTCGCGCTTCTACGCGGAGGCCGACGCGATGCTGGGCATGGCGCCTTCGCATTTCAGGGCCGGCGGGACGGGCGAGGAGATTCGCTTCGCGGTGGGCGCCTGTTCGCTGGGCGCGATCCTGGTCGCGGCAACGAATCAGGGCATCTGCGCGATTTTGATGGGCGACGACCCGGAGGCGCTGGTGCGCGACCTGCAGGACCGCTTCCCGCGGGCGCGCCTGATCGGCGCCGATGCCGAATTCGAGCGCACCGTGGCGCTGGTGGTCGGTTTCGTCGAAGCGCCGCGCATCGGCCTGGACCTGCCGCTCGATGTGCGCGGCACCGCCTTCCAGCAGCGCGTGTGGGAAGCCTTGCGCGCCATTCCGGCCGGCGCGACCGTCAGCTATACCGAACTCGCGCAGCGCATCGGTTCGCCGGCCGCGGTGCGCGCCGTGGCGGGCGCCTGCGCGGCCAATCCGGTGGCGGTGGCGATCCCTTGCCACCGGGTGGTGCGCAGCGACGGCGGCCTGTCGGGCTACCGCTGGGGAATCGAGAGAAAGGCGGCGCTGATCGCCCGCGAGAAGTCCTAAGAAAAATATGCGCCTGGGAGGGTCGGCAGTGCCCAAGTCGCAAGGACTTCGCTACACTCATGTTTTGCATTTATTTAATAAAACGGAGAGTCCATGCGCCCCACCCTCAAGCAGTGTTCCATGTTCGTCCTTGCCGCGCTCGCCGGGCTGTCGGCCGCGCATGCCGACACGGTGATCGACAACGCCAATGGATACACGCTCAACAGCAAGGGTGAGCTGGTGCAGTTCGCGGCGCTGGCGTTCGACGACAAGGGCCGCGTCATCGCCGTCGGCAGCGCCGCCGAGGTGAATGCCAGGGCGCCGGGTGCGCGCCGCGTCGACGTGCAGGGCCGCACCGTGCTGCCCGGCCTGATCGATGCCCACGGCCACGTGTTCGGCCTGGGCCAGATGCTGACCCAGCTCGACCTGTCGCAGGCCACCTCGCTGGAAGGCGCGCTGAAGGCGATTGGCGATTACGCCCGCGCCAATCCGGGCCAGGGCTGGTTGCGCGGGCGCGGCTGGAACCAGGAAAACTGGAAGCTGGGCCGCTTCCCGACCGCGGCCGACGTGGATGCCGTGGTCAGCGACCGCCCGGTCTGGTTCGAGCGCGTCGACGGCCATGCCGGCTGGGCCAACAGCCGCGCGCTGGCGGCGGCCGGCATCACGGACAAGACGCCGGACCCGGCCGGCGGCAAGATCGTACGTGATGCCAATGGGAAGGCCACCGGCGTGCTGGTCGATGCCGCCCAGGAACTGGTCACCAAGGTGCTGCCGGCCCAGACCGAGGCGGAAGGCCGCGTGGCGCTCGACCGTGCGCTGGGCTCGCTGGCGAAAGTCGGCGTCACCAGCACCCACGACGCCGGTCTCGGCGTGGCCGAGGACCGCCTGTACCGGAGCTATGCGGATCAGGGAAAACTGACCGCGCGCATCTACGGCATGATCGGCGGCACCGAGAAGGATTTCGACGCGCTGTCGAAGAACGGTCCCCTGAAAACCTACGGCAACGACATGTACGCGCTGCGTGCGGTGAAACTGTATTCGGACGGCGCCCTGGGCAGCCGCGGCGCGGCCCTGATCAAGCCCTACAGCGACGAGCCGCATTCGCACGGCCTGCTGTTCTACAAGCTCGACCAGATGGACGCCATGATGAAGAAGGCGATGACGCGCGGCTACCAGGTCAACGTGCACGCGATCGGCGACGCCGGCAACCACCAGATCCTCGACATTTACCAGAAGGAACTGGCGGCAACCAAAAGCGCGGCGCAGCGCCACCGCATCGAGCACGCCCAGGTGGTAACGCAAGCCGACATCGGCCGCTTCAAGACGCTGGGCATCATCCCGTCGATGCAGCCGACCCACGCCACTTCGGACAAGAACATGGCCGAAACCCGCGTCGGCCCGGAACGCATCAAGGGCGCCTATGCCTGGCGCAGCTTCCTGCACCAGGGTTCGCGCATCGCCTGCGGGTCGGACTTCCCGGTCGAGTCGCCGAATCCCTTCTTCGGCATCCACGCCGCGGTGACGCGCATGGACCACGCCGGCCAGCCGGTCGCCGGCTGGCATCCGGAGCAGGCGATGTCGCTGAAGGAAGCCTTCCGCTGCTTCACGCTTGACGCAGCCTACGCCGGCCACGCCGAAAACAGCTTAGGCTCGCTGGAGCCGGGCAAGTGGGCCGACTTCATCGTGATCGACCAGGACCTGTTCAAGATGCCGACCTACGATATCTACAAGGTCGGTGTGCTGCAGACCTGGGTGGGAGGGAAGGCGGTGTACCAGAAGCAGTAAACCTGCCGGCGGCGGCGACCGTAGGGTGGGCACTCC
>DEKZ01000223.1 GCA_002354135.1 Massilia sp. UBA2709 | reverse complement strand
AAGCGCTCGATGCGCGCGGCCCCGCCCTCCTCCAGCATCGCGCGCGCCAGCTCGATGGCGCGGTGCTCGAGGTGGCCGCCGCCGATGGTGCCGGCCAGCCCCTCGCGGGTAACGAGCATCTTCGCGCCGGGTTCGCGCGGCACGGAGCCTTCGACGATGGCGACCGTGACCAGCACGCCCGGTGCGCGCAGCGCGGCGGTGAGCCAGTCTTCCATCACGAACCTGCGCGGACGGCCGCTTCGACCGCGGCGATGGCGTCGAGGATTTCCTCGCTCGTCGCCGGCGCGTTCAGGGGCGGATTGACCTTGTGCCCGCCCACGCTCGACACCGCGTCGCGGATCGCGAAGAACACCGAGAATGGCAGCAGCAGGGGCGGCTCGCCCACCGCCTTCGAGCGATGAATGCTGTCCTCGACATTCCGGTTCTGGAACAGGCGCACGCGGAAATCGCGCGGGCAGTCCGACACGCCCGGGATCTTGTAGGTCGAGGGGGCGTGCGTCATCAGCTTGCCGCCCGGGTTCCACCACAATTCCTCGGTGGTGAGCCAGCCCATGCCCTGGATGAAGGCGCCCTCGACCTGGCCGATGTCGATTGCCGGATTGAGCGAGTTGCCGGCGTCGTACAGGGCGTCGGCGCGCAGCAGCTTCCATTCGCCGGTAAGGGTATCGACCACCACTTCCGACACCGCTGCGCCATAGGCGAAGTAGGAGAACGGGCGCCCGCTCATGGTCTTGGCGTCCCAGGACAGGCCCGGGGTTGCGTAGAAACCGTCGGACCAGAGCTGCACCCGCGCGAGGTAGGCCTTCTGCACCAGGTGCTCGAAAGGCACTTCCATCCCGTTGACGAAAACGGTATCGGCCGCGAAGCGCACCTCATCAGCCTCGCCACCATAGGTCGTGGCCGCAAAGGCAGCCAGCCTTTCCTTGATCTGGCGCGCGGCGTCCTGGGCCGCCTTGCCGTTCAGGTCGGCGCCGGTCGAGGCGGCGGTGGCCGAGGTGTTCGCCACCTTGCTGGTATTGGTGGCGGTGGCGCGCACGCGCTCCACGTCCACGCCCAGTTCGTGCGCCACGACCTGCATCACCTTGGTGTTGATGCCCTGCCCCATCTCGGTGCCGCCGTGGTTGACCATGATGGAGCCGTCCACGTAGACGTGCACCAGCGCGCCCGCCTGGTTCAGGTGAGTCACGTTGAAGGCGATGCCGAACTTCACCGGCGTGAGCGCCAGGCCCTTCTTCAGGACCGGGCTGGTGCGGTTGAATTCGGCGACCGCGGCGCGGCGCGTGCGGTATTCGCTCGAGGTTTCGAGTTCGGCCACCAGTTCGTGGATGACGTTGTCGACCACGGCCTGCCCGTAAGGCGTGACGTTGCGCTCGTCCTTGCCGTAGAAATTCAGCTTGCGGATATCGAGGGCGTCACGGCCGAGGTTGCGCGCGATCTCGTCGATCACGTATTCCATGGCGATCGCGCCCTGCGGCCCGCCGAAGCCGCGGAAGGCCGTATTCGACTGGGTATTGGTCTTGCCGCAGGCGGCGCGGATGTCGACATCCGACAGGTAATAGGCGTTGTCGTAGTGGCAGACGGCGCGGGTGGCGACCGGTCCCGACAGGTCGGCCGAGTAGCCGGCGCGCGAGACCATGTCGACTTTCGCAGCCAGGATGCGGCCTTCGTCGTCGTAGCCGACTTCGTATTCGTACCAGAAGCAGTGGCGCTTGCCGGTGACCATCATGTCGTCGTCGCGGTCGGCGCGCAGCTTCACAGGACGCTTGAGTTTGCTTGCTGCGATGGCGGCGGCGGCCGCCCACAGCGCCGACTGCGATTCCTTGCCGCCGAAGCCGCCGCCCATGCGGCGGCACTCGACGGTGACGTGGTGCGAATGCAGGCCGAGCGCATGAGCAACCACGTGCTGCATCTCGCTCGGGTGCTGGGTCGAGCACTGCACCAGCATGCCGCGGTCTTCGCCGGGAATCGCGTAGGCGATCTGGCCCTCGAGGTAGAACTGTTCCTGGCCACCCACGAACAGCTGGCCTTTCACTTTGCGCGGCGCCTTCGCAAACGCGGTTTCGGCATCGCCGCGCGCCAGGCGCATCGGCGGCACGACATAGGACTGGGCGGCGTGCGCCTCCTGCGGGGTGAGGATGGCCGGCAGTTCCTCGTACTCGACTTTCGCCAGGCGGGCGGCGCGGCGCGCGTTGTCGTGAGTGTCGGCGACCACGATGAACATCGGCTGGCCGACGTACTCCACCTTGCCGTCGGCAAGAATCGGGTCGTCGTGGATGATGGGGCCGCAGTCGTTGGTGCCCGGGATGTCGGCCACCGTCAGCACCGCCACCACGCTGCGCGCGGCGCGCACGGGCGCCAGGTCGAGCGAGACGATGTTCGCATGCGGCTTGCCCGACAAACCGAGGGCCGCGTGCAGGGTGCCCGCCGCCTCGAGGATGTCGTCGGTGTAGGTGGCCTGGCCGAGCACGTGCAGCGTGGCCGACTCGTGCGGCCGCGAGCGCCCGACCGCGCTCCACGCTGCCGCCTTCAATGCTGGTGCGCCTGCGTCGTTCATGCTGTTCTCCTTAGGCCAGGGCGGCGAATGCGTTGACCGCATCCTGCGGCAACGGGTTCTCGAGACGGGTTTCGAGCCAGAAGCGGCGCAGCAGGTTCTGCGCGGTCTTGAGGCGGTAGGCTCTGGAGGCGCGCATGTCCGACAGCGGCTGGTAATCCTCGGCCAGCGCGGCCATGGCCTCGACCAGCGCGGCTTCGTCCCAGGCGCGGCCATTGAGCACGCCTTCCGCGGCGGCGGCGCGCTTCGGGATGGCGGCCATGCCGCCGAAGGCGATGCGCGCCTCTTTCACGATGCCGTCCTCGAGCGTCAGCGCGAACGCGGCGCAAACGGCCGAGATGTCCTGGTCGAAGCGCTTGGCGAGCTTATAGGTACGGAAGCGCAGGTCCGGGCGCGGCAGCGGCACGCGCAGGGCGCGCACGAATTCGTCGGCGCGCAGATCCTTCTGCTGGTAGCCGAGATAGAAGTCTTCCAGCGCCAGTTCGCGTTCGCCGCCGGCGCCGCGCAGCACCAGGCGCGCGCCGAGCGCGATCAGCCAGGGCATCGAGTCGCCGATCGGCGAGCCGTTGGCGACATTCCCGCCCAAGGTGCCGGCGTTACGGATCGGCAGCGAGGCAAAGCGCTGCCACAGCTCCTTCAATTCGTCCGGGTAGTGGCGGCAGAGTGCAGCATAGGCGTCCTGCAGGGTGACGCTGGCGCCGATCTCGAGCATGTCGTGCGTTTGCGCCACCGTCTGCAGTTCGGCGACGTGGCCGAGGTAGATGATGTCGTCCAGCTCGCGCATCTGCTTGGTCACCCACAAGCCGACGTCGGTCGAGCCGGCCAGGATCAGGGCCTGCGGATGGCTTGCGCGCAGGGCGGCCAGCTCGTCGAGCGTGCGCGGCGCGTGGAAGCTGCGGCCTTCATGTTCGTAGGTGACGCCGGCTTCGCGTTGCAGCCCGCGCAAGGCCTCGGCGACGGCCGCGCGGTCGAATTCGGCGGGCGGCAATTCGGTCATGCGCACGGCGGCATCGATGATGGGACGGTAGCCGGTGCAGCGGCACAGGTTGCCCGAGAGCGCGTCGTCGATCTGGCAACGCGAAGGAGTCTGTCCTTCCTGCTTCAGGTACATGCCCCACAGCGACATGGCAAAACCCGGCGTGCAGAAGCCGCATTGCGAGCCGTGGCATTCGACCAGGGCCTGCTGCACCGGGTGCAGGCGGCCGTCGGGCAATTGCAGGTCCTCGACCGTGAACAGGGCCTTGCCGTCGAGCGTGGGCGTGAACTGGATGCAGGAATTGACCGCCTTCAGTGCGAGTTCGCCGTTCTCGAGGGAACCCACCACCACGGTGCAGGCGCCGCAGTCGCCCTCGGCGCAGCCTTCCTTGGTGCCCGTACAGTGCAGGTCCTCGCGCAGGTGCTGGAGAATCGTTTGCGTGGTCGCGACCCCGTTCACTTCACGAAAGGCGTTCTGAAAATAAAAGCGGATCGGTTCAGACATGTTTGCCTCTGTTATAACCCAGGCTGGAGCTTAGCTCAGTCAGCCAAAAATAGTATATAGCCCAGCGCTTATATTGAATATCTGGGATACAGCATATTACTCAGCCTGCGCTGCCGCGCCGGCGGAGCGCCGATGACGGGCATCGGCGCCCATTCGATCGCCGTCTTCGACAGACATTTCGCCTGCATGTGCACGGTGGCATCAAATTGCCCATCCCCCGGCATAGAAGACTGCCAACGCGACGGCAATACTGACGGTGCCCACATTCAGCTTGCGCCACTCGCCCGAGACCAGGCGGCCGATCACCAGGGTGCAGAAGCCAAGCATGATTCCGGTTGCGATGTTGCAGCTCAAAAGTATGAACACGGCGCAAACCAGGCCCGCCAAGGTGTCGATCTTGTCGTCCATGTTCATGTGCGCCACGTTGCCCAGCATGAGCAGGCCGACGTACATCAGGGCCGGAGCCGTGGCATACGATGGAACCAGGCTGGCCAGTGGCGAAAAGAAGATCAGCCCCAGGAACAGCAGCCCGACGACCACCGCGGTCAAGCCGGTCCTGCCGCCGGCAGCGGTGCCGACACCAGATTCGATGTAAGCCGCCGCGGGCGCGCCCCCCATCAGGCTCGAGAAAATCGAACTCACCGAATCGGCAGTCAGCGCCTTGCCGCCGTTATGAATGCAACCTTTGGCATCGACCCGGCCGGCCTGTCCAGCGACTGCGCGAATGGTGCCGGTGGCGTCGAACACAGCGGTCATGACCAAAGCCAGCACGCTGGGCAGCACGGCCATGTGCAGTGCATCCATGATATTCACGGCGCCGATCAGGGAGGTTTGTCCTGGTGCGCTTAACTGGGGCCAGGAAAATACGCCTTTGAAATGCACGTTCGGATCGAAGGCCAGGCCAACAGCAGAAATCGCGACGATCACCAACAGGATCCCACCCGGAATTCTGCGCTGTTCGATGCCGAAGATGGCGGCCAGGCCCAGGACGCTCATTACAACTGGAAAAGAGGTGATCTGGCCCAACGCCACCGGCAACCCAGCTCCAGCATTTTTGACCACCAGGCCGACGTCGTTGGAAGCAATCATGAGCAGAAACAAACCGATACCGATGCCGGTACCATGCGCCACGCCGGTCGGTAGATTTTGCAGGATCCACGTGCGCACCCCGGTCAGGGAAATCGCCGTGAAAACCACCCCCATCAGGAATACCGCGCCCAGAGCGACTGCGGGCGACAAGCCTTTTCCCAGCACGAGATCGAAAGCGACAAAAGCCGTCAGCGAGATGGCGCAACCGACGGCAATCGGCAAACGCGCCCAGAATCCCATCAGCAAAGAGCCGAACGCTGCCGTCAAACATACGGCAATGAACACGGCTCCGACGTCAAAGCCCGCCTTTCCCAACATGGCGGGCACCACGAATACCGAATACACCATGGCCATGAAGGTCGTTACGCCTGCCACCACTTCACGCAACGGCGTGCTGTCGTGTTTCGTTATTTGGAAATAGCGGTCGATTCTGCCGTCTGCGCGCACCCGGGGGAGGCGCAGCGTGCTGGCGCTCTCTGCTTGCTCGAACTGAAGCTGGGACATGGCACTTCTCCTATATTTTTGACCGACGGTTCCGCCGTCCAGGCTCCGTCGGGATGTCTCGTCGTAATGAAGTCCGACGTCAGCTTAGTAGCAGCGATAGATGCTTGTATTTGTGCTTTCGAGATATTCAGTATTAATGAAAATGTATTGCTTTTATCAAAAAGTTTCTGCGAGGCCGCAATAGCATCCTGCTCGTCTTGGCCGGGCCGAGGCGCCGCCGGGATGCGGGAACACGTTTCGTGCGGCGTTGCTCGCGTCAAACGCGCGTTGTCCGATGTGACTTGTATCGGCATTTCAAAGGCAAGCGGGAACTGCCGGCATCCGAGCCGGGCGCTGCGCATAGCGCAGAATTGTTATCCTGAGCACTCACGACGGGAGCGCCAATGACTTTGCACATCGTTCACTTCATCGGGCCGATCAACCACAGCTCCGCCTGCGCGGTGCGCAACCTGTGCCTGCAGGCGCTGCAGAGCGGCGCGAGCGAAATCGAACTGCATATGTCCACCGAAGGCGGCAACATGACGGCCGGCTTCGCGCTCTACTTTTTCCTGAAATCCCTGCCGATACCGCTCACGACCTTCAATATCGGCAGCGTGGAATCGGTCGGCGTCGTGATTTTCCTCGCCGGGCAAAAACGCTATGCCTGCCCCGGCGCGCGCTTCCTGATCCACCCGCTGCACTGGGGCTTCGGCAACCTGGTGGCGGCCGACCATGCGCGCGTCTCCGAATGGCGCGACTGCCTCGACTTCGACGCCGAACGCTATGCCGCCATCTTCGACGAAGCCACCCGCGGCGCACCGGAAGCGGCCGACATCCGCCCCCATCTCTTCGGCAACGCGCGCATCTATACGGCCGAGCAGGCCGTGCGCGCGGGGCTCATCGACGAGGCCGTCCAGGCCCGCCTGCCCACCATGGGCGCCACTACGCATTGGTGGAACTGAGCGTTTTTGTTCGAAGTTGACAACAAATCCAACCGCGTAATGCAAAAAACGAATTAGCTTATTCGTTTTTTCACCCTGCTGTTTCAGCAAAACAACGGCTCTAGCTTGCTTAGCGTCTAGTTTTTCTTACCAGCACTGCTTTTCCTTGTCTTTACTTTTGCTCAGTGGATAGAATTGTTTCGTTCTATTCATGCTACATGCATGCGGAAAAGAAATAACTAAAAGTAAATCTTATAAACGCAGTACCCGTTACAGGTTGTCTTATGAATAAGCAAATTCTCGCCGCCGTGCTGGCCATGCCACTGGCGCTCTCGTCGGCCTTCGCACAAGAAGCGGAAGGCCCCACCGTCAAGATCCGCGGCTTCGGCACCGGCGCCCTCACCTGGACCAGCACCGACCAGGCCGAGTTCGGCCGTCCGAACCAGGATTCCGGCGCCAAGAAGGATCCTCGCACCGGCGTGGATTCGAACCTCGGCCTGCAGGCGGACGTCAGCGTCAACAGCTGGCTGTCGCTGACCGGCCAGGGCCTGGTGCGCAAGGACGCCGAAGACGACTTCGGCGCCGACCTGACCTGGGCCTTCGCCAAGGCCCGCCTGAACGATGAAGTGAGCCTGCGCATCGGCCGCACCGGCCTGCCGGTCTTCATGATTTCCGACTACCGCAACGTCGGCTACGCCAACACCTTCCTGCGCGCGCCGAACGAGATGTATTCGCAGGTGCCGTTCGAAAGCGTCGACGGCGTCGACCTGACCTGGCAACACGGTTTCGGCGACACCACCGTCACCACCCAGGTGACCTACGGCCGCGCCAAGGGCAAGCTGGCCTACGGCCTGCGCGCCGAGGGCGAGCAGCTGCTGGCCCTGAACGTGGTGGCCGAACACGGCCCGTTCACCCTGCGCGTTGGCCGCACCGACGCCAAGATCACCGTGACCGGCTGGACCACCCTGGCCGGCCTGCTCAATACCCTGCGCACCACCGGCACCGCCTACAACCTGCCGCAGCTGGGCACCTTCGCCAACGAACTCGAAGCGCGCGACAAGGACGCCTCGTTCACCTCGGTGGGCCTGGGCATGGACTGGAACAACATCGTCCTGCAGGGCGAATTCGCGAAGCGCAAGACCGACACCTACGTCAACGACACCACGTCGTGGTACGCGATGGGCGGCTACCGCTTCGGCAAGGTGCTGCCGTACGTCATGCACGCCAAGCTGGCCATCGACGGCCACCCGACCAACACCGTGCCGGAAGGCGTGCCCGCACTGGCGACGCTGCGCGGCTACGCTTCGCGCCTGCCGTACAGCGGCGTCGGCCAGGGCGAGCAGAGCACGACCTCGGTCGGCGTGCGCTGGGACGTGTACCGCTCGATCGCGCTGAAGGCGCAGATCGACCGCGTCCAGCCGAAAGTCGGCAGCGGCCTGCTGCTCAATGCGCAGCAGGGCTTCCACCGCGACGTGACCGTCGGCGCCGTGGCCGTCGACTTCGTCTTCTAAGGAGCTGCCCATGAAACAACTGATCAACGCCGCCATCGCCGCCGCCCTCTTCTCCGCCGCCGTTCCGGCCCTGGCCGAGGTGGTGGTGGTGGTGAACCCGAAGGCCGCCGAAGCCTCGATGACGAAGGACCAGGTCGCCCAGTTCTTCCTTGGCAAGTCGACCGCGATGACCCCGATCGACCAGCCGGAAGACGCGCCGGTGCGCGCCGAGTTCTACAAGAAGGTGACCGACAAGGACACTTCCCAAGCCAAGGCCCTTTGGTCCAAGCTGGTGTTCACCGGCAAGGCCACGATGCCGAAAGAAGTCGCCAACAGCGCCGCCGTGAAGGCTGCCGTGGCTGCGAATCCGAAGGCCATCGGCTACATGGAAAAGAGTGCCGTCGACGCTACCGTCAAGGTGGTCTACACCGCGCCGTAAACAATAGCTGCATTACCGCTGTTGTTTTCTGAAACACGCCCCGCCGGCTTCCTGCCGCCGGGGCGGTTTGCTGAGAGAAAGACAAAGATATGAGCATCAAGCGCAGAATTTGGGCACTTCCGGTCATTTCGACCCTGATTTTCGGCTTAGGCGTGGGCGTGAGCGCGATGATCGCGACCGACGCGCTGACGTCGATCCATTCCACCGAACGTGTGGACTACCCGGTGCTGGACGCGTCCAAGGCGCTGACGCTCGAGATCGGCGAAGTCACCGCCGGCCTGCGCGACGCCGTCAGCGAAGGCGACAAGGACCGCATCGCCCAGGTCGGCGAGCAGGCCAACAAGGTGCGCGCGCACCTGGAGCAGCTCGGCCAGATCGAGGGCCAGGCCGAGACTGGCGCACGCCTGCTGAAGGAATTCAACGATTACTATGCGCCGGCGCTGTCCGCTGCGCGCATCATGCTCGAGATGGAGGAAGGCGACCCGCAAGCCGTGGTCGGCAAGATGCAGAGCACCCTGGCCACGCTCAACGCCGACCTGGAAAAGACCCAGGCCCAGGCCAAGGAACAGTTCGCCGCCGGCATCGAGCACAGCGCCGCCAACGTCAACCGCGTGCTGTGGACCATGATCTTCACCGCCGTGGTCGTCGTCGCCGCCCTCGCCGTCGTGTCCTGGTTCGTCGTGCGCACCATCTGGCAGCAGCTCGGCGGCGAGCCCGAGTATGCCCGCGAGATCGCCCGTGCGGTGGCCGCCGGCGACCTGGCGATGGACATCCGCACCGACGCCAAGGACACGGCCAGCCTGCTGGTCGCGCTGAAGGACATGCGCGCGCGCCTGGCGACGATGGTTGCCGAGATCAAGAGCTCGGCCGAGACGATCGCAGTCGCCAGCGCCGAAATCGCCAGCGGCAACGCCGACCTGGCCGGCCGCACCGAATCGCAGGCCGCCAGCCTGGAGCGCACCGCGCGCGCCATGGACGAGCTGACCGGCGCCGTGCGCCAGAACGCCGCCAACGCCAACGAAGCCAATACCCTGGTCGTCAACGCGACCGACATCGCCACCCGCGGCGGCCAGGTGGTCGGCGGCGTGGTCACGACCATGGGCGACATCAACACTTCGGCCAAGAAGATCGTCGAGATCATCTCGGTCATCGACGGCATCGCCTTCCAGACAAATATCCTGGCGCTGAACGCGGCGGGAGAAGATGCGCGTGCGGGCGAGGAGGGCCGCGGGGTGGCCGCGGGGGGGGG
>DEKZ01000226.1 GCA_002354135.1 Massilia sp. UBA2709 | reverse complement strand
GCTGCCGACGATGGTCGCGCCGACCAGCACCATCACGAAGGTGCCGAACTGCTCGGACTCGAACACGCAGACCACGCGCTCGTTGCGCGCGAACAGGCCGGGCACGCCGCGCGCCGTGGTCGGGTTCACCGAGAACAGGGCGCCGGGCACGTAGATCATGCGGGTCAGGCGGCCGTCGCAGGGCATGTGGATGCGGTGGTAGTCCTTCGGGCTCAGGTAGAGGTTCGCGAAGCTGCCGTGCTGGAAGTGCGAGGCGAGCTGGGCGTCGCCGCCGACCAGTTCGGTGGTGGTGAACTTGTGGCCCTTGGCCTGCAGGATGCGGTGGTCGTCGATCGCGCCGAACTGGCTGATCGCGCCATCGACCGGGCAGACGAAGTCCGCTTGCGCAAGCGGACGAACCCCATCCTTCAGGGGCCGGGTGAAGAATTCGTTGAAGCTGGCGTAGCTGGCGATGTCGGGATTGGCGGCTTCGGCCATGTTGACGCCGTACTTGCCCACGAACCAGCGGATCAGGCGGGTCGTCATCGCGCCGCCGCGGGCGCCGGCGACGCGTCCGGCAAACGAGGTCAGCGCCTGCTTCGGCAGGACGTATTGCGGCAGTACTTTAAAGCGGTCGGACACGGTGGAAGGCCCCAAACGAAAGAATGGCGAATTATAAATAAGGCTTGCGCCGGTGCATATGGTCGTTTTCACAGCGGCCGGGTCCGCCCAGTGTAGCGCATCGGCCCGGCGCGATGGCGTCCGCGGATGCGCCAGGCCCTGCGAAAGCCGTTTTGCATTGCACATGCATATCAAAAAAAATATTCTCCGTAGCAACACAAATGAGGAAAACTGACCGACAATACGCGCTTCGTTTATTGTCTGTCTGATATGCACCACGCATTTTCCCCGATTCGCCCCACGCTGCTGGCCGCGGCGCTGGCATTGAGCTTCCCGCTGCACGCCCAGGAAGTCCCGCAACAAGGCAGCGTCAAGCAGTCGGGGGAAGCCGCGCCCCAGCCCGCGCAGAAGATGCAGACGGTCGAGGTCAAGGGCAGCGCTGCGGCCTACGATCCGCGCCGCGACGACACCGCCACCAAGATCGTGGTCAGCCAGGAAGAGATCGTCAAGTACGGCGACACCAGCGTCACCGACGTGCTCAAGCGCGTGCCGGGCATCACCGTCAACAGCAGCAACGGCCGCGGCGGCGAGATCCGCATGCGCGGCCTGGGCGCCGGCTACACCCAGATCCTGATCAACGGCGAACGTGCGCCTGCCGGCTTCTCGATCGAATCGCTGTCGCCCGACGTCATCGAGCGCATCGAAGTGCTGCGCGCGGCCAGCGCCGAGTTCTCGACCCAGTCGGTGGCCGGCACCATCAACATCGTGCTCAAGAAAGCGATCCGCAGCGGCCAGCGCGAACTGAAGGTCGGCATGCGCCGCACCAGCAGCGGCATGCGCGGACCGAACGCGAACCTGCAGCTGTCCGACAAGCTCGGGAAGATGTCGTACTCCGTCTCGGGCGCTGCGGCCCACGAGCGCTTCGACCGCACCGCCACCGTCACCGAGGATACGTTTGCCGCCAGCGGCCTGCAGACCCAGGCGCGCAGCACGACGGGCAGGGAGGACGGCGAATTTACCTTCGTGAACCTGGCGCCGCGCCTGAACTGGAACCTGGAAAACGGCGACACGCTGACCTCGCAGACCTTCCTCAACATGGCCAGGTTCAAGACGCGCACGAACGAAGTCGCCAGCACCGGCATCGGGGCGCCGGCAGCCTATCCGGACCTGGATCTGGCGAACGAGGTCAAGAACAGCTACCTGCGCACCGAACTGAACTGGGTGCACAAGATGGAAGGCGGCGCCAAGCTCGACACCAAGCTGGGCGCGCACCGTGGGGAGAACGACAACGACCAGCGCCGCTGGACGCCTGCCGGCGCGGCGCGTCCGCTCGACAACGTCATCTCCTCGAGCGGCGAGGACCGCGGCGTGACCAGCACGGGCAAGTACTCGAAGACGATTTTCGAGGGCCACGCGCTGGGCATGGGTTGGGACGGCGGCTACAACACGCGCGAGGAAACGCGCCTCGAGCGCGAAGGCGGGAACCTGGTGTTCCCGGGCCTGCCCGACGGCGAACAGTTCGAGGCCCAGGTCGCGCGCCTGGCGCTGTACGCCCAGGACGAGTGGAGCCTCACGCCCCGCCTGTCGGTCTACCTCGGTGCGCGCTGGGAAGGCATCCGCACCCGCACCTCGGGCAATACCTTCGAGACCGGCCGCTCGCGCTCGAGCGTCTGGAGCCCGGTGCTGCAGACCCTGTGGAAGATCCCGGAAACCAAGGGCGACCAGGTGCGCTTCGCCGTCACCCGCACCTACAAGGCGCCGAGCGTCTCGAACCTGATCCCGCGCCGCCAGACCTCGGTCGACAACCGCTCGACCGATCCTGACTACCAGGGCAATCCGGACCTGCAGCCGGAACTGGCGCTGGGCTTCGACCTCTCGTACGAGCACTACTGGGCCGAGGGCGCGCTGCTCTCGGCCAGCGTCTCGCCCCGCCGCATCGACGGCTACACCCGCCACCTGATCGAGTTCGACGGCGCGCGCTGGGTGGCGATGCCGATGAACGCCGGCCGCGCCGAAACGCGCGGCCTGGAGCTGGAAGCGAAGTTTCCGCTCAAGGCCTTCGTGGACGGCGCCCCGGCCATCGACCTGCGCGCCAGCCTGAGCCGCAACTGGTCCGAGGTCGATGGCGTGCCCGGACCGGACAACCGCCTGGACGGCCAGACGCCGCTCTCGGCCAACCTCGGCGTCGACTACAAGAAGGGGAATTTCAGCACCGGCGCCAGCTTCGCCTACAAGCAGGGCGGGCTGGTCCGCGTGTCCGAGCGCCAGACCTCGACGCTGGAAACCCGGCGCGACCTGGAGGCCTACGTGCTCTACAAGTTCAGTCCCAAGCTGCAATTGCGCGTCGCCGGACAGAACCTGCTGGACCAGGACTTCACCCACCGCAGCAGCTACCTCGAGGAGGGGCGCGGCCTGGTCGTGCGGCGCGGGGAATTCCCGATCGGGGTGACCTTGCGGGCGACGCTGGAGGCCAAGTTCTGACCATGGGCCGGCGCCGTGTTCGTGGCCGCCCCGGCGCGGCCACTTGATCGATTGTCGAAAGCCGCCGTGTCGCTGTCCCACCTGTCCGCGCTGCGCCTGAACATCGACGACCGCCGCGCCGAATTTGCGGACCGGGAGTGCGAAGAGCGCTTCATGCGCCACGTCCTGCCGGAGCGTAACGCCCAGTTGAAGGCCAGCCTGCTGTTCTCGGCGGCCTTCTATGTGGTGTTCGGCCTCACCGATATCGCGACGCTGGGCCCGACCCCGACCGCCTGGTCCATGGTCGCCCTGCGCGTGCTGGTGGCGCTGGTGGCCCTGGGCGGGTGCGCCGCCATTACGCGCCATCCGGACTGCGCGGCGGTCTCGGTCCGGATGGCGCGTAATGGC
>DEKZ01000313.1:14417-14657 GCA_002354135.1 Massilia sp. UBA2709 | reverse complement strand
GGCCCGCTTCGACATCGCCGACGGCCTGCGGCCCGAGGCCATCGAGGTGGTGCGCCGCTTCGAAGCTGCCGGCAAGACCGTGGTCCTGCTCAGCGGAGACGAAACGCTTGCGGTGCAGGCGGTGGCAAGCCGGCTCGGCATCAAGGTCGCGGCAGGCGGGCAACTGCCAGACCAGAAGCTGGACTTCGTGCGCAAGCTGCAGGAGCAAGGCGCGGTCGTGGCGATGGTCGGCGACGGCAT
>DEKZ01000313.1:0-14380 GCA_002354135.1 Massilia sp. UBA2709 | reverse complement strand
TCGGCGACGGCATCAACGACGCCGCCGTGCTGCGCGGCGCCGACGTCTCGTTCGCGATGGGCGGCGGGGCAGCCCTGGCGCAATTGCATGCGGATGGCGTGCTGCTGGGCGACAGCCTGCTGCCGCTCGTCGACGCCGCCGACACCGCGCGGCGCACCTTGACGATTGTTCGCCAGAACCTGGCCTGGGCCAGCGTCTACAACCTGGCCGCGATTCCGCTGGCGGCGGCCGGGCTGCTCAACCCCTGGCTGTCCGGCATCGGCATGGCGGCCAGTTCGGCCATCGTGGTACTCAATGCGCTGCGCTTAAGGAAATGACATGGAAGCCCTGTATCTGCTGATTCCCCTGAGCCTGGTGCTGGTCGCCGTGGCGATCTGGGTCTTCTTCGGGGCCGCCGACAGCGGCCAGTTCGACGACTTGGAAGGCCCGGCGCTGCGGGTGCTGCGCGACGACGACCGGGGCGCGTCCTGAAAGCGATGCTCCGCTCGGCCGGCCTTGCCTGCACGGGCTGTCCCGATTGAAGCGATCCTGCCGCCCTTTTATGCAGGGAGAATGGTGAATAGACAATATGTTTCGCTAGAGATACTCTCTGGGGTTTTCACGAACGGCAGGATGAGATGATCCAGTTGAACCATGCAGTCGTTACGGCCTTTCTTTCCCTGGCTGCTACCGGAGCCGCCCACGGAGCCGGGTTCAAGCCCTGCGACGATGCAGCCAGTCATCCCGCCCTCGCCGGCAGCCTGTGCGCGGTCGAGCAGGCGCCCGCGGACCCGTCGCGAATGGCTGACGGTCCATCCGCTCCGGTCTCGCTGTTCGTACGCAAGTTCCCGGCGACGGAGGTGTCGCGTGGTCAGGTATGGCTCATCGCCGGCGGACCCGGCGAATCGGGCGCCTCGTTCTACAAACTGCTGCCGCAAGTGCGCGAAGCCTTCCCCGGTTTCGACCTGGTCATGCCCGATCACCGTGGCACTGGCTATTCCACCCGCATGTGCCCGGACGAGGAAGCGGCGGCATCGCCCGGCGGCATGGCGCTCGCCGGCGCCGAGTGGGCCAGCTGCTTTCGCCGGCTGAACGAGCAGCCCGGCTACACCCGCCAGTTCTCGGAAACGAACGCCGCGTACGACCTGAAGCTGCTGGTCGAGCGCATGCCGCACAAGGGCAAGACCTACCTGTACGGCGTGTCCTACGGCACCCAGCTGGTGCTGCGCACCCTGGCGCTCGGTACCGCGAGGGTCGACGGCGTCGTGCTCGACTCCCTGGTGTCGATGCAGGACGACGACAAGGCCGACATCAGCAGCCGCTCGCTGGTCGCCGACGCCGTCGGCCGGCAGGTGCTGGCCGATTGCGACGCGTCGCCTGCCTGCAGCCGGCAGATGGGTGCGCCGGCAGCCACTGTCTACCGCCGCCTGCTCGACCGCGCTGCAGCCGAGCCCGCGCTGTTCGACAGCGTTCCTGGAAAGAATCCGAAACTCCTCTTCGGCAACCTGCTCGACATTCCGGACGCGGCGCCGCAGATCCCCTACCTGATCAAGGAGCTCGAGCAGGGCAAGGGCGAACGGATGCAAGCCGTGATCGCGCAGGTGGAGGAGCAGATGGAGAGCTTTGGGGGATTTGCGCAGTCACCGCCATCGACGCCGCTGGTGATCCTCATCACTGCTTCGGAGAACAACCTGCGGCCGGGACGTACCGCCGCCGAGGTGGAAAGGGAAGAGGCGGGGCTGCTGTTCACCAGCAGCCTGCCGGGTCATGCCGTGAATACCCCGCTGCCGCTGTACAAGCGCGATGGGTGGTTTGCGACATTGCCGCAGCGCCTGCCGCCGACCCTGGTCATCCACGGCGACCGCGATGGCAAGACTCCGCACGACGCGGCCGTGCGCCACATCGGCGCATTGCGCGCGGCCGGACCGGTCCAGCTGTACACGGCCGCGGGCAAGGGGCACTTCGTCCTGTGGGCGGACCGTTGCGCGCGGCACGAGGTCAGGGCATTCGTGCTCGGTAAGGATGACGGCAAGCGCTGCGCAACGCTTGCCGGCAGCCGCTGACAAGCGGCCTTACATCGTCGGCCCGCGCCCCGTGTGGCCTTCCTTCTCGATGCGCTCCTGGCACTGGATGCAGGTCTGCACGGTAGGGGTGGCCAGCAGGCGCTCTTCCGGGATGTCGCAGCCGCAGGAGACGCAGATGCCGTAGCCGCCCGATTCGAGGCGGCCGATGGCGGCATCGATCTCGTGCAGCAAGGCGGTCTCGTGGTCGGCGAAATGCTGTTCGTCGTGGGCCGTCATTTCGGCTTCGGGCGCGTCGTCGCCGATGGCCATGTGGGCGCTCGGGCTGATCTGGGGTGGGGTGTCGCCGTCGGTGTCGGTACGGGTGCGGACCGTGGCGAGCGTTTCTTCACGGGCTTGCTGCAGGCGTTTCGAGACTTCGTCGTGCAGGGATTGCGAGATGGGCATTGGGTCTTCCTGTCGATGAGTGGGAACGGGGACGGTAGGGTGGGCACTTTGTGGTGCTGGCATTTAGCCAACCCCACTGCCCACGCGTTACGTGCGCATCCGAAGCCGGCCGCCTGGACGATTCGCTCCGTGGCGCGTCCATTTTCTGCGGCGCTAACGTCTTGCCTTGGACCCGCTAACACAGATCATCGTTCCGCGTGGGCACGGAGGGCCCACCCTACGCCCTGTATCCCCAGTGAAACTGAACATTTTGATTCACATCAAGGATTTTTAAGGTCCAGAAAACTACTCTCCCGGCTGTGATCGCAGTCAATCCATCGGGAGAATATCTTGGAAGGCAGTCTAAACTATAACTACAAGATCGTGCGCCAGTTTGCCATCGCCACGGTCGTGTGGGGCGTCATCGGCATGGCCGCCGGCGTCTTCATCGCGGCGCAGCTCGCCTGGCCCGCGCTCAACTTCGACATCCCCTGGCTGTCCTACGGCCGCCTGCGTCCGCTGCACACGAATGCGGTGATCTTCGCCTTCGGCATCTGCGGGCTGTTCGCCACGTCGTATTACGTGGTGCAGCGTACCTGCCAGGTGCGGCTGTTCTCGGACAAGCTGGCCGCCTTTACTTTCTGGGGCTGGCAGGCGGTGCTGGTGGCGGCCGCCATCACGCTGCCGATGGGTTTCACGCGCGGCAAGGAGTACGCCGAGCTCGAGTGGCCGATCGCCCTCCTGATCACGGTGGTGTGGGTGGCCTATGCAGTGGTCTTCTTCGGCACCATCGTCAAGCGCAAGGTCCAGCACATCTACGTGGCGAACTGGTTCTTCGGCGCCTACATCATCGCGGTCGCGGTGCTCCACATCGTCAACGGCGCGGTGGTTCCCGTCTCGGCCTTCAAGTCCTACTCCGTCTACGCCGGCGTGCAGGACGCCATGATCCAGTGGTGGTACGGCCATAACGCGGTGGGCTTCATCCTCACCGCCGGCTACCTGGGCATGGTGTACTACTTCATCCCGAAGCAGGCCGAGCGTCCCGTGTATTCCTACCGCCTGTCGATCGTGCACTTCTGGGCCCTGATCTTCACCTACATGTGGGCCGGCCCGCACCACCTGCACTACACCGCGCTGCCCGACTGGACCCAGTCGCTTGGCATGGTGTTCTCGCTGATCCTGCTGGCGCCAAGCTGGGGCGGCATGATCAACGGCGTGATGACGCTCTCGGGCGCCTGGCACAAGCTGCGCTCGGACCCGATCCTGAAGTTCCTGATCGTCTCGCTGTCGTTCTACGGCATGGCCACCTTCGAAGGCCCGATGATGTCGATCAAGACCATCAACTCGCTCTCGCACTACACCGACTGGACGGTCGCCCACGTGCACGCCGGCGCCCTCGGCTGGGTCGGCTTCATCACCATGGGTTCGATCTACTACCTGCTGCCGCGCCTGGCCGGCAAGAAGCAGATGTGGAGCCTGCAGCTGGTGGAGACCCATTTTTGGGTGGCCACCATCGGCATCGTCCTGTATATCGCCTCGATGTGGATCGCCGGCGTGATGCAGGGCCTGATGTGGCGCGCGGTGAACCCGGACGGCACCCTGACCTATACCTTCGCCGAGAGCGTGAAAGCCACCTATCCCTACTACGTGATCCGTTTCACGGGTGGCTTCCTCTACCTGTCGGGCATGGTCCTGATGGCCTTCAACACCTGGAAGACCTTGGCCGGCACCGTCAACGTGGATGCGCCGATCCCGCAGCCGCACAAGCCCCGGCACGCGGCCGATCACGTCGAAGCCTGCGCCGTCGAGACCCGCGTACCGACGCACGCCTGAAACTGGAGTCATTCGCAATGAAAAAATTTACCCATGAATGGATCGAGAAGAATCCCTGGCTGCTGATCGGCCTGGTGATCCTGGTGATCTCCTTCGGCGGCCTGGTCGAGATCGTGCCGCTGTTCTTCCAGAAATCCACCACCGAACCGGTGGCAGGCTTGAAGCCCTACTCGCCGCTGCGCCTGGCGGGCCGCGACATCTACATCCGCGAAGGCTGCTACAACTGCCACTCGCAGATGATCCGGCCCTTCCGCGCCGAGACCGAACGCTATGGCCACTACTCGGTGGCCGGCGAGTTCGTCTACGACCACCCCTTCCAGTGGGGCAGCAAGCGCACCGGTCCGGACCTGGCCCGCGTGGGCGGTCGCTACAGCGACGAATGGCACCGCACCCACCTGGACAATCCGCGCGACGTGGTCCCGGAATCGAACATGCCCGGCTACCCGTGGCTGGCGAAAACGAAGCTGAACCCGGCCGAGATCGTGCCGAAGATGCGCGCGATGCAGACGCTTTCCGTGCCCTACGGCGAGGAAGAGATCAAGAATGCCCCGGCCGAGCTGGCCGGGAAGACCGAGCAGGACGCGCTGGTCGCCTACCTGCAAGGCCTGGGCACCCAGATCAAGACGAGGAACTGACATGGCTATCGAACAACTCTTTGACAGCGCGAGCAGCGTGATGACGGTGGTCTCGTTTGCCACCTTCATGGGCATCGTGCTGTGGACCTTCCTGCTCAAGCGCAGCAGCGACTTCGACCGCGCCGCCGCGCTGCCCTTTGCCGACGAGGAGAAAGACCATGTCTGACTTCACCTCCGGCTTCTGGAACTGGTACGTCGCCCTGATCACGATTGCCTCGATCGCCGGCTGCGCAATCCTGCTGTGGTCGCAGTCGCGCTTTCGCGTGAAGATCGGCCAGGACGGCCAGCCCGAGAAAACCACCGGCCACGTCTGGGACGAGGACCTGACCGAGCTGAACACCCCGATGCCGCGCTGGTGGATGGGCCTGTTCTATCTCACCATCCTGTTCGGCGTCGGCTACCTGGTGCTCTACCCGGGCCTGGGCAGCTATGCGGGTAAACTCGGCTGGGCCTCGACCGGCGAGTACAAGGCCGAACTGAAGCAGGCGGAAAGCGATTTTGGCCCGCTGTTCGCGCGCTACGCCAGCCAGGACCTGAAGGCGGTCGCGGCCGATCCGCAGGCGCGCGCCATCGGCGAACGCATGTTCCTGAACTACTGCGCCCAGTGTCACGGCTCCGACGCGCGCGGCAACAAGGGCTATCCGAACCTGACGGACTCCGACTGGCTGCACGGCGGCGAGCCGGACACCATCAAGAAGACGATCATGGTGGGCCGCATCGGCCAGATGCCGCCGATGGGCGCGGCGCTCGGCTCGGACAAGGACATCGAGGCGGTCGCGCATTACGTGCGCAACCTGTCGGGCCTGACCGCCGACCCGGTGAAGGTCACCTTCGGCAAGCCGAAGTTCGCTGCCTGCGCCGCCTGCCACGGCGCGGAAGGGAAGGGCAACACCATGCTGGGCGCGCCCAACCTGGCCGACAAGGTCTGGCTCTACGGCGGCAGCGCCGACACGGTCATGGAAACCATCCGCAAAGGCCGCACCAACACCATGCCGGCCTTCGGCGAATTCCTGGGCGAGCCCAAGGTGCACGTGCTGGCGGCTTACGTGTGGAGCCTGTCGAACCCCGCGTCCGCTGCGGTTGAAGAAAACAAGGTGGCGGCAAAATGAATGCCCCTCATGAAGCGGTCGTGAAGATGTATGCCGCGCGCGAAGAAATCTACCCGCGCGAGATCAAGGGCCGCTACGCCACGCTGCGCTGGGCCTGCGTCTGGCTCACCCAGCTCCTGTTCTACGGCCTGCCCTGGATCGCGTGGAACGGCCGCCAGGCGGTGCTGTTCGACCTGGGCACGCGCAAGTTCCACCTGTTCGGCCTGGTGCTGTGGCCCCAGGACTTCATCTACCTGGCGGGCCTGCTCATCATCTGCGCTTATGGTTTGTTCCTGGTGACCGCCGTGGCCGGGCGCGTGTGGTGCGGCTTCGCCTGCCCGCAGACGGTCTACACCGAGCTCTTCCTCTGGATCGAGCGCAGGATCGAGGGCGCGCGCAGCGCCCGCATTCGCCTCGACCGCCAGCCATGGACCTTCGAGAAGATCTGGAAGAAGGGCGCCAAGCACGCGGCCTGGCTGGCGGTGGCGCTGTGGACCGGTTTCACGTTTGTCGGCTACTTCACGCCGGTGCGCAGCCTGGTGCAGGAGATCGCCGCCTGGACCATCGGTCCCTGGGAAGCCTTCTGGGTGCTGTTCTACGGCTTTGCCACCTACGGCAACGCCGGCTGGATGCGCGAACAGGTCTGCAAGTACATGTGCCCCTACGCCCGCTTCCAGAGCTCGATGTTCGACAAGGACACCCTGGTCGTCACCTACGACCGGGCGCGCGGCGAGCCGCGCCGTCGGGGACAGCGCGTGGCCGGCGACAAGGCGGGGGATTGCATCGACTGCAGCATGTGCGTGCAGGTCTGCCCGACCGGGATCGACATCCGCAACGGCCTGCAGTACGAATGCATCGGCTGCGCCGCCTGCGTGGACGCCTGCAACAGCGTGATGGACAAGGTGAAGAAACCGGCGGGCCTGATCCGCTACGCGACCGAGAACGCGCTGGCGAAAGGCTGGGACACCGCCCAGGTCAGGCGGCGGCTGATGCGCCCGCGCGTGCTGGTCTACACGGCCGTGCTCGGGCTCCTGGTGGCGGCCATGACGGCCTCGCTGGCGCTGCGCACACCCTTGAAGGTGGACGTGATCCGCGACCGCGGCTCGATGGGCCGCGAAGCCGAGGATGGCCGCATCGAGAACGTCTACCGCCTGCAGCTGATGAACACGAGCGAAACGCCGCGCCAGTTCCGGCTCCAGGTAAGCGGCATGGCCGGCGCCGGGATCGTCGACGCCGACGTGGTCGCCCTCGACGGCGCCAGCACGCGCGCGGTGCCGGTGCGGGTGCGTGCCGAAGGAGCGGGCCAGGCCGGCTCGCACCGCATCGAATTCACCGTCACCGCGCTCGACGATCCGGCGGTCGCCGTGCGCGAAGAAGCGGCCTTCATCGTGCCGCGCTAAGGAGAGCATTATGCAAGTCACTTCATCCCTGGCGCCGGGCGCGCCCTGGTACCGCCACCGCTGGCCCTGGTTCATCATGCTGGGCCCCGTCGCGGTGATGCTGGCCACCGCCGTCACGGTCGGGCTGGCGCTGCGCCAGCCCGACGCGATGGTGGTCGACGACTACTACAAGCAGGGCAAGGCCATCAACCAGGACCTGCGCCGCGACCGCGTCGCCACCAGCCTGAAGCTGGTGCTCGAAGCCCGCCTGGATGCGCAGGCCGGCACGCTGGCGGGACGCCTGCTGAGCTTTGGGCGGCCGATGCTGGCACCCTTCCGGATCCAGCTCGCCCATCCGACCCAGCCGCAGAAGGACCTGGTGCTGGAAGCGCTGCCCGACGATTACGGCAACTTCAGCCTTGGCGTGCCGGCGCTGGAGATGACGCACTGGCAGGTCGTGGTCGAAGGCGAGGGCAGGCAATGGCGCCTGGCACGCAGCTGGAGTCCGGGGAAGGATGCCGGATTGCGGATCGAGGCCGATGAGGTGGGGCGGTGATGTTGCAGTCGTAGGGTGGGCACTTGTGCCCACGCGGTCTCATTGTTTGCGTACAGGCGACGGCACGACGGCCACGGGCCTGCGATAAACGGTGCGATGGGCAACGGTACCATTCCGCGTGGGCACGAGTGCCCACCCTACGAAAACCTACCCCTCCGCACCGCAGCTGTAAAGACTGTCCTTCCCCAACTCTTCCATGTTAGATTTTCGTCACGGCAATTTGCCGTACGACTAACTAGAAGAGACACCCATGCCCGCACGCTCCCAGCGCATCCTGCGCACCGCCATTGCCTCCCTGTTCGTTCCGCTCGCCATCGCCGGCGCCGTCCTCCCGCAAGCCGCGCTCGCCGCCCCGGCCGTGGCAGCATCGGCGGCAGCCGTCAAACCGAACGCCGCCTTCGACAAATGGGCGGACCAGTTCGCCCAGGAGTGGGTGCGCGGCAATCCGCAGTTCGCGACCGCCACCCAGTATTTCAGCGGCGCCGAACAGGATGCCCTGGACCGCCAGCTCACGCCCCAGACCCCGGCCCAGCGCAAGAAGATGATCGCCAAGGCGAAAGAGGGCATCGCGCGCCTGGACAAGTGGATGGCGGGCCCGCTGGACGAGACCCAGCGCATTTCGGCCGCGGTAATGCGCTGGTCGCTGGCCAACACGGTGGCCAACGAACCTTTCGAGGACCACGGCTTCGTGTTCCAGCAGTTCAGCGGCGCCCAGGTCAGCCTGGTCAACTTCATGACCCAGACCCACCCGATGCGCCGCGCCTCGGACGTCGACAGCTACCTGGCCCGTCTGGAGCAGGTCGGCACGCGCATGGACGAAGCCCTGGCGCGCGCCCGCGCGGCCACGGCCAAGAAAATGATCCCGCCGCGCTTCATCCTCGAGCGCGCCCAGTACCAGGTCGACACCTTCCTCAAGCCCTCCGCCGCCGAGAACGTGCTGGTCACCTCGCTGGTGCAGCGCACCGAAGGCTTGAAGGACCTGGCGCCGGAAGCGCGCACCGCGGCGATCGCGCGCGCGACCCGCATCGTCGAGGACAAGATCCGTCCGGCCTACGGCCGCGTGCAGGCCTTCATGGCCGAACTGCATCCGAAGACCAATGACGTGGCCGGCATCTCGCGCCTGCCGAACGGCTTGGCCGCCTACAACCGCGCGCTGGCGAACTACACCAGCACCAACCTGACGGCCGAGCAGATCCACGCCATCGGCCTGCGCGAAGTGGCGCGCATCGAGGGCGAGATGGACAAGCACCTGCGCTCGCTCGGCTTCAACGAGGGCAGCATCGAAGAGCGCATGAAGGCGCTCGACGCCACCTTCCAGCCAAAGGGCGAGGGCGACCCGCGTCCGGCCATCCTGGCGAAATATGCCGAGATGGTGAAGGACGCCGAGCGCCGCAGCGAATCGCTGTTCAACCTGAAGCCGCGCGCACCGGTCGAAGTGCGCCGCGAACCGCCGCTGACCGAAGCCTCGGCCGCCGCCCACTACAGCCTGCCGGCGCCGGACGGCAGCCGGCCGGGCGTGTTCTGGGTGCCAATGCGCGGCCCGACCTTCAGCATGATCCGCATGCGCAGCCTGTCCTACCACGAGGCGGTGCCGGGCCACCACTTCCAGCTGGCGATCCAGCAGGAGCTGGCCGGCATTCCGAAGTTCCGCAGCCAGCGCATCTTCAGCGGCGGCAGCGCCCACAGCGAAGGCTGGGCGCTGTACACCGAGCGCCTGGCAGTGGAGCAGGGATGGTACGAGGGCGACGTCCCGGGCCTGCTGGGCGCGCTGGGCTCCGAACTGTTCCGCGCCCGCCGCCTCGTCGTCGATACCGGCCTGCATACCAAGGGTTGGACGCGCCAGCAGGCGGTCGACTACGGCATCAACGTCGAGGAAGTCGACCGCTACGTCGCCTGGCCGGGCCAGGCCACCGCCTACATGATCGGCATGCTGCGCATCGTCGAACTGCGCGAGAAGGCCAAGGCGGAGTTGGGCGACAAGTTCTCGCTGCCGGGCTTCCACGACATGGTGCTGAGCGCCGGTTCGGTGCCGCTGGATGTGCTGGGGCAACTGGTCGACCAGTGGATTGCGAAGGAAAAGGCGAAGGCGTAATCGCCGATCGGGCGTTCGCGTCGCAGCGGACTTGTTCAGGACCGTAGGGTGGACACTTTGTGGTGCTGGCATTTAGCCAGCCCCACTGCCCACGCGAACGCTTGATCAATCAACTGCGCCAGTTACGAATGGCGGTGTCGGCGAACAGGCGGAAGCGTTCCGGGAATGCACCGGGACGCTCTTCCTTGACCCAGATTCACAAGTACTGAACGCGGCAACGCAACGCAAATGTCCGCGTGGGCACGGGGGTGCCCACCCTACGGTTGACGCCGTCTCTTTCATTTGCCGATCGCTGCTCAACAGGCACCACCCGGATCACGCCAACTGAGGCATACTCTGAAGTTCCCGTCGACCACTCTATAAGGAGCGCAGCATGGAAACCCAGGAATTGCACCGCGGACGCCTGATCGACCACATCCAGCTCGTCGTACGCGACCTGCCCGCATCCAAACGGTTCTACTCGGCCGTCTTCGCGGTGCTGGGCGTGCCGATGGGCGGCGAGGGCGAGGGGTATTTCTGGGCCGACGAGCTCTTCGTCTCGACGCCGGACAGCGAGGCGGCGCAGGGCGTGCTGACCGGCCGCCACCACCTGGCCTTCCAGGCCGCGGACCGCGCCATGGTCGACGCCTTTTACGAGGCGGCTTTGAAATCGGGCGGCAAGGACAACGGCGCGCCCGGCGAGCGCAACTACCATCCGGGTTACTACGGCGCCTTCGTGATCGACCCGGACGGCAACAACATCGAAGCGGTATTCCACGGCCCGGCCACGCGCAGCGCGCCGTCGGTCAAGGTCACGTTCTAGGCGTCCAGGGAATTCACGCCATCGGGCTGCACTGCTCGGTGCCGGCCGCGATCGCACGCAGGCGCGCCGGCTCGAGCAGGGTGACTTCGCGCTTGTCGACGGCGATCCAGCCCTGCTTCTTGAAGCGCGACAGCAGGCGGCTGACGCTTTCGATGGTCAGGCCCAGGTAATTGCCGATGTCCTCGCGCGACATGCGCAGCGCGAAGCTGGTCGAGGAATAGCCGCGCGCGGCATAACGCGCCGACAGGTTCACCAGGAAGACTGCGAAGCGCTGCTCGGCGCGCATATTGCCCAGCAGGAGCATGACGTTCTGTTCGCGCGTGATCTCCTGGCTCATGATGCGGTGGAAGTGGCGCAGCAGGGCCGGCACTTCGCCGAACAGTTCCTCCAGGCGCGAGAAGGGGATTTCGCAGACCTCGCTGTCCTCGAGCGCGACCGCGTCGCAATGGTGGCGGTCGCCGCTGATCGCATCCATCCCCAGCAGTTCGCCGGCCATCTGGAAGCCGGTAATCTGCTGCTCGCCCGCCGCGTTCACCTGGTAGGTCTTGAAGTGGCCGAAGCGCACCGCGTACAGGCTGCGGAAGGGCTCGCCCATGGCGTACAGGCGCTCGTCGCGCTCCAGGCGCCGGCGGCGGCCGATGATCTTGTCGAGGCGGTCGATGTCCGCGTTTTCCAGGCCCATCGGCAGGCACAGCTGGTGCATGCTGCAGGCGCTGCAACTGGCCTTCAGGGCCTTGATGCTGATCGGAGAAGCGGCAGGGGAAGAGGGGGCTTGGGTCATCGGTCTTCGAACAGTCGCGGTCAATACGGGAATTATAGTCCGGTCCGCCACCGCGCCCCAGTCTTTAGACCTGTCGCTGTCCGGCTGGAAAAGGCTGATGAGTGCGTGCAATAGCTCGAGGCGATGCAGCTGTACAGGGCGTCAAGGCGTGGCCAGGTCGCCAATTGTGCGCATGTCCAACCGTGCTAGATTCTGGACACCGCAGATCACGAGGAGTGCTCATGTTCGGCCTGTCGGCGTTGGATCTGGCCCGCATCCAGTTCGCATTCACGATGTCGTTCCACATCCTCTTTCCCGCAGTGACCATCGGCCTGGCCAGCTACCTGGCCGTCCTCGAAATGTCCTGGCTGCGCACCAAGCGCCAGGTCTACGTCGACCTCTACCACTTCTGGCTGAAGATCTTCGCCGTCATGTTCGGCATGGGCGTGGTGTCGGGCATCGTGATGGCCTACCAGATCGGCACCAACTGGAGCAACATGTCCGAGTTCGCCGGCAGCATCATGGGACCGGTGCTGTCCTACGAGGTGCTGACCGCCTTCTTCCTCGAAGCCGGCTTCCTGGGCGTGATGCTGTTCGGCTGGAACCGGGTCGGCCCGCAACTGCATTTCGTGGCCACCTGCATGGTGGCGATCGGCACCCTGATCTCGGCCACCTGGATCCTGGCCGCCAACAGCTGGATGCAGACGCCGCAGGGCTATGCCATCGAAGGCGGGCGCATGGTGCCGGCTGACTGGCTGGCGATCGTCTTCAATCCCTCCTTCCCGTTCCGGCTGATGCACATGGTGGTGGCCGCCTATCTCACCACGGCCCTGATCGTCGGGGCCACCGGCGCCTGGCAGCTGTTGCGCCGGCGCGACAATCCGGCCGTGCGCAAGATGCTATCGATGGCGATGTGGATGCTCCTGATCGTCGCCCCGATCCAGGCTGTCATCGGCGACTTCCACGGCCTGAACACCGCCGAGCACCAGCCGGCCAAGCTGGCCGCGATGGAAGGGCACTGGCAGAACGAGCCGGGCGAGGCCATCCCGCTGCTGCTGTTCGGCATTCCCGACATGGAGGCCGAACAGACGCGCTACGCGGTCGGCATCCCGCGCCTGGGCAGCATCATCCTCACCCATAGCTGGGACGGCCAGTTCCCCGGCCTGAAGGATTTTCCGAAGGATGAGCGCCCGAACTCCCTGATCGTGTTCTGGAGCTTCCGCCTGATGGTCGGGCTGGGCCTCCTGATGATCGCACTCGGCCTGTGGAGCCTGCTGCTGCGGCGCGGTGGGCAACTCTTCACCAAGCGGCTGTTCCTGCGCGCGGCCTTGTGGATGGGGCCGGCCGGGCTGGTCGCGATCCTGGCCGGCTGGGTCACCACCGAGGTCGGGCGCCAGCCCTGGGTGGTGTACGGCGTGCTGCGCACGGCCGATGCGGTCTCGCCGCATGCTGCGCCGGCGGTGGCGCTGACGCTGGCGATCTTCGTGGTGGCCTACTTCTTCGTGTTCGGCGCCGGCACGGCCTACGTGCTGCGCCTGATGCGCAAGGGGCCGCAGCATTTCGAACTGAACCGGGCTCCCGAGGGCGGGCCGGGCGAGGAGCGTACACCGATGCGTCCGCTCTCGGCCGCGGACGTGGACAACGACGACGAAGGCACGGCCGAAGGCGCCGGCGGCGATCGGAAGGGGACCTGAGAGAGGAGCAGACTATGGGCATCGACACCTCGGTCATCTGGGCCGTCATCATCTACTTCGCCGTCTTCATGTACGTGCTGCTGGACGGCTTCGACCTCGGCATCGGCATCCTCTTCCCCTTCGTGAAGCAGAAGCGCGACCGCGACACCATGATGAATACCGTCGCCCCGGTCTGGGACGGCAACGAGACCTGGCTGGTGCTGGGCGGGGAGGGCCTGCTGGCGGCTTTCCCGGTCGCGTATTCCATCATCCTCTCCGGCCTCTACCTGCCGCTGATCTTCATGCTGGTGGGCCTGGTGTTCCGCGGCGTCGCCTTCGAATTCCGCTTCAAGGCCAAGGAACACGAGCGCCACTGGTGGGACAAGGCCTTCATCGGCGGCTCGGTGACGGCGGCCTTCTTCCAGGGCGTCTCGCTCGGGGCCTTCCTGGACGGGATCGCGGTGTCTGGCCGCAGCTATGCCGGCGGCGTGCTCGACTGGTTCGCGCCTTTCCCGATCCTGGCCGGTTTCGGCGTGATCATCGCCTACACGCTGCTGGGCAGCACCTGGCTGATCATGAAGACCGAGGGCGAGCTGCACGAGCGCATGGTGCAGGTGGCGCGCCCGTTCGCGCTGATGCTGCTGGGCGCGATCGTGGTGGTCAGCATCTGGACCCCGCTGCGCGACCCGGCGGTGGCCGACCGCTGGTTCACCTTCCCGAACATCCTGTTCCTGGCGCCGGTGCCGGTGCTGGTGCTGCTGTCGATTGCGCTCCTGCTCGGCTCGCTCAAGGGCAAGCCGCACCGCTGGCCTTTTGTTGCGGCGCTGGCCCTGGTCTTCCTCGGCTACACGGGCATGGCGATCAGCATCTGGCCGCACATCGTCCCGCCCCACATCACGATCTGGGAAGCCGCCTCGCCGCCGGCCAGCCAGGGCTTCGCGCTGGTGGGCACGCTGTTCATCCTGCCGATCATCCTGATGTACACGATCTGGTCGTACTGGGTGTTTCGCGGCAAGGTCAAGGCCGACGCGGGGTATCACTGATGCGCGCCCGCCTGCGCCTCGGGAAGCGGCCGGCGCCCCTGTGGCTGCGCCGCCTGGGCTGGTTGGCCGGGCTGTGGGCCGCCGGGGTGGCGG
>DEKZ01000028.1 GCA_002354135.1 Massilia sp. UBA2709 | reverse complement strand
GCCCCGGCTGTCGCAGCGCCCGAGCCTGCCCCACCCGAACCGGCGCCCGCCGCGCCGCCGCCACCGGAACCGCGCCGCTACAAGGTCGACATGCCGCCGCCGGCCGCGATCACGATGGACGTTGCGCGCACGGACGCGGACGGCACCCAGTGGAGCGGCGAGGCCCTGCTTTCCTGGCGCTATGGCGAGGACACCTACCGCATCACGTTCGAAGCCGGCATCCGCGTCGTGTTCACCCGCGTCAACCTGGCGGTGCTCAGCAGCGAAGGAGCGGTCGCCGCCACCGGGTTCGCGCCCGTGAAGATGACGGAAAAGCGCCGCGGCCGCGCCATGACCGCCACCCACTTCGATTGGAGCGGCAACAAGATCACCTTCTCGGCCTCGCAGAAATCGTATCCCTTGATGCCGGGCGCGCAGGACAAGGCCAGTGTCCCGCTGCAACTGGCCGCCATCGCGCGCGGGGATGTCGGACAATTGACGGGCGATATAGACATCCAGGTCGGCGAAGACCGCGACGCCGCCGTCTTCCGCTTCATCGTGGTGGGCCAGGAAGAGATCGACACCAAGCTCGGCCGGCTGCAGACCTGGCACCTGTCGCGTCCGCCAAAAGAAGGCTCCTACCGCTCGCGCCTGGACGTCTGGCTGGCGCCGGCGCGTGGCTGGTATCCGGTGCAGATTCGCAATACGGAGGCCAACGGTGCAGTCACCACGCAAACCGTGAATAATATAGCCTTCACCGATACAGGAAAATGATAATGCGAAGCAATCTCTTGAAGCGCTATGCCACCGCGGCCACCGCCGGCCTGCTGGCCTTGAGCCTGAACGCGGCCAGTGCTGCCCCGGCCGCGCCCGTGAAACGCGCGGTCGAATTGCCGCCTTCGGCCGACCTGGCCTATGAATTGAGCGCCCAGCAGCGCGGCATCGGCCTGAGGGGCGACGCCCTGATCACCTGGCGCGCCGGCGATGGCAGGTACGACGTCAATGTCGAGGCACGCGTGGCCCTGCTGGGCAAGCTGAACGAATACCGCAGCCAGGGCGTCATCGATGCCTACGGCCTGGCACCCGAAACCTTCACCGAAAAGCGCTATCGCAAGGACGCCACCACCACGACCTTCGACCGCGAGGCGAAAACGATCGTGTTTACCGAAGCCAAGCAGCCCACCACGATGAAGGGCGGCGAGCAGGACCGCGCCTCGATCACCTGGCAGCTGGCGTCCGTCGCGCGCGCCGCCGGCGAGGCGAAGTTCAAGCCGGGCAGCGAATGGACCTTCGTGGTGGCCGGCCGCCGTGACGCCGAACCCTGGACCTTCAGGGTCGTCAAGCAGGAAAAGATCCACACGGCGATGGGCGAACTGGACACCATCCACGTGAAGCGCGAGCCGCGCGACAGCCGTGGCGACAGCGTCGAGATCTGGCTGGCGCCGTCCCAGGAATGGTACCCGGTCAAGCTGCATTTCGAGGACGAGCGCGACACGATCGACCAGACGATCACCCGTATCACGCGCAAATAATGAAAAGAGCCGCCATCCCGGAGGAGGGCGGCTCTGCGCCGGCGCGCGTGGCGCCGGATGCGCATCAGTAATCGCAGCCGCACATGTCGCGCAGGCAGGCCGTGCGCTCGGCTGCGCATTCTTCCGCGGACGTTCCGCCATTGACGCAGACGCGGTAGTCCGACGCGCAGTAGTACTCGCAGCTGGCCATGGCCGGGCCCGACGCTGCCCCGGGCCGATTGCACATGGCAGTGCGGCAACTTTCTTATTCATTGTTCTCTCTCCTCAAGTTCGACGGTGCTGGTCGTCGCTGCGCTGCGCCGTCGTTTCGCAGCGTGCCGGACCACGCGATTCACCTCCGTCCTGGTCCGCAGACCAGCTCACATCGCCGAACTGTCGTGTCAAATTGCCATGCATATATATGAAAATCTCATAAAAGATGGCGTCGCAGAAGTTTGACTTATGGTTCATGCGGCTGCGCCGGGGTGGCCCGCGATTGTGTCGTTTGTACAAAACCAGCCGGTCCGCGACGGAATATTGCTGCCGATTAAGCAGCCCGAACTGTTATACTGGCGCCCCCCGCGGACACTTCGACTTGCCTGCTCAGGCAGTGCGGTCCGCTTGCAGACTGGTATCCCAACGATGATCGACACACAGGCGGCCCTCGCCGCGGAACCCCATCGCATTGCGCAGGACGAGCTCGACCCGCTCCAGGCGCATTTCCATTCCGGCATCGCGCCGGACGAAATCGAGCAGGTGTTTCACCTCAAGAAGGCCCAGCCCATGCTGTCGGCCTTCTCGGCGCTGTTCCACGGCAGCCAGGACGGCGTGCTGGTGCGCCTGCTGGTGCTGCGCGAACTGGCCGCCGACACCGCCAGCTCGGCCTTCTCGCGTGCCGACATCAACCAGAAGCTCGCTTACCTGATCCCCGAAAGCCTGGAGACGGTGCTGAACCGCCTGCGCACCCACGGCCTGCTGGCCTGGGACGCGCCGAACGGGGTCTACCGCATCACGCCGCTAGCAAGGAACGTCCTGTCTGCGCTCGACACCCTCCTGGCGCTGGGCAAGCCCGAGGACGACGAGGCCGAGATGGGCTTCCTGCTGTCGCAGGTGGCCGGCGCCCAGGCAGTGGGGGGCGTCACCGTCGAGCAGCTCAAGCACTTGCTGGGCCGCCTGGTCGAGCTGACCGAGGAATTCCGCGACGCCATCGCCTCGGGTTCCGAATTCAAGCTGCGCAATTCCCAGGCCAAGTGGCACATGGCCTGCGACTGGGTCGAGAAGGGCTCGGTCATCCTGCGCGCGATCACCCAGGACCCGCAGGCCGATTCGGCCACCCACAAGGCGGCGCAGGCGATCGGCCGCGCCCAGAGCGCCCTGCTCAACATGCAGGGCATGTTCTCGCGTGCCCTGAACCAGATCGAGCGCCAGCGCGTGCACCTGGGCCAGTCGGGCCTGTCGACCACCGACGTGAAACGCTGGCTGCTGGCCCACGACGACCTGGCGAGTCTCGCCGAAGGCGCGATCGACCGCCCGGTGGTGCCGCTGTTCGGCACGCCGGCCGAGATGATCGACGTTGCCGAGACCGAGCTGCTGGCCGAGCGCGTGGTAACCGTCGGCCCAAAAGGCCTGCCGAGCGGCCAGGATGCGCCGCTGACCATCAACGACAACCCGGCGATGCAGGCGGAGCTGGACGACTGGATCACCAAGCTGGCCGATTTCGCCAACCTCGGCAACTTCCCCGAGTTCTCCGAGACCGGCCCGAAGAAGGTCGAGCTGCACGAGTCGCTGCTGCCGGCCTCGTTCGCCGTCGCCTCTTACCGCGCCTCGCTGCTGCCGCTCTTGGGCGACGCCGCCGAGGCCAGCCTGCAAGGCGCCACCGCGGAACTGGCGCGCCTGCCGATCAAGTTCGAAGCACGTGACGAAATGGTCCAGCTCGACGATCCGGAAGTGGCCGCCATGTCCTTTGCAACCCTCTCACTAGATTTAGATCTCGAAAGCGGCACGCCGAATGAATGACGATGCACAAATCCTGATTGCCCGCCTGCTCACGCACCAGACCCTGCGCCGCGACGACAAGATGGTCAAGCGCGCGCTGTCGGACGAGACCTTCCGCGCCGAAGTCGACAAGCGCCTGCTGGAGTCGGGCCTCAAGCTCCTCGACAACGTGTATGCCGACCACGTGACGATTGCCCTGCACCGCAATGTCGAGCCGAAGATCTTCGGCGCCAAGGACATCTGGCAGAACAATAACTTCGGCCTGACGCGCGACGGCGTGGCCCTGCTGGTGGTGCTGTGGGCGCAGATCATCCTGCCCAAGCGCGAGCGCCAGGAAACCCACACCACGGTGGTGGACGACCAGACCGACATGTTCGACAAGGACGCGCCGATCCCGCGCGCCGAGGACACCTCGATCGGCATTTCCTACACCGCGCTGCTGTCGGACTTCGGCGACAAGCTGGGCAAGAAGACGCGCATGGACATGAACCTGGGCGTGCTCTCGAAGCTCGGCTTCATCGAGCGCCGCGGCGACGTGATCCTGGAAGGCCCGCTGCTCGACCTGATGATGGACACCGACCTGCTCAAGGAGCGCATCATCAACGGCGCCCTGTCGGACGTGTTCAAGCGCGCCCCGCTGGCAGCCGTGCGCCGCACCGCGGCCGACGCCGCCAACGACGCCGAGCTCGATGCCGAGCCTCTCGATAATCCAAGCTGAGCGAACTGAGACACCATGTTCCACATTAAATCACTCGAACTGGTCCACTGGGATTACTGGCAGCGGATCAAGAACATCCCGCTCGACGCCAAGATCATCACCATCGCCGGCCAGAACGGCTCCGGCAAGACCACGCTGCTCGATGCGCTGCGGACCCTGTTCGGCCTCGATTGCTCGATGGGCCGCACCTACAAGCACTATGCGCGCCACTCGGGCCAGCAGAGCGCCTGGCTGCGCGCCGTGGTCGACAACAAGCCGGTCGGCCGCCAGCTGTCGAACCGTCCTTTCCGCCACTCGGGCTTCTTCAGCGACGACGAAGTGACCCTGTTCTGCCAGGTGCAGAAGAACGGCGGCGACTGGAAGCGCCAGTACCTGATGCGCCCCGGGAACGTCGAGATCGAGGAAGTCACCGAAGCGACCGACTGGCTGGGCGTGGAAAACTACCGGAAACGCCTGGCATCGGCCGGCCTGTCGCCGGCCATGTCCAAGGTGCTGGCCCTGGAGCAGGGCGAGACCGACAAGCTGTGCGAATACGCGCCGCGCCAGCTGCTCGACCTGGTGTTCCAGGTCTTCGGCGACAAGGAAGTGCTGGACGCCTACGACGAAGCCAAGCGCCACCAGCGCGACACCGAGACGGAACTGAAGCGCTTCGAGGCCGAACTGGAAACCTCGCGCATCAACCTGGAAGGTTTGCGCCTGCGCGTGGCCAACTACCACCAGTGGGAAGACCTGCACAAGGAAAAGCGCGAGCTGCGCGAAGAAGTGCTGCCCAGCCTGGAATACCACGAGGCGCGCGAAAAAGCAGCAAGCATGAGCCGCCACCTGCGCGAGCAGAGGAAGCCCATGCAGCAGGCCGACAGCCAGCTGGCCGAGAAGCGCCAGGCCCTGGCCGCCCAGCAGCGCGCCCTGACCGAAGCCCAGCAGCTGGAAACCCAGCTCGAGAAAGAGGGCACGGAACTGGCGGGCCGCCTGACGGCCGTCAACCAGAAGATCAAGCCGCTGGAAAACCTGCTGGAGCAGAAGGAACGCCTGCAGAAGCTGGCGGCGGACGCCGGCGCCGACATCGCCGAAGTGGCGAGCCAACTGGAAGAGAAGGAAGCGGAGCTGGCGCGCCAGAAGGCGGCGCGCGAATCTGTCTCCGCGAAGATCGCCATCGAGATGCAGACCATCTCGGCCCTGCAGGGCAAGAGCGCGATGCCGGAACCGGAAGCCCAGCGCCAGATGCGCCGCGCGCTGCGCGACGAGGGCATCCCGCACGCCATGCTGTCGGACATCGTGGAAGTGACGGACCCGAAATGGCAGGGCGCGGTCGAGGGTGTGCTCGGCGGCTACGCCTCGGTGGTGCTGCTCGAGCGCGCCAAGGATGCGCCGGCAGCGTACCGCCTGGCCGAGAAGGAGCGTTATCGCCACTTCATCGTCCCGGACTGCATTGAAGCACCAAAGATGAAGGACGACAGCCTGCTGTCGGTGGTGCACTTCTCGGCTCCGGCGCCGTCCTGGCTGATCGACCAGCTGGCGCGCATCGACCGCGTCGACTCGGTCGATGCCGGCTTCAAGTCGGGCTCGGACGAGTGGATCACGCCGGACGCCTATCACCGCGAACGCCGCGGCGGCCGTTCGCTGTACGTCGAGCCCGCGCGCTACCGCTTCGGTGCGGCCGGTAAAACCCAGCGCCTGGAAGCGATCCAGAAGGCGCTGCCGGGCCTGGAAGCGAAGGAAGATGCGCTCACCCTCACGATCAGCAAGCTGGCATCGGAAGTCGGCGCCCTGAAGGCGCGCATCGCCGGCGTCGACGCGGCCAAGGAACTGGCGGCGCGCCAGGCCGAGTTCGAGGAAGCCCTGCGCAGCATCGCGCCGCTGAAGGCCGAGCGCCTGGAAGTGGGCGCGCGCCTGGGCGAACTGCAAACGCTCACCAAGAACGCGACGGTCGCGCGCACCCGCGCCGACACCGTCTGGCAGAACGCGCGCATGGCGCTGTCGGAAGCGGAAGCGGGCCTGCGCCTGAACCACCGCCGCCAGATCGAGCAGCGCGCCGAGCACGCCAAGGCCCTGCTGGAGATGCGCCGCGGCTGGCGCAGCATCCCGGCCGCCTGGAAGAACCCGGCGCGCCGTGCGGCCCTGGTGTCCCAGCACCAGAACGCGCACCAGGTCAACCTGCGCCTCGGTTCGCTGGAGCACGCGCTGGCGCGCGACGACTGGGAGCAGGATTCCACCGTCATCGACCAGTATGCGCGCCTGAACGAGCAGCTGGCCGGCCGCCAGAGCGAGACCGAGGAGCGCCGCTACCAGAACAACCGCGCGATCGAAGCGACCGCCAATGCCCGCGGCGCCTACATCGAGCGCCTGCGCTACACGATCAAGACCTACTCGAAGAACATCAAGGAGCTGGGCGAACTGGCCGGCATCGACGTGCAGGCCGACCCGGTGCGCCTCGAGAACGACGACGTGCAGCTGGCGCAGGCCGGCCTGCACGTACGCTTCAAGTTCGACGGCAAGGACCAGATCGGCATGAACGACGGCGAAGCCTCGGGCGGCCAGCAGGTCATGAAGTCGCTGGTGCTCCTGATCGGTTTGCTGAAGTCGGAAGAGGGTTCCGGTGGCTTCGTCTTCATCGACGAACCCTTCGCCCACCTGGACATCCGCAACATCCAGCTGGTCGGCGAGTTCCTCAAGAACACCGACGCCCAGTACCTGATGACGACGCCGCTGACCCACAATACGGACGTCTACGACCCTTCGGAACTGACGCTCATCACGAGCAAGAAGAAGAAGGACGTGCAGTGGGCGCAGCCGATCTTCGTGCTGCAGAGAAGGAAGGAAGAGGCGAAAGCCGCGTAAGAGCAAAGGGGCCCGGTGGGCCCCTTTTTTTGCGGGATGATGGACGCGTTTCGTGAACGCCGATGGATGCGCCGGCGTGTCGCCCACGTTTGGACGGGAACTGGTTTCCGTCTGCTCATGCTTCCGCGTGGGCACGGGGTGCCCACCCTACGGTCGCTGCTATTGGTGTTGACAGCGGATCAGCCGCACCTCGTAGGGTGGGCACTCGTGCCCACGCGGTGCAGAGCATACCGACACGGAACCAGCGCGAACAATTACGTGCGCCCGCAAACCCGCGGCCGTGCAGAAAAGCGTCCCGCTATCACCCGCATACCCGCTGTCAAGCCGGCCTCGAAGCTCAACCCCGCTCGATCGCCTGCCGCAACTTGCGCCGCCACAGCAGCAGCCCCACCGAAAACGCCAGGAAGTAGCCCCCGGTCAGCCCCACGCACAGCATGCTCAGCGGGCTGTCGGTGAAGCGCGGCGCGGTGGCGCCCGAGCCTTGCAGCGTGTACAGCTCGAAGCCGATGTAGAGCACGCGCGCGATCAGGACCATGGCCATCACGATCCCGAGCCGCATCGGCGGGGTGAAGAAGTAGCCTTCCTGGGTGTCCTCGTACCGCGTGCGGCGCAGGCCGAAGTTCCCCCAGAAGACGCCGAGCGCCGTGCCGGCGGCCAGCGCCCCCAGCTCCATGGGCCGCACGATCACTTCCGACAGCGGCACCAGGATCATCGCCCCGAACACCAGGATCCCGGTGTAGTGGCGCGACATGATCGAGCGCTGGCGCGCCATCTGCGTCTTGAGGCGCGCATAGATGCGCCAGACGAGAATGGGAGTCAGGGCCAGCAGGGCGAGGGTGGTGATGTTCATCGTGACGAAAGCCTTGGAATCGAAGCCGGCATTGTACGCGAGCACCCGCCGCGCCGGCGGATGGGGCCGCTGCCAGACGGGCGTCAGTCCTTGTACTCCCATGCTAAGGTGTTAACTCCCGTGAACCAGGAGACCCCGAACATGATTCCAGTAACGCCAATGCCGGTCCGTTTCCACCGCGCCCCGGATCCGGTGCCGATCGAGGAACCGCAGCCCGAACCTTTCGACGCGCCGCACCCGCACCACACCCCGGTCCACACGCCGCAGAGCGAGGACCCGGTCCCCGATCCGAAGCCCAGCCTGCATTAAGAGCGCCTGAAACAGAGAGATTGAAACGCCTGACGCAACTTCCAGGGCAGCCGATGCAAGGCTGCCATGGAAGTCCTGTCAGGTGCGCTCAATCGAAAGCCCACGCATACAGCACGTCGAGCGCCGTATTCGTGCCGGTCTGGAACTGCAGCGTCCAGCGCGGATTGAGCTTGTAGCGCAGGCGCACCAGGCTCGAGGCCGTGGTCGCGCCCTGCTCGAAGCTGAGGTAGGCGCGCGAGGAGATGCGCTTGCCGACCGTGACCACCGTGTTCGCCAGGCCCTCGGCGTCGCCGCCGCGGGCCTGGGACAGGCCGAGTTCGTCCACGCCCAGCGAATTGGCCAGCTTCGAGGTGATGCCGCCGGTACCGCCCTTGCCGCCGAGCAGGGCGCCGGCCGCGGCGCTCAGTACATCCTTCTCGTTGCCGCTGGTGCCTTCCATGCCGTGGCCCAGCACCAGCCAGGAGAGCTTCTCGCTGTCCGGCACCGAGGGCGTCGACACCAGGCGCGCCTGGGGCGACTGGGCCGTGCCGCGCACCTGCACGCCGGCCTCGACATTGGATTCGCTCAGCTGGGTGCCTTCCGGCTGCTTGCGCACCGCCAGCACGTCGAGCGCCGGGTTGTCGTAGCGGCCGCTGAAGGTCAGCACGCCGCGGTCGATGGTCAGCTTCTGGCCGTAGGCCGCATAGGTGCCGCTGACGACGCGGATGGTGCCGTTCACGCGCGGGTCGCTGTTGCCGACCATGCGCACGCGGGCGCTGCCGGCCAGGTAGGCGTCGATGCCCAGGCCGCGCAGGTGGAAGTCGTCGCCCAGGTCGGCGGCCAGGTTGATCGACAGCGGCACTTCCGCTTCCTTCTTCTGCGGCGCGGCGGGTGCGCCGCGTCCCAGCACGATCACGTCGTCGGACATGGTCGGGCGCCCTTGCGGCGCGAATTCGATCAGGGCGCGGTCGGCCTTGAAGCGGCCGTCGAGCGTGAAGCGCTCGGCGTCGCGCACCAGGTTCGCTTCGCCGGAAACGACCACGGTGCGGTCAGGACGCGACAGCGCCTCGAGCTTGTTCGCCACCAGGCGCAGCTGCATGGCGCCGTCGGCGCCGAAGCGTACCGAGCCATCTGCCGTGGCATTGCCCTGCACACCTTCCAGGTAGAGCCGCTGCAGCAGCAGGCGGTCGCCCGCCAGTTGCGCGCGCAGCTGGCCGTTACGCAGGCGTACACCTTGTTCCGGCCAGCGCACGGCGAGCGCGTCGCCGTTGACGGTGCCGCTCAGCGAAGGCGTGCCGATGGTGCCGCCACCGGTCAGTGCCAGCTTCAGGCTGCCGTCGAGCTCGAGGTCGCGCTGTCCGGCCAGCGGCG
>DEKZ01000367.1 GCA_002354135.1 Massilia sp. UBA2709 | reverse complement strand
TGGCCGACGCCATCGTGGCCCAGGGCGGCCACCCGACCATCGAACGCGCGCGCCGCTGGCTCAACGCGCGGCTCGACCAGGCCTGGACGATGACGGAACTGGCCGCGCACTGCGCCACCAGCCAGCGCACGCTGCTGCGGCGCTTCCAGGAGGCGCTCGGCCTGAGCCCCGTGCAGTATGCGCAGCAGCTGCGCGTGGAGCGCGCCAAGGCGCTATTGGAAACCACCGCCTTGTCGCTGGAAGAGATTACCGCGCGCTGCGGCTACGAGGATGCGGCGACCTTCAGCAAGGTGTTCAAGCGCTGGGCGGCGCTGACGCCGAGGGAGTATCGGCAGCGGTTTGCGCTGGTGCGTTGATCGGGCGAGGCCGTCGAGGCTGGTCGCGCAGAGGTGGGCACGGGGCGCCCACNNGGCGGGGGGGGGGGCCCCCCGTGCCCACCATGACGAACGCACGGACCGGCATTGGCAGGGACGTAGGGTGGATGGCTACACCGCACCAAAGCGCATACACGCAGCTCCAACGCCGCCCACGCGTTCAAACCACGTTCGACACCACGCGCTTCAGGTTTGCACCAATGCCGCCATCTGCGCCAGCAGCCGCTCGCGCGCCGCGTCGAGCTGACCGGCATTGGTCTTGGCCGACAGCGTCTCCCTGGTCTTCCGCCCCAGGAAGTAGGCGACGCGTTCCGCATTCGCCCCCGAAGGATGCGGCAAGCCGTGCAGGATGCGTTCGCGCCGGATGACGCCCTCATTGGCCAGCCAGTCCAGGCCCTCGGCCACGCTGGCGCCCATCGGGATGTAGAGGGCGTCCGGCAGCTGGGCTGCTTCCTGCGCAAAATAACGCAGCACCTGCTCGCGCAGGAAGGGAAGCTTCGCCATGCCGGGCGTGCCGCTGTAGTTCCTGTCGTCGACGAAGACCGGGTGGCGCAGGATGGCGCCGATGTGGACCAGGTCGGCATCCACATCGAACAGGCTGGCGCAGCTGGCGATGCCGAGCCAGCGCTGCATGCCGATGGCGTCGAGCAGGGCCACGAAGTTGGGGCGGATCGCCCCGCTGAAGGCGCCGCTGAGGCGCGCAGCGCGCAGCAGCGCTTCCTGCGATGCGCCGGCAGCCAGCTGGCGCTGGGCCTCCGCCATCGCGTTCTTCCACTGCACGAAGCCCGGCGCGATGCCGACGATGACCAGCCGCGCCCGCGCGTTCACGTGCTCGAACGGGATGTAGTGCACGCTGTAGCGGCCTTCGCGCGCCAGCAGGAAGGAAGGCGGGATCTGTGCCGGCGTGGCGATCCGCGCCAGGTCGAGGCGCGCGATCCCGTCCAGGTAGCGGGGCAGGAGCAGGTCGGTCATGGGGCTTGGTTGGCGGTTGGCATGGGTAGCCGCATTCTAATGAAGTGGACAAGCGCGGTGAAGCGCTCCGTACGCTGTGTGCACCGGCAGCCGGCCCTGCAGTGGTGGTAAGCTGGCGTCAGGAATCTGCTTAATCGATAAGGAAGATTCCGACACCATTCACAGGAGGCCGCCATGCCCACTGTTGCACTCGTCAGCGTCCACGGTATGGGCGAAACGCCCCGCGACTACGCGGCCGGCGTGTTCGGGCAGATGCGCGCGCGGCTCGGCCCCGCATTGCGCGAGCGCTTGGCCTGCTACTCGGTGTACTACCAGGACATCCTGCAGAAGAACGAGCAGACCATCTGGAACCGCGTCGATCGCCAGAGCAAGGTCCATTACGACGACCTGCGCAAATTCATGCTGTTCGGCTTCGCCGATGCCGCGGGGCTGGAGAACCGCAAGGAGATCCCGGGCTCGGTCTACGAGCTGGCCCAGGGCGAGATCGCGCGCAACCTGCTCGGCGCCTGCACCGCCAACCCGGCCATGCCGGTGGTGTTCCTGGCGCACTCGCTGGGCTGCCAGGTCCTGTCGAGCTACCTGTACGACGCCCAGAAGGCGCAGGCCGGCGGGCAGGTCCAGGCCGGCGTCTGGCGCGACATCGACGGCTGGGCGCGCGCGGCCGTGGGGCGAACCCTGAGCGCGCACGAAAAGCACTACCTTGCGGGCGGTATCTGCACCGGCCTGCTCACCACCGGCTGCAACATCCCGATCTTCGTCGCGGCGCACAAGGACATGCACATCAAGCCGATCGCGCCGCCGACGCCGATGTTCCAGTGGCTGAACCTGTACGACCCGGACGACGTGCTCGGCTGGCCGCTGCAACCGCTGTCCGAGGGCTACCGGCTGCTGGTGCAGGACAGGGCGATCAACGCCGGGCAGGGCGCGGTGGCGTGGATGCTCAAGAGCTGGAATCCGTTGTCGCACAATTCGTATTGGCAGGACAACGCGGTGCTGGAGCCGCTGGCGGGGATGATACGGCGGATGATTGAATAGTATCGTTGACGCGACCTGTAGGGTGGGCACTCCGNNCCGTGCCCACGCGGAACGGTGCGCGCCGATAGCCAGGTTCGCAGACGTACGACGTGAACATCGAAACGTCTCCGAATAGTCATTCGAAACGTCAACATGGATCGGCCGATGCGGCGCGAATAACGCCAACACCGCTCAAGCGTTCGCGTGGGCACGGGGTGCCCACCCTACACAACACGCTCCGTTTTCCGCTTATTGCCCCGCCTTGCGCGCCGCGTCTTCCCGCTCCATGCGCGCCCGCACGCCGCCATCCACGCCCGTACCCGCCGGCGTCGGCTGGTGCACCGCATTGCTGCCGTTCGGCGCCGGCCCGGCCTTCTCGAACTGTTCGGTGTGCGCGATGTTGGCCGACAGGCGCTCGGTGATGTCGGGCGCGATACGGTGCGACCAGTAGGCGCCGCGTGCCTTCCAGCCGGCCGGCACTTCCTCGCGTGGGTAGACCGTGGCGCGCACGATGATGTCGGCCACCTTGTCCGGGTCGTCCATCCAGGCCATGCGCGGCGCATGGCCGCTGTAGTTGGCGGCGTGCTCGAAGAAGGGCGTGTCGGCCGCCCAGGGCAGCACGGTGGCGATCGCGATGTGCTGCTGGCCGGACAGGCGCAGCTCTTCGCGCAGCGCGCGACCCAGGCTCAGCACAGCAGCCTTGGTCGAGGCGTAGGTGGCCTGGTAGGCCAGCGGCACCTCGCTCTCCACCGAGCCGATGTTCACCAGGACGCCCTGGCCCTGCTGGCGGAACTGGCGCAGCGCCACGTGGCTGCCGTAGATCACGCCCTTCAGGTTGACGTCGACGATGCGCGCGTGGTCTTCCAGTGGAATCTTCTCGAATTCGCCGATGGCGCCCACGCCGGCGTTGTTGATCCAGACGTCGATGCGGCCGAAGCGCTCCACCGTGGCCGTCGCCAGGCGCTGCACGTCCTCGGGCCTGGCCACGTCGGTGGTGACCACCAGCGGATTGCCGCCGGCGGCCCTGGCCTGGGCCGCGACCTCGTCCAGCACCTCGGTGCGGCGCGCGGCCAGCACCACGTTGGCGCGCATGGCGGCCAGCTTGAGGGCCACGCCGCGCCCGAAGCCGCTGGAGGCGCCGGTGATCACATAGGTCTTGCCGGCCACCGCCTGCGCTTCGCTTTGCGACAAGGTGGTGGCGCAGCCGCCCAGCAGCAGCGGCAGGAGAATGAAGGCAAACAGCAGGCGCGATGCCGCGGGCGCTCGGGTCGGGTGCATGTGGACGGCTCCATCGATATGGTGAAGCCATCGTAAGACCAAACCCGGCCGCGCCCGCGTACGATACGGGCAAGAACAATCAGGCGCGCTGCAGCGTGAACAGCGGCCGCATGTAGCCGGCCAGCGTGCCGCGCGCATTGCGGATTTCCGGCCGGCGGAAGCGTTCGAGCACCGTGCGTTTCGCCTCGTCGAGCAGGCCCAGTTGCTCGAGCACGTTGTAGGTGACCGTGTGCATGCCGCGGCTGTTGCCGTCGGCGATCTTGATGGCGATGCCGATGCCGGCCGAGCGGATCCCGAAGGCCTGCACCGCGTCCGCCCCGACCTTGGCCACCCAGTCGCCGCCGCCGGCCGTCATCCAGACCAGGTCGGTCCGCTCGGTGCCGGACACCATGTCGGGACGATGGGTCATGGCGTCGAACAGGGGCCCCAGGGCCTGTCCCAGGCGCGGGTCCTGCGCGCCCTGGGCCAGGCGCGCGTAGAGGTGGGCCAGGCTGGCAAGCGGCAGGGCGTAGTTCGGCGCCGAGCAGCCGTCGATACCGACCGGCATGCTCGATTCGGGCAGGCCGACGGCATCGGCCAGCGTGGCGCGGATCGCGCGCTGCAGCGGGTGGTCCGGGTCGACATAGTTGGAAGTCGGCGCGCCGTGCAGGCGGCACCAGCCGAGAAAGCCGCTGTGCTTGCCGGAACAGTTGTGGTGGGCAGCCGTCCACTGGCGGTCGATCGGCGCCGGCAGGTTCACGAAATCGTAGTACAGGGGAACGGCGCAGCCGCATTCCAGGTGCTCGACCTGCATGCCGATCTTGTCCAGGATGGCGTGTACCCCCGCCAGGTGCTTTTCCTCGCCCGAATGGCTGGCGCACAGCAGCGCCAGCTCTTCCTCGGCCAGGCCGAATTTTTCCGGACCGCCGGAGAGCAGGAAGGGCAGGGCCTGGAAGGGCTTCAGGGCCGAGCGGGTGAAGGTCTGGTATTGCGGATCGCCGGCCCAGGCCAGCAGGCGGCCGCTCGTGTCGACGACGGCGACCGAGCCGGCATGCACGTTTTCGACCGTGTAGCCGGTGGAGGGGTAACCACGGGTGGTGGCGACCAGTGGAGCAACTGAGGAAACAACGGAGGGAACAGCTTGCATGCTCGGGTCTCGCAGAAGTTGTTGACCCGCCTAATGGTAAAGGAGGTCGCACCGACGCAGCGCCACGGCTGCGCGTGGCCCTGCTTCGGGGCTCCTGCATCGGCGCTCCTACATCGGCGCGCCGAAGCGCCCGGCCTGGTAGTCGCGGATGGCCTGCTCGATCTCGGCGCGCGTGTTCATCACGAAGGGACCGTGCGACACCACCGGCGCGCCGATCGGCTCGGCATGGCCGAACAGCACGAAGCTGTCTTCCATCGCGACCAGTTCGATCTCGTCGCCTTCGCTGGTCAGTTCGATGAGGTGGAGCGCACCGAGACGGTCGTTGAAGTTGCCGGCCTGCAGCGCGCCACGCACGATATAGAGGAAGACGTTGCGGTTCGCGAGATTGCGCACGCGCACGCGGGCGCCGGCCTGGAAGGCGATGGTGCTCATGAAGACGCCGGTCAGCGACTTGACCGGACCGACCCTGCCTTCCCATTCGCCGGACACCAGGTGCATGGTGGCCCGGCCGCCATCGAGCGCCAGGGCGGGGATGTCGTCTTTCTGCAGGCCGGTGTAGGCCGGCGGCGTCATCTTCAGGTGGGGCGGCAGGTTGATCCACAGCTGCAGGATTTCCAGCGGACCGCCGTGCTCCAGGAATTCGCGCGGCGAGATCTCCGCATGGACCAGGCCGCTGCCGGCCGTCATCCACTGCACGCCGCCGGCATGGATGACGCTCTTGAAGCCGGCGCTGTCCTTGTGCATCAGCATGCCTTCGAGGATGAAGGTGACGGTCTCGAAGCCGCGGTGCGGGTGCGGGCCGAAGGGCAGGCCGCGGTTGTGCGGCGGGTAGGTCTGCGGGCCGTGGTGGTTCAGGAAGAGGAAGGGATCGACCTGGTCGAGGTGGGCGCTCGGCACCGGACGCTGGGTGACCAGGTCGCCGATATCGTCGCGCAGGGCCGGGTGGATCCGGCGTACGGTCTTGTCGCTCATGGCTGGGCTCTCGTTGTTCTTCGATGGTCGATACGATACCGGATTGGCGACCGGCTTGCCGCGAGGTGCTGTGCTAGACTCCTTGCGCCTTTGCAATGGAGACACGGCAGAACATGAAAAAAACCATCCTCGCCAGCCTGCTGCTGGCCTGCGCGGCGCATGCCATCGCCGACGCACCGTCCACCGCCGGCCCCGTTCCCGGCGAGGCCGCCGTCAAGGCCGCCAAGTACGCGGTCACGACCTACCGCACGGCGGTGGTCGACACGCTCGCCAAGCTGGTCAGCTACAACACGGTCGCCAATCCGGATGTTCCTTCGGACCGCGACCCCCAGCACATCGCCTTCAAGAACGCCCTGAAAACCGAGGCCACGCGTCTCGGTTTCGATTTCGCCGACCATGGCTGGGTGGTGGTGATCGGCATGGGGCAGGGCGAGGAGCGGGTCGGCATCGTGACCCACGGCGACGTGCAACCGGTCGATCCGACGAAGTGGAAGAAGTCGCCCTTCGAGCTGGACCAGACCAGCGAGCCGGGCAAGCTGCTGGCGCGCGGCGCCGAGGACGACAAGGGTCCGATCGCCACCGCGCTGTACGCGATGAAGGCGCTGAAGGACCAGCAACTGCCGCTGTCCAAGCGCATCGAGCTCTACGTCTACATGGGCGAGGAGTCGGACTGGCAGCCGCTGGTCGAGTTCCTGAAGACCCACGAGCCGCCCCAGATGAACATCACGCTCGACGCCGAGTACCCGGCGGTGGTGGCCGAGAAGGCCTCGGGCACGATCGCGGTGACCTTGCCGAAGGCAGGCGCCGCGATCCCGCCGCCGGGCGAGCCGCATGTGGCGGCCTTTGCGGGCGGCTTCTTCAACAGCCAGATTCCCGAGGACGCCAGCGCCGTCATCGCGAATGCCACCCCCGCTCTCGAAGCCCAGCTGAAGGCGCGCGGCGCGAAGCAGGAAGGCATGCGCTACGAATTCGCATGGCAGGGCAGCGCGCTGCAGGTACGCGCGCACGGCCTGTCCGCGCATTCGTCCAAGCCGGAAGACGGCGTCAACGCGGTCGCCATGCTGGCCGACGCGCTGGCGGTGCGCCCCTGGCCGAACACCACGGCCGGCGCCGTCGTCAACTACCTGAACGAGATGGTAGGCACGGGCCTGTATGGCGAGAAGTTCGGCGCCATCGCCTACCGCGACAGCTTCATGGGACCGATGACGGTCTCGCCGACCGTGATCCGCCAGCGCGAGGACGGCATCGAGGTCTCGATCAACCTGCGCCGCCCTCAGGGCAAGAGCATCGAGCAGCTGACCAACGAGGTGAACGCGGCGCTGGCCCAGTGGCAGGGCCGCAACCTGCCGCTGTCGAACATCGTCGTGCGCACGGGCGAACCCTGGGTGCGCAAGGACGCGCCCCAGTTGCCGGTGCTGATGAACGTGTTCTCCTATTTCACCGGCGTGAAGGACCCGAAGCCGATCGCCATCGGCGGCGGCACCAACTCGCGCCTGTTCCCGAACGCCGTCAGCTTCGGTCCCGCCATGCCGGGCAAGGTGTACACGGGACACTCGGAGCACGAGTTCATCACGCTCAAGCAGTTGCTGCTGAATCTGCAGATGTACACGGCGGTGCTGGCGGAGCTGGCGAAATAGGGTTTGTTTCTCGTAGGGTGGGCACTTGTGCCCACGCGGTCTCATGGATCGTCATTACGCGGCCCTTCCTCCATGACGCACATGGTCACCTGCCATAGGTTGTTTTTGATGCTGCCTCTGATCACAGTGTGATACCCCGTGGGCACGAGTGCCCACCCTACAAAATCGACTGCCCACCCGCGCCACCCCACTGTTGAGCTTGTCAGAGTTTTCCCTATCGAACACCGTAAATACTTCTATTCATTATGTAGGTCCACGCCTACATCCTCTCTGCAATTTCCTCTCGAACCCATCGGTTGTCCCTACTCTCCATAGGAGACGCAGGCACGTGTCCGCTATTGCTTTCCGTCCGCTTCCGTTGAGTCATTAACTATCGGAAAATAGCCTTGTTCTCCTGGGAAAATGTGGCGAAAACGCCATGTTAGGATCCTCTCCTAGCCGCGTTCGCAGGGCTGCTCCTGCCCGCGATCGTTTGTGACCTGCCAGACATTTAGCGATGCCATGCACAGCAAAGAACTGACGAAGCCGGACGGACGACACCTTACTCTCTACAGCAACCAGCCGATACCGGACGGGCTCATCGCGCCCAGTCCCTTTCCCGACCCGATGAACGCGAACCCGCACCTGCGCTGGCATCCGCTGCGCGGCGAGTGGGTGACCTATGCGGGCTTCCGCCAGAATCGCACCTTCCAGCCGCCGCCGCAGTACAACCCGCTGGCGGTGACGACGGATCCTGCCAACCCGACCGAACTGCCCCAGGGCGACTACGAGGTGGCGGTGTTCGACAACCGCTTCCCCTCGCTGGCGCTGGAGTCGCACGACCCGCCCGCGCTGAGCACGGTGCCGACCGCGCCGGCCAACGGCCACTGCGAGGTGGTGGTGTTCACCCAGGACCCGAACGCGGCCCTGGTGCACCTGCCGCTGTCGCGCATCGAGCTGCTGTTCAAGGTCTGGGCCGACCGCACCACGCGCATCGGCGGCAAGCACCACATCCAGTACGTGCTGCCTTTCGAGAACCGCGGCAGCGAGGTCGGCGTGACCCTGCACCATCCGCACGGCCAGATCTATGCCTATCCCTTCGTGCCCCAGGTGCCCGAGCGCATGCTGGCCCAGGAGCGCGACTATTACCTGCAGCACGGCACCAGCCTGCTGTGCGACATGGCGAAGAACGAAGCCGCCGACGGCCGCCGCGTGCTCTACCAGGACGAGCATGCGATCGCTTTCGTGCCGGCCTGCGCCCGCTATCCCTACGAGGTGTGGGTGATGCCGACCGCGCCCTGCAAGGATTTCGCGTCGCTCAGCGATGAGCAGCGTCCGGCGCTGGCGCGTGCCCTGAAGACCGTGCTGCTCAAGTACGAGAATATGTGGAACCGGCCTTTCCCCTACCTGATGGCCTGGTACCAGGCGCCCACCGACGGCGCCGAGCATCCCGAAACCCAGCTGCACGCCCAGTTCTATCCGCCTTACCGCTCGCGCGAACGCCTGAAGTACCTGGCCGGCACCGAGCTGGGCGCGGGCATGTTCGCGATGGACGTGTTGCCCGAGAACACGGCGGCCGAACTGCAGGCGGTGCAGGTGTCGCTGGAGGAGGGCGCATGAGCGGGCCGGAACTGCGCGCCGTCGAAGTCAGGGCCAAGCTGGCGCTGCTGCGCGACTGCCTGGCCAAGAGCGGCGCGGCCGCGATCCGGCTGCGCGGCATCGACTGGTTCGCCTGGGTCACCGGCGGCGGCTCGAGCGCGGTCCTGCAGACCGCGGAGGTCGGCGTCGCCGAGGTGCTGGTGACGCAGGACGAGGCCGTCATCCTGACCGACGAGATAGAGGCCGCGCGCCTGCGCGAGGAAG
>DEKZ01000368.1 GCA_002354135.1 Massilia sp. UBA2709 | reverse complement strand
CGACGGCGGCGGCCGCGGCCGCCAGCAGGAAGGCCAGCAACAGGAACAACTGCCCGGCAACGCGCTTGCCGAGGCCAACGACGGTGCGTCGGCTTTCTCGCTGAACGCGCGCGCATAACGAAACGATTACGGAACGATGAACAGCAAGCTGAAAATGATCATTGGCGTTGTCGCCGTCGCGGTGCTCAGCGCCGCCGCGACCGGTGGCGCCATGTGGTGGATGAAGCCACAAGCGGCAGAGGCGAAGGAAGCAACGCATGCCGACGCCCCCAAGAAAAAGGAAAAGTCGGACAAGCCGGTCAAGTACGTCACCCTCGACAAGGTGATCGTGATGCTGCGGCGCGCCCCGAACGAAGCGCAGGCCCATTACCTGTCGACCGACCTGGTGCTGTCCACCGACGAGGAAGGCGAGAAGCAGACCAAGGAACACCTGCCGCTGCTGCGCGCGGTTGCCGTGCGCGCCCTGTCGGCGCACTCGCTGGCCGAAGCCCAGGCCATGACGGTGGAGCAGTATGCCGAACAGCTGAACAAGACTTTCGACGCCAATTATGCGAGCGAAGAACGGGAAAAACCGTTCGGCGAAGTCATGATCGGCAAGCTGATCATCGAATAACGCCTTCGGGGATAACGTGGCCTACTTAGCCGACTACGCCGATACTTCCTGCGCCAGCGAATACCACGAAGCCGCCGCTGCTTCGAGCATGAGCCCGCGCGAGGAACAGCGCCACCTGGTGGCGTACGCGCCGCTGGTCAAGCGCATCGTGCGCCAGCTCAATTCACAGGTCTCCGGCGCGATGTCGCGCGAGGACATGGAACAGATTGGCCTGATGGGCCTGCTCGAAGCGCTGCGCCGCTACGGCGCACCCGACAATGGCTTCGGCAGCTTCGCCTCGCTGCGCATCCGCGGCGCCATTCTCGACGAGCTGCGCCGCCAGGACTGGCGTCCGCGCGCGGTGCGCCAGGACGCGCACCGCCTGCGCGACGGCCTGCGCGCCCTCACCCGCTCCCTGGGCCGCGAGCCGACCCCGCAGGAAGCGGCCGAGGCGCTGGGCATCACCCAGGAAGCCTATTGGCAGCACCTGCTCGACGACGGCGCCGAAGAAATGCTCAGCTTCGACGAAGTGCTGCAGGAAGCGACCGAACAGGCACACAGCGCGCCCGGGCTGGAAGAATCGCTGATGGTGCGCCGCAGCCTGGAGCAGGCCTTGGGTGCGTTGAACGAGCGCGAGCAGCGCGTGATCCAGATGATCTACGAGTTCGAGCTCAGCTACAAGGAAATCGCTGCCGTGCTCGACCTGTCCGACGCCCGCGTCTGCCAGCTCAACAAGAGCGCGCTGGCCAAGATGAAGGCCGCCCTCGGGGCGCGCTGATACAACAAGAGAACAACATGCAAACCATCCTGAAAGGCCCGTCATGCAGCAATTAATCGGTATCTTCATTGTGCTCGGCTGCGTCTTCGGCGGCTTCGCGCTGATGGGCGGGACCGTCACCGCCATCTGGCACCCTGTCGAAATCCTGATCATCGTCGGCGCTGCTTTCGGTGCGCTCGTGATCGGCAACGAGAAGCACGTGCTGACCGAAATGTCGCACCAGCTGAAGAAGATCGCTTCGCGCAAGAAGCACGATTCGGAATTCCAGCGCCAGCTGCTGCTCCTGATGTACGAGCTGCTGCAACTGGCCGCCGGCGGCCTGAAGGCGCTCGACGCCCACGTCGAAGCGCCGCGCGAGAGCGCGATCTTCCAGCGCTATCCGCGCATCCTGGACGAGCCCAAGCTGCTCGCTTTCATCGTCGACAACTTCCGCCTGATGGCCATGGGTAAGATCAACGCCCACGAGCTCGAAGGCGTACTGGAACAGGAACTGGACGCGATCCACGAAGAGCTGACCCAGCCCTCGAAGTCGCTGCACAAGATCGCCGAAGGCATGCCGGGCTTCGGCATCCTGGCCGCGGTGCTCGGCATCGTGATGGCGATGTACTCGGTGTCCGGCGGCGCCGACTCGGGCCTGATCGCCGAGAAGGTCGGCGCGGCGATGGTCGGCACCTTCATCGGCATCTTCTTCTGCTACGGCCTGCTCGACCCGCTGTCGAACATGATGAAGCAGCTGGTGAATTCGGAAGCGTCGACCATGGAAACCGTGAAAGTGGTGCTGTGCACCCATGTGGCCGGCAAGCCGGCGCTGCTGGCGATCGACGCCGGTCGCCGCCTGATCCAGCTGAACACCAAGCCGAGCTTCGCCCAGCTCGAGCAGTGGATCAACGCAATGGGTGGCGAGGACGAGTCGCAGAACAAGCGCCGCCGTTCGAGCGATCGGATGACGGGGTAAGCGGTGTCGAAGCTGAACGACAAGCATCACGGCGAGACCATCGTCAAGCGCGGCGGCGGCAAGCACGACCACGACGAGCACGGCGGCGCCTGGAAAGTCGCCTTCGCCGACTTTTGCCTGGCCCTGCTGTCGCTGTTCCTGGTGCTGTGGCTGATGGCCGCGCGCGAGAAGGAAGCCGTCGAGAACATGATGAAGGACGCCGCCGCCGGCCAGCTCGAAGGCCCGGGCAGCCGCCCGCAGATTGCCGACAAGCCGAGCGGCAGCCTGATCGAGCGCTTCCCGACCATGCATGACGGCACCGGTCCGGCGAACGCCGCCGGCGCCGACAGCGCCGCGCGCGTCTCCTACGACTCCCCGGCCGACCTGGCCGCGCTGTCGAAGAAGCTGGAAAAGATGAGCGAGGAAGCCGGCCTGGCGTCGAACCTGGAAGCGACGGTGACGCCCTTCGGCCTGCGCGTGATGCTGCACGACACCGACAAGCAGGGCATGTTCATGCGCGGCAGCGCCCTGCCGACCGGCCGCTTCGCGCGCCTGCTGCAGAAAATGGGCCCGCTGTTCGCGCAGATGGAGAACCAGATGCTGATCGTCGGCCATACCGATTCGGTGCAATACACCTTCGCCGAGAAGACCGGCATGTCGAACTGGTCGCTGTCCTCGAACCGCGCAATGGCCGCGCGCGCCCAGCTGCTTCAGGGCGGCATGCGCAGCGACAGCGTGCTGCAGGTGGTGGGCATGGCCGACCGCGCGCCGCTCGACGCAAAACATACGGACGCCGACGTCAACCGGCGCATCGAGATCATGATCCTGACGCGCGCGCAATCGCGCTCGGTGGCCGCCATGTTCGGCGCGCCGGGCGCCACCCGCGAACTGGTGGATGGCGTATCCGTCAGCGCCGCCGGCAAGGACGAGAACGCGGCCCCAGCCGGCGACGTGCAAGCGCTGGACGGCCAACTGGTGAAGTAACCATGACGATTCAATCGAAAACCCGAGGTACCCGCATGAAAATCACTGGAACCGGCGCACCGGTCATGACGCCTGCCATCGGCGGCCCAGCTCCTGCCGCCGCTCCTGCCGCCGCCAGCGCCGCCGCTCCGGCCGCCCTGGAATCGGAAGTGCTGCAGCCGGCGGCCCAGGCCCTGAGTGCGATGCCGGACTTCGACGCGGCCCGCGTGGCCGAACTGCGCGACGCCCTGGCCAAGGGCGAACTGCCTTTCGATCCAGCGCGCCTG
>DEKZ01000104.1 GCA_002354135.1 Massilia sp. UBA2709 | reverse complement strand
CCGACATCCTGCTGCGGCTCGACCGCCCCGAAGGAAAAGCCTACGCGGTGCCGCCCCTGGCGATCGGCGCCCAGCCCGGCGCGGCCTCGAGCGCGGGCGGCAACGAGCGCCTGGTCGCCAGCGTCGAGGAGGCGCGCCGCGCCTTCGCCAGCGCCTTGCCCGGCGACCTGATCACCTTCCTGCCCGGCAGCTATGCGGTGAAGGGCACGCTGTTTGCCAGCCGTCCGGGCCTGGAACAGGCGCCCATCGTGGTGCGTGCGCAGCAGCCGGGAACGGTGACGGTCGCCTTCGACGCGATCGAAGGGTTTACGGTGCTGGCGCCCTACTGGCGCTTCGAGAACCTGGACATCCGCGGCGCCTGCCGCTACGACGACAAGTGCCAGCATGCCTTCCACGTCGTCGGCAGGGCGCATCACTTCGTCGCCCGCAACAACACGATCCGCGACTTCAACGCCCACTTCAAGATCAACGGCCAGAAGGGCGCCTTCCCCGACCACGGCCTGATCGAGGCGAATACCCTCTCCAACAGCGGCGCCCGCCGCACCTCGCGGCCGGTGACGCCGATCGACCTGGTCGGCGCCAGCGACTGGCTGATCCGCGCCAACCTGATCCGCGACTTCGTCAAGCGAGGCGGCGACGGGATCAGCTACGGCGCCTACGCCAAGGGCGGCGCCCAGCGCACCGTTTTCGAGCGCAACGTGGTGCTGTGCGAGCAGGCCCTGCTTGGCGCCAAGGGCAAGCGCGTGGGCCTGTCCTTCGGCGGCGGCGGCACCGGCAAGCGCTATTGCCGCGACCGGCAATGCATCACCGAGCACGACGCGGGCATCATGCGCGCCAACCTGGTTGCCGGCTGCTCGGACGTCGGCATCTACCTGAACAGTGCGGCCGGCACCCGCATTCTCGACAACACCATCCTCGACACGGCCGGGGTGCAGGTGCGCTTCCCGGAAAGCGGGGCGACCATCGAAGGCAACCTGGTCGACGGTCCGATCCGCAGCGACGAAGGCGGCCTGCTCCGCCTGGGCGAGAACCTGAGCACGCCGATCTGGCAACTGTACCTGGGCCGCCATCCGCAACGCGCGCTGTTCGCCGATCCGGCGCGCCTGGATCTGCGCTGGCAGGAGGAGCCGCCACGCCGTGGCGGCGCGAGTGTGGAGCCGGACCTGTGCGGCGCAAGGCGCGGCGACCAGGCAGCCTTTGGCGCCTTCGACGATTTCGCGGCGTGCCTGCGCGCCGGCGCCGGGATCAGCGCCGGCTGACGAGGGGCCGCACGGCAACCGCCGGCGGCGTCAGGCCGCTTTACGACAGCGGCCTGGCGGCCAGCTGTTCCGGCGTCGAATAGATGGTGATGTCGTCGGCGGCGAGGCGCCGCAGGTGCTCGAAGAAGCCCTGGGCCGGGATGAACCAGGCCTGGGCATCGCCCACCTTGCCGTTCACGCGCAGCCCGGTGCGCTCGAACTCCTGCCGGAAGTACTCGCGCAGGTCTTCGCGCGCCGCGTAGTCGATCCGGCGCGCCGCCACCGCGCGCGCAAAAGGCCGCACCGGCACTTCCCAGCGCCGGCCGTCGCGGTCCAGGCAGGGAATATGGTAGGTCCGCTCGTCCCAGACCGGCACCGGGAAGGCCTCGCCGAGCGCATCCTCCACCACGTGATAGAAGGTCACCGGGCCCATCGACACGCCCAGGCCCAGCACCTTGGCGCCCTCGATGCCGACGAAGCGCTGCCATGGCGAACCCTCGCCGAAGATCGACGGCGCCTGGTGGTGGGCCTCGGTCAGGTATTGCGCGTGGCGGCCCCAGGCCGAAACGGAATGGGTCGGGTGCACGCTGCGGTGGGTCGCCGCCTGGGTCAGGAAGGTCTCGGGGAGGCGTCCCATATTGGTCCCGTGGCGGTTCGGGTCGAACACGTAGCCTTCCATCTCGCAGGCGGCCTTGACGGTGCCGGCGGGCAGGTAATAGGTCGGCACCAGCAGGGTGCCTTCCGGCCCGACGGCGTCCTGCAGGGCGCCGACCACCGCCGCCGCGCCGCCATCCACATAGCCCAGGCTCTTGAGCGAAGAGTGAACGAACACCGTGTCGCCGCGCGCGATGCCGAGGCGCGCCAGGTCGCGCGCGAGCTCGGCGCGCGTGGACTCCAGCTGGCGGATCACGCTCACGTGGCGCCGGGCGTCCCGGTACAGGGCGCGGTAGCCGTAGCTGACCAGCACCGCCACGACCGCCCCGATGCTCGGTCCCACGGCCATGGGCGCGGTGAAGGTTCCCGAGGGCAGGTGGATCAGCTGGGAGAGCACCACCACGCCGGTGAGCACCACGATGCTGACCAGGGCCACTGCAGGGGGCAGCAGCACGGGGTAGAGGAAGAAGAGGGGGAAGACCACCCACGCGAAGTCCCGGCTCAGCAGCGCCAGGGCGATCCACAGGACGGTCACGGAGCCCAGCCACACGGGGGTCCAGCGCAGCCGCGCCGGGTTCGCGCGACCGCCGGCCACCCGGTTCTCCACCGTGGTGCCGAGCACGTAGGTCGTGGCGAGCAGGGCGGAGAGCACGAGCACCACCGCCGTGGTGGCACCGTCTCCGGAGGGCTGCATGAGTGTGCGCAGCACCGCCAGACCGAGCAGTGCGGCGAAGCTCAGGTGCAGGGTGACCCGCATGACCCGCAGCAGGGCCGGGGTGGACAACTCCTGACGCACGATCTGCCTTCCTGGACGGCGGCCGGGGAACGGGGGCAGGAGTGGCCGACTCCGTGGTCATGGTACGCAGGTGGCTCGGCAGGGCATCAACTGATCGGTTGATTCCCGGATCAACCCTCTGCGCGGCCCGGTTCAACCGCGCTGGCGATCCGCGGCGGTCCGCAGCGCACGAGACTGGGAACAGTCCAGAAAACTACGTCACGGGAGTTCCCATGTTCTTGTCCCTGAGGGACATCACGTTCGCCAAGGGCCGGTTCGCGCTGCTGGCCACGGTCGTGGCTCTCATCACCCTGCTGCTGGTCCTGCTCACGGGCCTCACCAACGGTCTGGGTCATCAGAACACCTCCGCCCTCGAGCGTCTCGAAGCCCAGCGCATCGTCCTGCAGGCACCCCCGGGTGACTCGGACACCCCGTCCTTCACCACCTCGCAGATCGATGAGAAGCAGCTCACCACCTGGGAGGACGCCGTGGGTGCTGACCAGGTCGAACGACTGGGCATCACCCAGACGAGCGCGAGCCGCGGGGCGCAGTCCCAGGGAGCCTCCGCCCGCACGGACACCACCGCCGTGGCCGGCATCGCCCTGGAACCGGGAACCTCCCTGGCGCCCGGCCTGACCGCGACCTCCGGGGCCACCCACCCGGGCAAGGGGGAAGTGGTCCTCAGCGAGACCCTGGCCGAGGACCTCAAGGTCTCGGTGGGGGACACCGTCTCCATGGGCGGCACCAGCCTGAAGGCCACCGGGATCATGGAGGACGAGTACTACAGCCACGTCCCCGTGGCGTGGATGAGCACGGAGGACTACCCGGCCGTGGCCCACACCTCCCCGGAGGAGCAGGCCACCGCTCTGGCCCTGACCACCGCCGACTACCCCCAGGACGTGCCGGGCGACTCCGACACCGTGGCCCTGGACACCAAGGGCTCGCTCGCCGCGCTGCCCGCCTACCAGTCCGAGCGCGG
>DEKZ01000237.1 GCA_002354135.1 Massilia sp. UBA2709 | reverse complement strand
GGATTCGTTGATCGAGCCCATCGTGGTGATGACTTCGCCGACCACTGCGCCGCCCTGGACCGCGATCTCCGAGGCCGCGATCGAGAGCTGGTTGGCCTGGCGCGCGTTGTCGGCGTTCTGGCGCACGGTCGTGGTCAGTTCTTCCATCGAGGCGGCGGTTTCTTCCAGGGCGCCGGCCTGCTGCTCGGTACGCGCCGAGAGGTCCAGGTTGCCGGCCGAGATTTCGGTCGAGCCGATGGCGATGGTGTCGGTGCCGGTACGTACTTCGCTGACGATGCGCACCAGGCTGTCGTTCATGTGGCGCAGGGCGCGCAGCAGGGCGCCGGTTTCGTCCTTGGTGTGGGCTTCGATACGGCGGGTCAGGTCGCCGCTGGCGACGGTTTCGGCCACTTCGACGGCGGTGCGGATCGGACGGGTGATGCCGGTGGTGAGCAGCCAGGACAGCGCGGCGCCGAGCAGGACCGCACAAGCGGTGAGGGCGCCGATCACGGTCTGGCTGCGGCTGGCCTTGGCGTCGATCGCCTTCGCGGTCGCATCGATGCTGGTGCGCTGCATGACCACCAGCTCCTGCAGCAGGTCCTGGTACAACTTGGCTGCCGGCGTGAAGCTCTTGTCGAGCAGGCGCGCCGCTTCTTCTTCGTTGCCTTCGGCCTTGGCCTTGACGGCGCCGTCGCGCGAGGCGCTGTAGAGCTTGCGTTGTTCGAGGATCTTCGCGAACAGGGCCTTTTCCTGCTCGCCGTCGATCAGCGGCTCGATCTGCTTGAGCAGCTCGGCGGCTTTCTTCACCGAGGCGGCCGAGTCTTCCTTGAAATAGGGGCCGAGCGAGGGGTCGCTGCTCTTGACGATGGCCGCGGTGCGGCGGATCGAGGCGAAGTTCAGGCTGTACCAGTCGGTGATCAGGCGTTCCTTGGTGAGCGGAGCGGACATCATTGTCCGGGTAGCGTCGGCCACTTCGTTCAGGCGCCACACGCCGGCGGCGGCGATAAGCACGGTCATGGCCAGGATCAGCGCGAAGCCGAGGCCCAGGCGTTTGCCGATCTTGATGTTGGAGATGAAACCCATTACAGCATTCCTTCTGGTATTGGTGGGATAGATGGAGGCGTCATCCTTGCTTGTCGGGAGCACAAAAAAGTCTTCCGGACAATGCACGGCGGGAGCCTTTGCAGGGTGAGGATTCTACGGAGAAATAATACTTATGGCCAACAAAAAGAGACGAAAGGAAATTTTTACGACACTTTTGGTCAAAGGCCTTGCAGAGTTAATTGTTAAATATTGCTTTGCGGAAATCGATTTGTTACGCTTGCGGCCCTCAGTAATTTGCAATAGATTTTGTCTCCCCCCTCCGCGCCCCGGCGCATTTACAGAAGAAGCTCATGAAATCATCGACCCGTCTCCTGCAACACCTGTTCCTGGCTGCCGCCAGCCTGGCCGGTGCAGCCCACGCCGCAGCCCTGCCGCCGCAAGTCGCTGCCCAGCTCGACAAAGACTACCCGGCCGTCGAAGCCCTGTACCAGCAACTGCACCGCAACCCTGAACTGGCCTTTGCCGAACACGAGACCGCCAAGACCCTGGCCGAGCGCGTCAAGGCCCTCGGCTTCGAAGTGACCACCGGCGTCGGTGGCACCGGTGTCGTCGCCATCCTGAAAAACGGCGCCGGCCCGACCGTGATGCTGCGTACCGAAATCGACGGCCTGCCGGTGCAGGAAAAGACCGGCCTGCCGTTCGCCAGCACCAAGACCGTGAAGAACGCCGCCGGCGAGACCGTCTCGACCATGCACGCATGCGGCCACGACGTGCACATGTCGGCCTGGTACGCCACCGCCAAGCTGATGGCGGAAAACCGCAAGCTGTGGAGCGGCACCCTGATGCTGGTCGGCCAGCCGGCCGAAGAGCCGCTGACCGGCTCGGCCGCGATGCTCAAGGATGGCCTGTTCACCCGCTTCCCGAAGCCGGACTACGCGCTGTCGATGCATGACGAAGGCACCCTGCCGGCAGGCACGGTCGGCTACCACGCCGGCCACTTCCGCGCCTCGGCCGACACCGTCACCATCACCCTGTTCGGCCAGGGTGGCCACGGCGCCACGCCGCAGGAAACCCGCGACCCGGTCGTGCTGTCCGCACGCGTCGTGCAGGCCCTGCAGACCCTGATCTCGCGCGAGAACAACCCGGCCGACCCGGTCGTGATCACCGTCGGCAGCATCCACGGCGGCACCCAGGCCAACATCGTGCCGGACCAGGTCAAGCTGCAGCTGACCGTGCGCACCTTCAAGCCGGAAGTGCGCCAGCGCGTCCTGGCCAGCATCCAGCGCGAAGTAAAGGGCGAGGCGATGGCCTCCGGCATGCCGAAGGAGCCGCTGGTGGAAATCAAGCCGGGCGCCGATTCGGTCTACAACGATCCTGAGCTGACCGCACGCGCCGTCACCGCGATCCAGGGCGCCCTGGGCGCCGACAAAGTGGTCGAGATGCCGGCCAAGATGACTTCGGAAGACTTCGCCAACTACGGCCAGGCCGGCGTCAAGGCGATCCTGCTGCACGTGGGCGCCGTGGAACCAGGCAAGCTGGCGGCCGCACGCGCAGCCGGCAAGTACCCGCCGGGCACCCACTCGCCGCAGTGGGCGCCGGACTTCAAACCGACGGTGCGCTCGTTCATCGCGGCTGAAACCGCGGTCCTGCTGGACCTGCTGAAGCCAGCCCAGAAGTAATGTAGTGCGATGCCCCGCCAGTCCGGGGCAGGCAGGAAACCAACGCCGGCGTCATGCCGGCGTTGTTGTTTGTGGTGGCGGCCTGCGGATGCGGCGCTGATGTTCACGTCGTGGTTTTTTGGCGCCGTCAGTCGGAGGCGCGTCCCGTAGGGTGGGCACCTGTGCCCACGCGGACCAAGCGCACCGACAACAGAGCAGGCAACAGCCCCGATAGCGTTTGCGCATATTGAACGCCAGCGCAGTGGCAAGACCATCGTGCCCGCCATCGCAAGCGCCAACGATCGACGCGTGGG
>DEKZ01000285.1:4997-5455 GCA_002354135.1 Massilia sp. UBA2709 | reverse complement strand
GCTGGCCAGGCTGCAGGACGGGTATGCGCGCCTGTCCGGCTTTTCCGCCGACCTGGCGCACGAATTCCGCACGCCGATCGCCAACCTGCTGGGGCAAAGCCAGGTAGTGCTGGCCCAGCCGCGCAGCGTGGCCGAATACGAGCAGGTGATCGCCTCGAATATCGAGGAACTGGAACGGCTGGCGCGCATGATCGAGAGCATGCTGTTTCTCGCCCGCGCCGGGCAGGAAGAGGTGGTGCTGGCGCGCCAGCCCCTGGCGGCGCTGGACGAGCTGCGCAAGGTGGCGGATTTCTACGAAGGGATGGCCGAGGAGCGCGGCCTGGCGCTGGAATGCACCGGCGAGGCGACCGTGCTGGCCGATGCCGCGCTGTTGCGGCGCGCGCTGGCCAATTTGCTGTCGAATGCCATGCGGCATGCCGATCCGGGCAGCCCCATCGTCCTGCATGCCGCCCAGCGCG
>DEKZ01000285.1:0-4920 GCA_002354135.1 Massilia sp. UBA2709 | reverse complement strand
CTGGGCCTGGCGATCGTGCGCGCCATCATGGACCTGCATGGCGGCCAGGCGAAGGCGGCATCCGCGGATGGCCGCACCACCTTCACGCTGGTGTTTCCGGCCGCTTGACCGGGAGCCTGTCCCTCAGGCGCGGCGGCGTGCGGCGGCCAGGCCGAGCAGGCCCAGGCCCAGGGTCAGCAGGGTGGCCGGCTCCGGTACTTCGGCGGGCGAGACCGGCGTTTCGACCGGATCGGCCGGCATCTCGACCGGGGTGGTCGGCAGCGTCACGACCGGCGGCAGCGGGACCTCTGCCGGCGGGTTGGGCTCGGCCGGGATGGTAGGTACGGTCGGCGGGGTCGGCACGGCCGGCTTGGTCGGCACACGGTTGACCGCCAGCAGGACGTCGTTCAGCCACACGTCCTGGTCATAGCACAGGCCCAGGAAGCCGGTGCTGCAGCCCAGGCTGATCGAGACCGACAACTTGCCGTCGCTCAGCATGTCGGGCAGCACGTTGAAGCTGTAGTACTTGCCGAGCTCGTTGACGTTGTTGATGGTGCCGGCCAGCACATTGTCGAACTTGACCGAGATGGTTTCCTTGGTGTTGAACCAGTAACCGCCCAGGTCGGAGAAGTACAGCGACAACTTGGCCGACTCGATCGTGCTGCCTTCTTCCTGGGCAACGCCCAACTTGAAGCTGTAGGGATCGTCGGTGGTGATGTGCACGCCGGTCAGGTAGGTGGCATGGGCGGCGGAGCTGGCGCCCAGGGCGAGGGCGGCGGTAGCGATGATTTTTTTCAGAAAGTTCATGGATTGTTTGGATGAATTGACGCGTCATTGCGGTTATTTCATAACAAGCAATATTCATGCCTATTAAGAAATATTCATTTCTATCAAGAACTTGCGTGAGGCTCGTCAATACGGCGGTAGGGGAGTGTAAGATTTCTCGACAGAATGAGAGCTTGCGGAATTGCATGCGACCGCGCAGGCCCTGCCTATTCGTGTTGGCATCGATTCGCGCTTCCCGTTAAGCTTTTGCTATGGAAATCGCGTTTTACTAGCAGATCGGCGCACGTTGCGCGCAGCTACACGCACAGCGTTTGATCTGGATTAACGGCCACTCGCGCCCGGACCAGATTGCTCGTATGATGGTCCTTGTGCGCTCACGACAAGGTAGAGACCCCATGCGCCCCATCGTCATTGTTCCAGCATGCACGCGTGATTTCGGTGAACACCCATATCACGCGGCCCAGCACAAGTATTGCGACGCCGTCGTGCTCGGCGCCGATTGCGCGCCCATGATCCTGCCTTCGCTCGGGCCGGCGCTCGACCTGGAAACCATGCTGCAACTGTGCGACGGAATCATGCTTACCGGGTCCGCCTCGAACGTCCACCCCAGCTATTACTCGGAAGAGCTGCTCGACCCCTCGCTGCCGCAGGATCCCGCGCGCGACGAAACCACGCTGCCGCTGATCCGGGCGGCGGTGGGGCGGGGCATTCCGATCATCGCGATCTGCCGCGGTTTCCAGGAGATGAACGTGGCCCTGGGCGGCAGCCTGCACCAGGCGGTGCAGACGGTGCCCGGCAAGTTCGACCACCGCGAGAATCCCGAACTCGGCATGGACGAACAATACGGCGATGCCCACAAGATATCCATCGTGCCGGGCGGCTTCCTGCACGGCATCCTTGGCGCCGACGAAATTCCCGTCAATTCGCTGCACGGACAGGGCGTCAACGAACTGGCGCCGGGCCTGGTGGTCGAAGCGACCGCCGAGGACGGCCTGGTCGAAGCCTTCTCGGTCGGCGCCGCGCCCGGCTTCACGCTGGCGGTGCAGTGGCATCCTGAGTGGCGCATCACGCACAACCCGTATTCCATGAAGATGTTCGGCGCCTTCGGCCAGGCATGCCGCGACTACCGCGCCAGGAAACAGGGACGCTTATGACCGCCTATGAAAAATGGGCGGCCCGGGCCGTTCCATAGCTTGCCTCGCTTCTCCCCGCACTGCACGTGCAGGTGTGAACGTACGCCTGCGTTGATCGAACAGATAAAGAGGCAATCATGGCAATCCGCGAAAACTTTTCCTACACCGACATGGACGACTGGCTCAATGCCAAGCGCGTCACCGAAATCGAATGCCTGGTCCCTGACCTGACCGGCGTTGCCCGCGGCAAGATCCTGCCGCGCGTGAAATTCACCGAAGAGCGCGGCATGCGCCTGCCGGAAGCGGTACTCGGCATGACCGTCACCGGCAATTCCCCGGTCGGCGACGAAGCCTACGACCGGGCCATCTCGTCCACCGACCGCGACATGATCCTGAAGGCCGACCCGACCACCATCACCATGGTGCCGTGGGCGGTCGATCCCACCGCCCAGGTGATCCACGACTGCTATTTCGCCGACGGCTCCCTGGTCGACTTCGCGCCGCGCTCGGTGCTGCGCCGGGTACTGAAACTGTACGAGAAAAAGGGCTGGAAGCCGCTGGTCGCGCCCGAGCTCGAGTTCTATCTCACCGCCAAGAACATCGACCCCGATTTGCCGCTCACGGCCCCGATCGGCCGCAGCGGCCGCTCGGAAACCAGCCGCCAGGTCTACAGCATCGACGCGGTCAACGAATTCGACCCGCTGTTCGAGGACATCTACGATTATTGCGACCTGATGAACCTCGACGTCGACACCCTGATCCACGAGATCGGCGCCGGCCAGATGGAGATCAACTTCCAGCACGGCGATCCGCTGGGCCTGGCCGACAAGGTCTTCTACTTCAAGCGCACCCTGCGCGAGGCCGCCCTCAAGCACGACATGTACGCCACCTTCATGGCCAAGCCGATGGCGGGCGAGCCGGGCTCGGCGATGCACGTGCACCAGAGCGTGGTCGACGCCGAGACCGGCCGCAACATCTTCAGCAACGACGACGGTTCCGCGTCCAGGCTGTTCCAGCAATATATCGGCGGCCTGCAGCGCTACATGCCGTCGGCAATGGCGATCGTCGCCCCGTATGTGAACTCCTACCGCCGCATCGTGCGCCACACGGCCGCGCCCATCAACCTGCAATGGGGCATCGACAACCGCACCGTGGGCTTCCGCGTGCCGGTCTCGGGCGCCCAGGACCGGCGCATCGAGAACCGCATCATCGGCGCCGACGCCAATCCCTATCTCGCGCTGGCGGTCACGCTGGCCTGCGGCTACCTCGGCATGGTCGAGGCGAGCGAGCCTTCGCCCATCGTCGAGGGCAGCGCCTACAACATGCCGGTCGAGCTGCCGCAAGGCTTGCCGGAAGCCCTGACCCTGCTGCGCGGCGAGGCCTCCCTGCGCGAGGTGCTGGGCGAACGCTTCATCGACGTGTATTCGGCGATCAAGGAACTCGAGCACCAGGAGTTCATGACCGTCATCAGTCCGTGGGAACGCGAACACCTGCTCCTGCACGTCTGACCGGTTTCATCACCACAAAAAACGGGGTGTCATCATGGCAGCCAACAGCGCGGCGCTTGCCGCCAGTATTGCATTTCCGCGCGTACCGGACGTGGAAGCGTTCGACACGCGCGCCCTCCAGCAACTCGACGCGGCGCATTACCTGCACCCGTTCACCGACCACGCTGCCCTGAAGGACAAGGGCGCGCGCGTGATCGTGCGCGGGCAGGGTGTGTACTTGTGGGATTCCGAGGGTCACCAGATCATCGACGGCATGTCGGGCCTGTGGTGCGTGAACGCCGGCTATGGACGCACGGCGATCTCGCAGGCCGTGTACCGGCAGATGGAGACCCTGCCGTTCTACAACAGCTTCTTCAACACGACGAATGTGCCCGCGGTGCGCCTGGCCGCCGAGCTGGTCGAACTGGCGCCGCCGCAGTTCAGCCACGTGTTCTTCACCGGTTCCGGTTCGGAAGCGAACGACACGGTCGTGCGCATGGTCCGGCGCTACTGGGACCTGATGGGCAAACCCGGGCGCAGCGTCATCATCAGCCGCCGCAACGCCTACCACGGCAGCACCATGGCCGGCGCCTCGCTGGGCGGCATGGCCGGCATGCATGCCCAGGGCGGACTGCCCATTCCCGACATCGTGCACATCGGCCAGCCGAACTATGCCGAGCACGGTCACGGCATGAGCGAGAACGAGTTCGGCCTGGTTGCCGCCGGCTGGCTCGAGGAACAGATCCTCGCGAGCGGCCCGGAGCGCGTGGCCGCCTTCATCGGCGAGCCGGTCCAGGGCGCCGGCGGGGTCATCATTCCGCCCCATACCTACTGGCCGGAAGTGCAGCGCATCTGCGACAAGTACGACATCCTGCTCGTGGCCGACGAGGTCATCTGCGGCTTCGGCCGGCTGGGCACCTGGTTCGGCTCCGAGCTGATGGGCATGAGGCCCGACCTGATCAGCTTTGCCAAGGGCGTGACTTCGGGCTATGTGCCCCTGGGCGGCGTGCTGGTGGGCAAACGCGTGGCGCACGCCCTGGTCGAGAAGGGCGGCGACTTCAACCACGGTTTTACCTACTCCGGCCACCCGGTGGCCTGCGCGGCGGCGCTGGAAAACCTGCGCATCCTGCGCGAGGAACGCCTGGTCGAGAAAGTGGCGCTGGAGACCGGGCCGCACCTGAAGGCGGCCTTTGCCGAGCTGGCGGCGCATCCGCTGGTGGGACACGCCGAGACCTGCGGCATGGTGGCGGGACTGAACCTGGTGCGGCGCAAGGGCACGGGACCGCACGATTGCGAGCACTTCGCGCGCGAGCTGCAGGTGGGCATGCTGTGCCGCGGTCACATGTTCGACAACGGCGTCATCATGCGCGCGGTGGGCGACCGCATGATCGTCGCGCCGCCGCTGGTGATGACGAAGCTTCAGATCGACGAGATGGCGGAGCGCATCTGGGATTGCCTGGACCTGACGCTGGCGGATGTGTACCAGCGCGGGTGGATCTAGCTGGAGCGATGGCATGCGTAGGGTGGGCGCCCCG
>DEKZ01000416.1:3464-3641 GCA_002354135.1 Massilia sp. UBA2709 | reverse complement strand
CCCGACCTGCTGGCCCTGCGCCTGCAGACCACGCGTGACCAGGCTGCCGGCCAGGCTGGCGTCCAGGCAAGCCCGGGCGCGGCTTCCCCGGCCCTGCGCGCCTTGAACAGCCGCCTGGGCGTCGTCAACCGCGGCATCGGCGGCAACCGCCTGCTGCGCGATCCGGGTGAACAACCC
>DEKZ01000416.1:0-3402 GCA_002354135.1 Massilia sp. UBA2709 | reverse complement strand
GATCGGCATCAACGACATCGGGCACCCGGGCACGGGAACGATTCCGGTCACCGAAGCGGTGACGCCCCAGGACCTGATCGCCGGCTACCGCCAGCTGATCGCGCGCGCCCACGCCAAGGGCATTCCTGTCTACGGCGCGACGCTCACGCCCTTCGAAGGCACCGTGTTCCCCGGCTATTACACGCGGGAGAAGGAAGCCGTGCGCCAGGCCGTGAACAACTGGATCCGTTCGAGCGACGAATTCGACGCCGTGATCGACTTCGACCGCGCCGTGCGCGACCCGGCCCATCCGACGCGCATGCTGCCGGCCTACGACAGCGGCGACCACCTGCATCCGAACGATCTGGGCATGCAGGCGATGGCGAACGCCATTCCGCTCGAGCTGTTCCGCAACAGCGGGGCGGCGACGGCGCCGGTGCAGCAGAAGCGCAAGTGAGTTGGTCGAGGGTTGGAGCGCGCCGTTTGGGTCATCCAGACGGCGCGCATCAAGCAGAGGAGCGTGCTGAAACGCGTCGTCCATGGCGCAGTGATGGCCTTGCGTGTCGCGAGCGCCGCTGAGAAGGAGCAGCCAGTTTTGGGAGCGAGATGACGAGGTGCGGTCCATCGAACGATGAGACAGCTTGGACACAGGTGTCCACCCTACGACTTCGCGGATGAGTTCAGTCGCGGGCGAGATGACGAGGTGCGGTCCGTCGGGCGGTGAGACCGCGTGGGCACGAGTGCCCACCCTACGATTTCGCGGATGAGTTCAGTCGCGGGCGAGATCACGAAGTACGCTCCATCGGGCGGTGAGACCGCGTGGGCACGAGTGCCCACCCTACGACTTCGCGGATGAGTTCGGTCGCGGGCGAGATCACGAGGCGCGGTCCATCGGGCGGTGAGACCGCGTGGGCACGCGTGCCACCCTACGATTTCGTGGATGAGTTCAATCGCGGGCGGGATCACGAGGTGCGCTCCATCGGGCGATGAGACCGCGTGGGCACGAGTGCCCGCCCTACGGCTTCGCGGATGAGTTCAATTGTGGGCGAGATCACGAAGTGCGCTCCATCGGGTGATGAGACGGCGTGGACACACGTTTCCACCCTTCAAACCTGGCGGTCTAGCGAGGCCGGTCAGATCCGTGCTCGCACCTCCTTTCGCCTGTAAGGCTCGGTCTGCTTGAGCAGGCTGCAAACGGCGTCGACCACCTGCTCGGGCAGCAGCTTTTCCAGGCAGTCGTGGTGGCCTTGCGGGCAGATGCTGCGCTCGCAGTTGCGGCACTCGACATCGTGGTTGAGCACGCGGCTCGGCACCCGCCACGGCGTGTGCTGGGGGTTGGTCAGCGCGTACAGGTCGACCACGGGCGCGCCCACCGCCGCCGCGAGGTGGGCCGGTCCGGTGTTGTTGCTCACCACCAGGGAGGACAGCGCCAGCAGGGCGCCCAGTTCCCCGACACCGAGTTGTCCGGCAAGCGAGTGCGCCTGCGCCGTGCCCGGCGGCGCGATGCGCTCGATCAGGGCCGCCTCGTGCGCGGCGCCGGTGAAGACCAGGGGGCAACCGATCCGCCCGTCCAGCATGCGCACCAGGGATTGCCAGTGATGCGGCGGATAGCGCCGCGAGGGCGCGCTGGCGCCGGGATGCAGCACCAGCCAGCGTCCATCCGGATCGATGCCGGCCTGGTGCAGGCGGCCCCGCACCGCATCGGCATCGGCAGCGAGAGGGGTAAACGCGAGGCGCTCGTCGGCGATCTCGGCGCCGACGTGGCGCACCAGGTCGAGCTGGCGCTGCACTTCGTGCCGGACCATGGCGCCGGGCTCGGGATCGGCGATCCAGTCGGTCAGGAGCTGGTAGGGCTTTTCCCGGCAATAGGCCAGGCGCAAGGGAATGCCGGCGAGCTGGCACAGGAGCGCGGCCGGCAGCGCGCTCTGGCTGTAGCAGGTGAACACGACGGCGGCGTCGAAACCCTGCCCGGCGAGCGAGGCGATCCAGTCCAGGTGCTGTTCGGGCCGTGCGGGCGCACTGCTTTTCATCCACGGCGCCTCCCAGGCAATGGCGTCGTCGACATCGTCGAGGTAAGGCGCGAGCGCCGCCCCTGCCGGCGAGGTCAGCAGGGTCAGGCTGCGCTCGGGATGCTGCGCCCGCAGGGCCCGCATCGCCGGCGTGCACATCAGGACGTCGCCGAGCGAGTCGAGGCGCACGCACAGGACGCGGCGGGCCTGGTTCCAGGAGGTCGTCATTCGTTCTCGTGGCTGGCGATGAGCACGGCCGCCGAATACAGGTCGGGCGCCATGCGGGTGGGGATGCGGCGCGGGCCGAGCCGCCATTCGGTTTCGTTGCCGTTGTCGAGCAGGATGGTGCGGCAGCCGGCGCGGTTGCCCGCTTCCACGTCGTGCAGGATGTCGCCGATCATCCAGGACGAGCGCAGGTCGACGCCGTGCTCGGACGCCGCCTTCAGGATCAGGCCCGGCATCGGCTTGCGGCAATTGCACTCGATTGCGTAGGGCGCCACCGTGCCGCCCGGATGGTGCGGACAGTAATAGAAGCCGTCGAGCAGCAGGTTTTCGCGAAACAGCAGGTCGGCGATGCGGTCGCCGACCGCATGCATCGCGTTTTCGGGAAAGCGTCCCTCGGCGATACCCGACTGGTTGCTGACCACGAACAGGCGGTAGTCGAGCTTGACCAGCAGGCGCAGCGCGGCGCCGGCGCCGGAAGCCAGGCGGATGCGGCGCGGTTCCACGTTGTACGGCAGATTGTCGATCAGGGTGCCGTCCTTGTCGAGAAAGATCGCTTTCATGTCAGGGCCAGGAGGTCTCGCGCATCGGCAGCACGGTCAGTTCGGCGATCACGGTCTCGCGCGGCATGGTCAACACCGCGCGGATAGCGTCGGCAACATTGGCCGGGTCCTGGAGCAGCGCAGGATCGAGGTCGGGAAAGCGTTCGAGCAGGAAAGGTGTGCGCATGCCGCCGGCAATGACGGCGGTGACGCGGATGTTCTGCGGGCGCAGTTCGGCATGCAGCGCGTGCGACAGGCCCAGCAGCCCCCATTTGCTGGCGTGGTAGGCGGCCGCGTTGGGCCAGGCGCGCTTGGCCGCCGTGGAAGCGACGTTGACGATGTGGCCGCCGCCCAGGGCGCGCATCTGCGCCGCGGCGTGCTTGGACAGCAGGAAAGGGCCGTTCAGGTTGGTGCCGATGACGCGCAGCCAGGCCTCTTCGGTCAGCTCCTCGATGGGCAGGGTGACGTCGGTGCCGGCATTGTTGACGAGGATGTCGAGCCGGCCCATGGTCTCCACCGCTTCCTCGATGGCGCGGCGGCTGGCCGCCGGATCGGCGACGTCGAAGCCGATGGTGTGCACGCGCACGCCGAGTTCGCGCAGCTGCGCCGCCGAATCGGCCAGCGCCTCGAGGCGGATGTCGGTGGCGACG
>DEKZ01000096.1 GCA_002354135.1 Massilia sp. UBA2709 | reverse complement strand
CTGCTCGGGCGGACCGGGGCCGGCGGGACTGATCTGGACCGGGGTGGCCGCACCCAGGTTGGTGCCGGGCGCCATCGCCGCGATGTGGCAGGCATACAGGATGTAGGTACCCGCGCTGGCCGCGCGTGCGCCGCTCGGCGCCACGTAGCAGGCCACCGGCAGCGGCGCGGCCAGGATGGCGCGGATGGTGGTGCGCATCGCGGTGTCGAGCCCGCCCGGCGTATCGAGCTGGAGCACGACCAGCGAACGGCCCTCGGCGGCGGCGCGCGCGATGCCGCGCTCGACATAATCGGCATACGCTGGCCCGATCGGCCCATCGATCGTCAGCAGGGCTGCCGAGGGAGGGCGTGCCGGCGCCAGCGCGCAGGCCGGGGCGACCGCCAGCAGGAGGGGCAGCCACAGCAGCAGGCACAGCAACTGAAGAAACCTGGGCGGCGAAGCCTGAGAATTGGGCAAGATGCCTCCGGACACGATGCCTCCGCACGGAATGAAGGTCCCGTGCGTTTAGAACTGCTGGCCTCGTCCTTGGTTCCCGGGTTTCGCCTTCCCGGGATCAGACCAGCAGCGGCCCGCCCATCGCCAGATGCGTCGCGGCGGCTTCCGCGCGGATCTCGTCGAGCATGTCTTCGTCGAGCACGAAGTCGAGCGCGCTGTCGCCGTGGGCCGGCGGTTCGGCCGGGGCCGCGCCGAGGGGCGACGGCACCGGGGCATACTGGTTGGCCAGCAGCAGCGTGTCGAGCAGGGTCGAAGGCGGCATGTTGATCCAGGCGCGGCGCAGTTCGCCGATGGCGTCCGCGACCGGCGCCGGCACCGCCAGCTTCTTGAGCACTTCCAGGCCGACCACGTCCTCGCACAGCTCGCCCCACTTCTCGGGGTCGTCCTCGAGCAGGCCGGGGAATTCGTCGGCGCGCGAGAGCAGGTAGAAGCCGCCGACCTCGTGGATGATGCCGGCGAACAGGGCCGTGTCCGGATTGACGAAGGTGACGTGGCGCGCCAGCGACTGCGCCAGCGCCGCGACATGCACCGTGTGCTCCCACAGCTGCTCGGCCTTGGCGCGCAGTTGCGGGTCCTTGATGCGGCTGCCGAACTGGCGCACCACCAGGCTGGCGACCAGCGCCTGCAGGCGGCGGTAGCCGATCCGGATCACGGCCGCGCGCACATTGGTGACCGGCGGACCGCCGCCGCCGAAGGCGGCCGAATTGGCCAGCGCCACGGTGCGCGCCGCCAGCTGCGGCTCGGCCAGCACCAGGCGGATCGCCTCGTCGAGCGGGCAGTCGGGATCGTCGAGCGCCTGCTGCAGGCGCAGCACGGCGTTGACGCTGGTGGGAAAGGTGATCTCACCGCGGGCCGCCTGGGCCACGATGTATCCGAAGGCTTCGAGTTTGTTCACCCGAAAATTATACCCGGCGCCGCGCGCAGCCAGCCGTTCGAGGTATTCAAGCAGGGTAAATGGTCGCGCATGGTGGCATCCTGGAGACGAAATGCGGCGACGAAACGTCGCGACGAAAAAGAGCGCGCGGCCGTCCAGCGACAGCCGCGCGCGCAGGTGAGTTGCGGCCGGGGTGGCCGCGCTGGTGCTTACTTGACCTTGATCGCGCTCTTCACGCTGGTCACGCCTTCGACTTCCTTGGCCACCTTCACGGCCTTGTCGGCCTCGGCCTTCGAATCGACGAAGCCGCTCAGCATCACCACGCCCTTCTCGGTCTCGACGTGGATCGCCATCGATTTCAGGTCCGGCTCCTTGAAGATGCTGGCCTTCACCTTGGTGGTGATGGCGGTGTCGGAAGCGGCCACCGCGGTGCCGCGGGTCGCGTCGCGGGTGTTGTCGGCGGCCTTGTCGGTCGCGCGGTCGGTACGCTCGGCAACGTTGGAAGCGGCGTCACGCGTCTTGTCGCCGGCGGTGTCCAGCGCCTTGTCGGTCTTGTCGGCAGCGGTCGACGCAGCCTGGCGAGTCTTCTCGCCGGCGGTCTGCATCGCATCCTTGGTGTTCTCCTTGGCGCTCGCGGCCGCCTGGCGGGTCTTCTCGCCGGCGTTCTCGACCGCGCTCTCGGTCTTCTGGGCAATGGTCGAACCGGCCGCGCGCAGGCGCTCGCCGGCGCCTTCCAGGCCGGTCTTCTCGGCCACGGTCGAGGCAGCCTGCTTGGTCTTGTCGACGGCGGTCGAGGCCACTTCCTTGGTCTTCTCGGCAGCGGTTGCGGCTACCGCCTTGGTCTTGTCGGCGGCGGTCGCAGCGGCGTCCTTGGTCTTGTCGGCGGCGCGTTCGGTCGCGTTTTCGGCGCGGCCAGCCATCGTGGTCACGTTGCCCTTGCTGTCGACCAGGCAACCGGTATTCGCATTGCCGGTGGCCTGCTCGCACTTGGCGACGGCGGCGGCCTTGGCGGGATCCTTGGTGTCGGTGCTGGCGATCAGGCCGGCGCTGCCGCTGGCGCCGGTGGCGCTGGCGCCGCTGCTGCCACTATCGCGCCCGGCCTTGGCGTCGGCCAGGGCGGCGGTGCGCACCGACTTGGCGTTGTCCATGCAGCTGTCCTTGTCGGCGCCGCTCTTGGCGTCGCACCTGGCCTTGGCCACGTCGTACTCGGCCTCGGCAACCTTGCTGCGGGCCTTGGCCTTGCCCTCGGCGCTGTTGTTGTACTTGGCGATGGCCTGCGCCTCGGTGCGGGCGCGCGAGGCCTTGGCCTCGGCCATGCAGATGTCCTTGTCGTTGCCGCTCTTGGCGTCGCACTTGGCGGTCGCGGCCTTGTATTCGGAAGCAGCCTTTTGAGTCACGTTGCGGTAGGTCGCCGGGTCGTGGTTCAGCGCGGCGGTCGGTGCGGCGGCAAAGCTGGCGCCGGCTACGGTGGCCAGCAGAGTTGCAAGCAACGTTTTCATGGCGATGTCCCTCGGGTCGGTTGTTGTGATAACGCCATTAAACGCCGCCCCCCCGCCATCATCTGTGCGTCAACGTACACTTGTCGGAAAAACCATAAACGCCTTGAACGGGGCTTGCAGCAGTACAAGCCCGCTCCGGATCTTGCCCCGGGCGCTTATTCAGCGCGCAGCAAGCCCTCGCGCCAGAGCGGCGCCGCGTCCTCGAAGGGGGCGGCCGCGTCGCCGAAACGGCCGGCGTCGCGCGCCAGCTCGACCCAGACGCGGGTGTCGTGTCCGCTGCGCGCCACCGGCTGATCGCGCCGCACGGCTTCGAACCAGGCATGCACGCGGCCATAGGCTGCGGGATTGCGGTGCCGGGTCCAGGCCAGCGCCGCCAGGTCGGCGTAGGCTTCCTCGCGCCGGGATTCGCGCATCGCCTTCGAGGCCGCCAGCAGTTCGCTGCTGGCCGCGGTTTCCTCGCCCACTTCCACGAAGCCGGCCGGCAGCACGTTCCAGGAGCCCTGGGCGTGGCGCCAGCAGTGCGCCACCTCGTGCGCCGCCATCGCCTCGATCAATTCGCCCTGGCGCTCAACCGGCACGCCGGCCAGCACGGTTTCCGCCTGCGGATTGCCGCGCAGGGTCAGCACCAGCTTGCAGCGCCCGCCGTCGTAGCCCATCGCCAGCGGCACGTCGTTCGGGCGCGCCTGCGGCTGGACGATGATGTCGATCGGCAGCTTCAGGCTTTGGGAATAGGACAGGACCGGGCCCGCCGCCTGCAGCCAGCGCTGCTCGAGCGCGGTCAGTTCGGCGGACTGGGCGGATGCGGCGGCGAACAGCCCGGCGGCGGCAAGATGCTTGAACATGGAAGATTTCCGGTAGTGGCGAAATGCTCTAAGACAATTCTAGAACCGAGAATATCTTCCCAAACGGAAATATTTTTGTCCGTATTCAAACCGACAATGCAAGCGCCCGGCTTTGCGGCGCCAACGCAACAGTGTGCGTTGGCGGCTGTGTCATTTTGAAGACACTGACCACCTGCGCCAGCGTCGCCGCCTCGTCCTGCAGGGAACCTGCGGCCGCGCTGGCCTGCTCGACCAGGGCCGCATTCTGGCGCGTCGCCTCGTCCATGCGTCCGATCGCGGCATTGACGTGCTCGATGCCGGCGCGCTGCTCGGCGCTCGCCAGGCTGATCTCGGCCATGATGTCGGTGACGCGCTTCACGCTGGTGACGATCTCGTCCATCGTGCTGCCGGCAGCGTCGACCAGGCGCGCGCCGGCGTCGACGCGCTCGACCGAACTCTTGATCAGGTCCTTGATCTGGTGCGCGGCCGCGGCCGAGCGCTGCGCCAGGTTGCGCACTTCGCCGGCGACCACCGCGAAGCCGCGTCCCTGCTCGCCCGCACGGGCCGCTTCCACCGCCGCGTTCAGCGCCAGGATATTGGTCTGGAA
>DEKZ01000101.1:27587-33802 GCA_002354135.1 Massilia sp. UBA2709 | reverse complement strand
CGCCTTCTGCGGCGTCACCGGCATCAAGCCGACCTATGGCCGCGTCTCGCGCTTCGGCATGATCGCCTTCGCCTCCTCGCTCGACCAGGGCGGCCCGATCGCCCAGACCGCCGAGGACTGCGCCCTGCTGCTCAACGAGATGATCGGCCACGACGAGCGCGACTCGACCAGCCTCACGCCCGAGCAGGGCAACCTGCACGAAGACTTCACGCGCGACCTGAACAAACCCTTGAGCGGCCTGCGCATCGGCGTGCCTTCGGAATACTTCGGCGAAGGCCTGGCAAGCGACGTCGAGCAGGCCGTGCGCGCCGCGCTCGAGCAGTTCGTCAAGCTGGGCGCGACCCTGGTCGACATCTCCCTGCCGAAGACCGCACTGTCGATCCCGACCTACTACATCATCGCCCCGGCCGAAGCCTCGTCGAACCTGTCGCGCTTCGACGGCGTGCGCTACGGCCACCGCGCCAGCGAGTACAAGGATCTGCAGGACATGTACAAGAAAACGCGCGCCGAAGGCTTCGGCCGTGAGGTGCAGCGCCGCATCATGGTCGGCACCTATGTGCTCTGCCATGGCTACTACGACGCCTACTACGTCCAGGCGCAGAAGATCCGCCGCCTGATCGCCGACGACTTCCAGGCAGCCTTTGCCGACAAGTGCGACGTGATCATGGGCCCGGTGGCGCCGACGGTCGCCTGGGACCTGGGCTCGAAGGCGAACGACCCGGTCGCCAACTACCTGGCCGACATCTTCACCCTGTCGACCAGCCTGGCCGGCCTGCCGGGGATGTCGATCCCCTGCGGCTTCGGCAGCGGCGACAAGAACGCCAAGCGCCCGGTTGGCCTTCAGATCATCGGCAACTACTTTGCCGAAGCGAAGCTGCTGAACATCGCGCACCAGTACCAGCAAGTCACCGACTGGCACCAGCGAGCACCCGAAGGCGTCTAAGAACAATCGACACGTACGGCGACCGCCGTTGACTTTGTAGGGTGGGCTCTCGAGCCCACGCGGTCGCCCCGCTTGCGCTGCCACCGGCTCCATCGAAAGCCCGCAACGCACGCAAACGAGAAAAAGAGAGAACACTATGCAATGGGAAGTCGTCATCGGTCTTGAGAACCACGTCCAGCTCACGACCAACTCGAAAATCTTCAGCGGCAGCTCGATCCAGTTCGGCGCCGAGCCAAACACGCAAGCCAGTCCCGTGGACCTGGCGCTGCCGGGCGTGCTGCCCGTGATGAACAAGGGCGCGGTCGAGCGCGCGATCCGCTTCGGCCTGGCGGTCGGAGCGAAGATCGCCCCGCAATCGGTCTTCGCGCGCAAGAACTACTTCTACCCCGACCTGCCGAAGGGCTACCAGATCAGCCAGTTCGAGGACCCGGTGGTCCAGGGCGGCACCATCACCTTCGGCTACGAGAAGGACGGCAAGCTCGAGACCAAGACCGTCAACCTGACCCGGGCCCACCTGGAAGAGGACGCCGGCAAATCGCTGCACGAGGACTATGCGGGCATGACCGGCATCGACCTGAACCGCGCCGGCACGCCGCTGCTCGAGATCGTCTCGGAGCCGGAAATGCGCAGCGCCGCCGAAGCGGTCGCCTACGCAAAAGCCCTGCACTCGCTGGTGATGTGGCTGGGCGTTTGCGACGGCAACATGCAGGAAGGCTCGTTCCGCTGCGACGTCAACGTCTCGGTGCGTCCGCTGGGCCAGAAGGAATTCGGCACCCGCTGCGAGATCAAGAACCTGAACTCCTTCCGCTTCATGGAAGAGGCGATCCACTACGAAGTGCGCCGCCAGATCGAGCTGATCGAAGACGGCGGCAAGGTCCAGCAGGCCACCCGCCTGTGGGACCCGGACAAGAAGGAAACCCGCGCCATGCGTTCGAAAGAGGATGCGCAGGATTACCGCTACTTCCCCGACCCGGATCTGCCGCCCCTGACGATCTCGGAAGACTGGATCGAGCGCGTCAAGGCCGACATGCCGGAGCTGCCGGAAGCGATGCGCAAGCGCTTCACCGGCGACTACGGCCTGCCGGAATACGACAGCCTGATCCTGACCTCCTCGCAAGGCATGGCGACCTACTACGAAGCCGTGGTCGCGAAAGCCGGCAAGGAGAACGCGAAAGCGATCGCCAACTGGATGATGGGCGACGTCTCCTCGACCCTGAACCGCGAAGGCGTGGACATCACCGAGTCCCCGGTCGAGGCCTCGCAGCTGGCCCTGCTCATCAAGCGCATCGCCGACGGCACCATCTCGAACAAGGCGGCCAAGGAAGTGTTCGCGGCCATGTGGGAAGCGAAGTCGACCGACGAAAACCTCGCCGACGTCGTCATCGAACAGAAGGGCCTGAAGCAGATCTCGGACACCGGCGCGCTGGAAGCCATCGTCGACGAGGTGCTGGCCGCGAACGCCAAGTCGGTCGAGCAGTACCGCGCCGGCAAGGAAGCGGCGATCAACGCGCTGATCGGCCAGACCATGAAGGCGTCCAAGGGCAAGGCGAATCCGGCCCAGGTGACGGAGCTGTTGAAGAAGAAACTGGCGGGTTGATCGCACAGGCAGCAATGGCGGACGATGCCAGACAAAAACCGGAGTGCGCTCCGGTTTTTTTATGCCTCGTGCATCGTGCTGTTGTGCGATCTCGGGCAATTCGTCTATTGCGCCTGTTAAATATCGCTTTAACAAGTTCTCAGTGGTAACATTTTCATCTCCCGTTCCCGAGAATCTTGATGACGACAGCTCCATCCGACCGCCGCCCCCTGAAGGCGCGCGGCGCCCGCCTCTTCCAGCGCATCGCCAGCTTCCTCGCCAATCTTGGCGTCACACCGAACCAGATCTCCGTCGCCAGCGTGGTCTGCGCCGCCGCCGGCGCCGCGGCCCTGCTTGCCGGCGGCTGGTACCTCATCCTGGCCGCCGCCTGCATCCAGGCCAGGCTGCTGTGCAACCTGTTCGACGGCATGGTCGCGGTGGAGCACGGAAAGGCGACGCCCCTGGGCGCGGTGTACAACGAATTCCCGGACCGCATCGCCGACTCGGTGCTGCTCGTTGCCGCGGGCTACGCGGTCGCGCTGCCCTCCCTGGGCTGGCTGGCGGCGCTTGCCGCGGCGCTGACCGCCTATGTCCGCGTATTCGGCGCCTCGTGCGGCCTGCCCCACGACTTCGGCGGCCCCATGGCCAAGCAGCACCGCATGGCCGTGCTGACGGCCTGCGCCATCGCCACGCCGCTGCTTCCGTTCGGCATCCAGCCCCTGCTCGCCGGACTGGCCGTCATCGCGGCGTTGAGCCTGGTCACCTGCGCGACACGCACGCTGAGGCTGTGCAAGCAGCTCAAACAGGGGAGGCCATCATGAGCGCGCTCTTCCGTGTGCAGCGCGACGCACTGCTCGGTTTGCAGAAGCTGATCATCGGCGGCAAGCCTTTCTTCGATGAAGTCCCCGCAGGTCAATGCATCTTCTTTTCGAACCACACCAGCCACCTCGACACCACTGGCCTGCTGGCGGCGCTGCCTGCGCCGGTGCGCAACCGCACGCGCCCCGTCGCCGGCGCCGACTACTGGGACGCCTCGGCATTGCGCCGGTATGTGGCGAAGCGCCTGCTCAACGTGGTGATGATCGACCGCGGCAAGGGCGGTCCGGATTCGCTGGCGCCGCTGGCCGCCGCACTCGACGAAGGCCATTCCCTGATCGTATTCCCGGAAGGGACGCGCCTGCAGGCTGATTTGCCGGGGCCATTCAAGTCCGGGCTCTACCACCTGACCCGCGAGCGCCCTGGCCTGGCGCTGGTCCCGGTCTACCAGGAGAACCTGCACCGCGCCCTGCCGAAGGGGGCGCCGTTTCCGCTGCCCCTGCTGTGCCGCTCCCACTTCGGCAAACCGATCTACAACAACCTCGGCGAAACGAAGCACGACTTCCTCGCCCGCGCGCATGCCGGCGTTTGCCAGCTCGCCTCGACCTTCTGACTTCGCAGCCATGACACCTGAATTCATCAAGACCGGCCAGATCCTCCTCGGCATCCTCGTGCTGGCCTCCACCACCGGCTTTGCGCTGCACTTGAAATACGGCGGCAACGAAACGGTGCGCAACATGAACATCCGGATCAAGGCCTGGTGGGCCATGGTCGCGGTGCTGTTCTCGGCCCTGGTGCTGGGTCGCTACGCGACCATCGTCGTGTTCGGCTTCGCCTCGCTGATGGCCTTGCGCGAATTCCTGACGCTGACGCCGACCCGCAAGAGCGATTACTGGCCCCTGTTCATCGCCTTCTTCGTCGCGCTGCCGGTCCAGTACTGGCTGCTGTTCATCGAGTGGTACGGCTTGTTTGCGGTGTTCGTCCCGGTCTACGTCTTCGCCCTGATCTCGGCGGCGAGCGCGCTGAGCCAGGACACCGAGGATTTCCTCTCGCGCAATGCGCGCATCCTGTTCGCCGTCATGGTCTGCGTGTACGGGGTCAGCCATGCGCCCGCACTGCTGATGCTGAACATCCCCGGCTTCGAGGACCATAATGCGCAGTTGCTGTTCTTCTTCACGTTCATCGTGCAGATCAGCGACGTGCTGCAATACGTGTTCGGCAAGCTGTTCGGGCGCCACAAGATGGCGCCGCTCGTGAGCCCGTCGAAGACCTGGGAGGGATTGGTCGGCGGCGGCATCGCCACCCCCATCCTTGGCGGCCTGCTGCACTTCGTGACGCCCTTCACCTTCCTCGAGGCAGCCGGGCTGGCCGCGCTGATCGTCGTCTGCGGCGCGCTCGGCGGCCTGGTGATGTCGGCCGTGAAACGCTCGCTGGCGGCCAAGGACTGGGGGACCGGCATCGCCGGCCACGGCGGCTACATGGACCGCCTCGACTCGCTGGGCTTTGCAGCGCCCGTGTTCTTTCACGTCGTGCGCTGGCTCTGGACGCCCTGACGGGCCTTACACCCCGTAGCGCGCCCGGTAGGCGGCCACCGCTTCCTTGTGCTGGCCCAGCCCGGCGCCGGCCTCTTCGCCCGACAGGTAGGCAAACAGGTCGTCCAGGTTGGCGATCGAGATGACCGGAATGCCGAATTCCTTCGCCACCTGCTGCACCGCCGACCCCTCCGACAGCGCGTCGTCCTTGCCCGAGCGCTCCATGCGGTCGAGCGCGATCAGGACGGCGGCAGGCTCGGCGCCGGCGGCGCGGATCATGTCGACCGATTCGCGCACCGAGGTGCCGGCCGAGATCACGTCGTCGACGATGACGACCTTGCCCTGCAGTTTGGCGCCGACGATGGTGCCGCCTTCGCCGTGGTCCTTGGCTTCCTTGCGGTTGTAAGCGAACGAGGTGTTGCGGCCCTGGGCGGCCAGCGCCACCGCGGTCGCGCTGGCCAGGGTGATGCCCTTGTAGGCCGGGCCGAACAGCATGTCGAACTCGACGCCGGAGTCGAGCAGGGTCTGGGCGTAGAACTGGGCCAGGCGGCCGAGGGTGGCGCCGTCGTGGAACAGGCCGGCGTTGAAGAAGTAAGGCGAGAGCCGCCCGGCCTTGGTCGTGAATTGACCGAATCGTAAAACTTCGGTCTCGACCGAAAACGCAATAAACTCCTGGCGCAGATTGCTCACGCTGTTCTCCTGAAATTCGAAAACAGGTATTGTAATGCGCGCCGCCGCGACTGCGCCGGCCGGGCCTGCTTTTATGGCGTCGCCAGGCGCGCCACCTGCTCGGGACTGATCGGCTTGACCAGGTGCCGCTCGAAACCGGCTGCCTCGCTGCGCCGCCGGTCCGCTTCCTGGCCATAGCCGGACAGCGCGATCAGGCGGCACGCGTGGTTCCCGAGCAGCGCGCGCAGGCGCATGGCGAGCTCGTAGCCGTCCATGCCCGGCAGGCCGATGTCGAGCACGGCGATGTCGGGCCGGATGCGCGCCGCCGCATCGAGCGCCGCCAGCGGATCGTTGAACACTTCGACTTCGTGGCCATGCGCCTCCAGGAGCAGGCCGAGCGTCTCGGCGGCGTCGGCATTGTCGTCGACCAGCATGATGCGCTTTCCTGCCGCGGCCGGCGCAAGCGGCTCCGGCATGCCGGCCGCATCGGGGAGCAGGCCGCCGCCATGCAAGGGCAGGCGCACCGCGAATTCGCTGCCCTGCCCCAGCCCGGCGCTGCTCGCCTCGACCTGGCCGCCGTGCAGCTCGACGATGTTCTTGACCAGGGCCAGGCCGATGCCGAGGCCTCCTTCGCTGCGGTCGACGCTGCGCTTCCCCTGGAAGAACAGGCCGAACACCT
>DEKZ01000101.1:8673-27464 GCA_002354135.1 Massilia sp. UBA2709 | reverse complement strand
CCCGGCGCGCAGGCTCACCTGCCCGCCGGGCTCGGTGTAGCGCGCGGCGTTGGTCAGCAGGTTCGACACCACCTGGGCCAGGCGCATCGGATCGCCCTGCCAGTGCAGGCCGGGCTCGATGTCGACCGTCAGGCGGTGGCCGCGCTGCTCGAGCAGCGGACTGGCCATCTCGACCGCCTTGGCCAGCGGCCGATCGATGTCGACCTGCTCGACCTTCAGCTCGATCTGGCCGCGCGTCGCGCGCGCCACGTCCATCAGGTCGTCCACCAGGCGCACCAGGTGATCGACCTGGCGCTCGATGATCTCGCGCTCGCGCAGCGCTGCCCCGTCGCCGCGCATGCGCATCAACTGCAGCGCGGTGACGATCGGCGAGAGCGGGTTGCGCAGCTCATGGCCGAGCATGGCCAGGAATTCGTCCTTGGTGCGGTTGGCTGCCGTCAGTTCTTCCAACAGGCGCTCGCGTTCGGCATGGGCGCGCTCCAGGCTGCGCCGGCTGCGCACCTGCTCGGTGACGTCGGCCGCCACCAGGATCACACCCTGCTCTTCGCCCGACGCGCCGCTCAGCGGCTCCAGGCTGAACTTGAGGAAGCGCTCCTCGCGTTCGCCGCCGGCGCGCGCCAGCTCGACGCGCAACTCCTCGACCGAGAGCGGTGCACCGGTGCGGTAGGCCTGTTCGAGCAGCCGGGCCATCTCGCTGCCGCGCCAGTCGGGAAAGGCGTCGAGGAAGCTGCGCCCTTCCAGGTCGGCGCGCTCGACCAGTTCGCAGTAGCGGCGGTTGGCGAGGCGGAAGGTGAATTCCGGTCCCGTCAGCAGGGCCGCGGCGACCGGGGCGTTGAGCAGCATGCGGTCGCGCTGCGCCAGCGCCTCGTCGCGCTGGTGGCGCAAGGTGGCGTCGCGCGTGAAGCAGCGCGTGTAGCGCAGTTTGCCGTCCTCGAAGTGGCCGTTCGAATGGATCACCACGTGCCGGATCGAGCCGTCCTTGCAGCGCAGGCGCGCCGGCTGGTCGTACAGGGTCTCGCCCGAGGACAGTTTGGACAGGATGCTGTCGATGACCGGGGCGTCGACGTGGAAGTCGGCGATGTGGCGGCCGACGTACTCTTCCCAGGTATAGCCCAGCATCTGCAGTTCGGCGCGGTTGGCCCAGAGGATGGTGCCGTCGCCCGCCACCCGGTGCAGGCCCTCGGCGGCGTTCTCGACGAAGTCGGCGAATTCCTTCTCGCGCCGGCGCAGGGTCTGCTCGGCCTCCCTGCGGCGTGCGATCTCGGCTTCCATCTGCACGGCGCGCTGTTCGTAGTGCAGGTGCGCGGGCGCGGCCGTGTCGATCGCGGAGCCGTGCGCATGGCTGCACTGGCCATGCTCGGCGCATACCTGGCGGAAGGCAGCGGCGTGCTCGGCGGACGCGAACAGCCTCCACGGATAAGCGCAGAACAGGGAAAAATCGAACTCTTCGCGCAGATCGTTCCAGAGCTGCTCGAGGCGCACGGCGGCGTCGTACTGGCCGCGCGCGCACAGCAAGGCGACCATCTCGCCAAAGGCGTGCACGCTGCCGCCGCCGGCGCAGGCGGCCGCCAGCACGGGACGCAGCGCCGCGCGGAACAGCCGCGCGTCGGGCTGGCCGTCGACCATGAAGACATCCAGGGTCTCCTCGGCGTCGAGCGCGACCAGCTGGCCGGGGAACCAGGAGGCGCTGCCGTTGGAGTTGCCGAAACCGGCCAGGCCGCGACGCAGCTGCGCCACGTGTTCTGGCGTGGCGATCACGATGCCGGTGCCGCCGGCGCGCAAGGCCGTGTCGAGGAAATCGGCGACTTCGTCGAGCAGGATGTCGTCGTTATCGTAGAAGCGGACAAAATGGGCGCGGTCGCCCGGGGCGCCCTGCGTCGCCTCGTCTGGCATGGTCAGCAAATCGGACTCCATTGAGGGTGAAACCGGCAAGCGTCCGGATGGTCTTGCCTGCCTGGTACTGTAGCAGATTGCCTTCCTGCATTTCCGAGCATGGGAAAACGCGCTACACTAGCGACCCGCATGTTGTTGCGGTCGCGTCACAATTCGTTGCTCCATTGCGCGAGACGCGCCGCCTTCCACTATTTCTCTACCAATGCCACGAATTATTTCCGCGAACCTGAACGGGATCCGTTCCGCCCACAAGAAGGGCTTCTTCAACTGGCTGGCCAAGCAGGACGCCGACTTCATCTGCGTGCAGGAACTGAAGTGCCAGGAAGCCGACATGACCGAGGAGCTGCTGGGGCCGCACGGCTACCACGGCCACTTCCACTACGCCGAAAAGAAGGGCTATTCGGGCACCGGCGTGTACAGCCGCAGCGCCCCCGACAACAAGCGCATCGGCTTCGGCTGCGCGGAATTCGACGCCGAAGGCCGCTACACCCGCTGCGATTTCGGCAACCTGACCGTGATCTCGCTGTATGCCCCATCGGGCTCCTCCTCGCCCGAGCGCCAGCTCGCCAAGTTCCGCTTCATGGAAGTCTTCCTGCCGCACCTGCAGGAACTGAAGGCGGAAGGACGCGAGGTCGTGATCTGCGGCGACTGGAACATCGCCCACAAGGAAATCGACCTGAAGAACTGGAAGAGCAACCAGAAGAACTCGGGCTTCCTGCCGGAAGAACGCGCCTGGATGACGCGTATCTTCGACGAACTGGGTCTGGTGGACGTGCATCGCGTGGTCGCGCCCGAAGCCGCCGACTACACCTGGTGGAGCAACCGCGGCCAGGCCTGGGCCAACAACGTCGGTTGGCGCATCGACTACCACGTCGCCACCCCTGGCATCGCCGCCACGGCGCATGCGGTGTCGGTGTACAAGGACGAGCGCTTCTCGGATCACGCGCCGCTGATCATCGACTATAAGCTGTGATGAAATCGGTGGGCACAGGGCGCCCACCCTACAGATGTCGGACGTAGGTGGATGTTGCGAGCCGCAGGGTGGGCGCCCCGTGCCCACCAATCACCTACGCCGGCCAGTCCAGCGTACGTTCGCTGTGGAAGCTACGCAGCGCGCCGCTCAAAGGGTCCTCGAAACTGATCGAACGCGCCAGCAACTGCAGCGGCGCGCTGAAATCGTCGCCCTTGCAGGGCAGCGCCACCGGGTAAAACGCGTCGTTCAGGATCGGCGCCCCGAGCGAAGACAGGTGCAGGCGCAGCTGGTGCTTGCGCCCCGTATGCGGATGCAGGCGGTAGCGCACCACGTCGCCGCGGCGCTCGATCATCTCGATCACGGTTTCCGAATTCGGCTCGCCCGGCACCTCTTCGCTGACGAAAAACTGCGCCGCATCCTGCATCCGGCTGCGGTAGGTGAAGGGGAATTCCCTTCCTTCGATCGGGCCCGCCAGGGCCTCGTAGACCTTCTTCACCACGCGTTTCTGGAACATCGACTGGTATGTGCCGCGCGTCTCGATGTTGTGCGAGAAGATCACCACGCCGGCGGTCTCGCGGTCGAGCCGGTGGATGGGCACCAGGTGCGGCAGTTCCAGTTGCGCCTTCAGGCGCACCAGCAGGGTCTCGTGCAGGAAGCGCCCGGTCGGGATCATCGGTAAAAAATGCGGCTTGTCGACGATGAGCAGGTGCTCGTCCTGGAACAGGATCTGTTCCTTGAACGGGATCGGCGTCTCCGCCTGGTCGAGCTCGCGGTAGTACCAGATGCGCATGCCCTTGCGGACATGGCTGTCCGCTTGCAAGGGCTTGCCCTGGGCGTCGACCACCTCGCCACGCTGCAGGCGGTCGGCCCAAGACGTGGCCGAGACGTCGGGAAAACGCTCGGCCAGGAAGCGCAGCATGCCGCCGGCCAGCGTCTCGGTCAGCCACAGGTAGCTGGGCGCGACGCCGTTGCGGACCGGCAGGGGGACGTAGGAGTTGGCTTCTGCCTGGTGGCCCATCTATTTACTTCAGTGCGACGTTGGTACGGTAGGGCGGCAGCTTGTTGACCGTCGTGCCCTTCGCGCGCGCATACAGCGGCAGCAGCACGTTCATGTGCCGCTCCATGTCGCCGATGCGGGTTTCGCCGCCCGGGTGGGTCGACATGAATTCCGGCGGCGCCGCCTTGTTCAGCGCGCCCATCTTGCGCCACAGGGCCACGCCCGCACGCGGATCGTAGCCGGCGCGGGCGGCGATATCGAGGCCCACCAGGTCGGCCTCGCGTTCCTCGTCGCGCGAGAACTTCAGGACGACGCCCTGCCCCACCAGGCCGGTGACGGTGTTGGTGATGTTCGGGTCGATGCCGAAGATGGCCGCGCCCAGGGCGCCGGCGCCGCGCGCCACCATCGAGGTGATGCCCGACTTGGCGGTGCGCTCGCGGCCGTGTTCGCGCAATGCGTGCGCGATCTCGTGGCCCATGATGGCGGCCATCTCGTCGTCGGTCAGCTTCAGCTGGTTGATGATGCCGGTGAAGAAGCCGATGCGGCCGCCCGGCATGCAGAAAGCGTTGACCTGGGGCGAGTCGAAGAGATTGACTTCCCACTGCCAGTTCTTCGCCGCCTGGTTCCAGCGCGGCGTGTACGGGATGATGCGCTGGGCGACAGCGCGCAGGCGCTTCACCTGCGGATCGCTCGTCGGGACCAGGGCGCCCTTCTGCTGCGCTTCCGACAGCATTTCCCGGTACTGCTGGGCCGCGGCCTCGTTCATCTGCTCTTCCGGAACGAGCACGCGCACCCGGGACAGCGGCTTGACGGCGATGCCGTCCTGGACGACCTGGTCCTGGGCATAGGCCGTGCCGATGCTCGCAAGCATGGCAAGGCTGAGGGCAAGATGTTTAAGTTTCTTCATGGTATCGATAGCCGTGCTGTTTTTGATAACAACATCGTCGCAGAAATACGTGGATGGGGTATGCACGAATGAATAGGCGCGACCACGGGCGCCATCATGGCGCAAGGTGGCGGATGGCGCAACCGCTGGGGTTCGCGTCGGTCGTCTCCGCAAGCGCTTCCTGTAGGGTGGGCACCTCGTGCCCACGCGGATGCTCGCTCTACGTTAGCCATTTCAAGGCTGCGGAGTGAGCTCATGGTGACAGTGTGCCCTGATCTGCCGATAACGTCGTAACGCAGCCAACATCTGCGGATTTTCGCGTGGGCACGGAGTGCCCACCCTACAGTCGCCGCCAACAATCAGGCCGGCTTCGCCTTCTTGCGCAACCTGAACACCGCCAGGCTGCCGCGCAGGTTCGGCAGGAAGCTGACCGGCTTGCCCTCGGCCAGGGCGACGTAGTCCAGCACTTCCAGCCCGCACTCCTCGGCCAGCTGCTTGAAGTCGACGATCGTTGCGTAGCGCACGTTCGGGGTGTCGAACCACTGGTAGGGCAGCGTGCGCGAGACCGGCATGCGGCCCTTGAGCAGGGCCACCCGGTGCGGCCAGTAGGCGAAGTTCGGGAAGGAGACGATCGCCTCGGTGCCGACGCGCACGATGTCACGCAGGCGCGCTTCCACGTGCAGCATCATCTGCAGCGAGGACAGGCAGAGCACCGTATCGAAGGCGTTGTCGCCGAACAGGTCCAGGCCCTCTTCCATGTCGTGCTGGATCACGCTGATGCCGCGCCGGGTGCTCTCGAGTACCTTGTCGTCGGCGATCTCGATGCCGTAGCCGGTGCATTGCTTACCCGTCTCCAGGTAGCGCAGCATGGCGCCGTCGCCGCAGCCGACGTCGAGCACATGGGCGCGCTCGGGCACCCAGTCGGCGATGAAGGCCAGGTCGGGGCGCAGGGTTTTCAGGTCTTCGAATTTCATGCCGCCTCCTTGGCCGTGCCTTGTTCCCAGATGCGGTCGTAGTAGGCCCGCACCACGCCCATGTAGCGCGCGTCTTCCAGCAGGAAGGCGTCGTGCCCGTGCGGCGCGTCGATCTCGGCGTAGGTCACCTTGCGCCGGTTCGAAATCAATGCTTCGACGATCTCGCGGCTGCGCTCCGGCGAGAAGCGCCAGTCGGTGGTGAAGGAGGCGATCAGGAACTGGGCGCGGGTGCCGGCCAGCGCCTTCGTCAGGTCGCCGCCGTGCTCGCGCGCCGGATCGAAGTAGTCGAGCGCCTTGGTGATCAGGAGGTAGGTATTGGCGTCGAAGTATTCCGAGAACTTGTCGCCCTGGTAGCGCAGGTAGGACTCGATCTCGAAGTCGATGCCGAAGTCGAATTTGTAGTCGTTGGTTTCGGCGGCGTTGCGCAGCTTGCGGCCGAACTTTTCCGCCATGTCGTCGTTCGACAGATAGGTGATGTGGCCGACCATGCGCGCGACCTTCAGGCCGTTCTTCGGGACCACGCCGTGTTCGTAGAAGTCGCCGCCGCGGTAGTCCGGATCGGTGAGGATGGCCTGGCGCGCGACGTCGTTGAAGGCGATGTTCTGGGCCGACAGTTTCGGCGTGGAGGCGATCACGATGCAGTGGCGCAGGCGCTCGGGGAACATGATGCTCCACGAGAGCGCCTGCATGCCGCCGAGCGAGCCGCCCATCACGGCTGCAAAACATTCGATGCCCAGGCGGTCGGCCAGGCGCGCTTGCGCCGCCACCCAGTCCTCCACCGTCAGCAGCGGGAACGCCGCCCCATAAGGCTTGCCGGTGGCGGGATTGGTGTGCATCGGGCCGGTCGAGCCGAAGCAGGAACCGAGGTTGTTGACGCCGATGACGAAGAAGCGGTCGGTGTCGACCGGCTTGCCCGGCCCGACCATGTTGTCCCACCAGCCCGCGCTTTTCGGCTGGTCGGCATAGGTGCCGGCCACGTGGTGCGAGGCGTTCAGGGCGTGACAGATCAGCACCGCGTTCGAGCGGTCGGCATTCAACGTGCCGTAGGTTTCATACATCAGCGTGTAGTCGCCGAGGCTGGCGCCGCTTTGCAGGCGCAGCGGCTCGGCGAAATGCATCGCTTGCGGTGAGACGATTCCAATGGATCCCATGAGACTTTCTTCGGTGTTGTAGACGGCGGCTCGCAGGGCCGCCTGTGGCATTACATGAGTTGCAGCTGTTCGACGGCGTCCTGGATCTCGCCAGGCTCCATCGAGCGCATGATGCGGCGCATTCGCGGCGCGATCTGGGCCAGGTCGGCGCCGAGGATTTCCTGCTTCACCGACAGCAGCTGGGCTGGATGCATCGAGAATTCGCGCAGGCCCATGCCCAGCAGCAGGCGCGTCAGCTTGATGTCGCCCGCCATCTCGCCGCACACGGCGACGTCGATGCCGGCCTTCTGCCCGGCCGCGATGGTCATGCCGATCAGCTGCAGCACCGCCGGGTGCAGCGGGTTGTACAGGTGGGCGACTTCATAGTCGACGCGGTCGATCGCCAGCGTGTACTGGATCAGGTCGTTGGTGCCGATCGACAGGAAGTTCATGCGCTTGACGAACATCGGCAGCGCCAGCGCGGCGGCCGGGATCTCGATCATGGCGCCGACCTCGATCGCCGGGTCGTACTTGATGTTCTGTTCGCGCAGCTGGAACTTGGCCTGCTCGATCATGTGCAGGGTCTGGTCGATCTCGAAGGCATGCGCCAGCATCGGGATCAGGATCCGCACCTTGCCGAAGCTTGATGCGCGCAGGATCGCGCGCAGCTGGGTCAGGAACAGCTGCGGCTCGGCCAGGCAGTAGCGGATCGCGCGCAGGCCCAGCGCCGGGTTCAGGGCGGTGTGCTCGGTCGGGTCGAGCGGCTTGTCGGCGCCGACGTCCAGGGTGCGGATCGTCACCGGCCTGCCCTTCATCGCCACCACCGCCTTGCGGTACTGCTCGAACTGCTCGTCTTCGCTCGGCACCTTCAACGCGTGGCCGCCGCGTCCCATGAACAGGAATTCGGAGCGGAACAGGCCGACGCCGGTCGCGCCGGCTTCCAGCGCATGCGGGCAGTCGTCGGGCAGTTCGATGTTGGCCATCAGGCGGATCGCGGTGCCGTCCTTGGTCACCGCCGGCGTCTTCTTCAGTTTCAGCAGGCGCTTCCTGGCCTTGACCAGCGCGGCCTGGCGCGCGCGGTACTGCTCGAGCACCAGCTGGCTCGGATTGCAGATCACCACGCCGGCGTCGCCGTCGATGATGACCCAGTCGTCCTGCTCGATCAGGCGTGAAGCCTGGCTCATGCCGACCGCCGCCGGAATGTCGAGCGAGCGCGCGACGATGGCCGTGTGCGAGTTCTGGCCGCCGACGTCGGTGACGAAACCGATGAAGGAGCGGTCGCGGAAAGCCAGCATGTCGGCCGGCGAGATGTCGTGCGCGACCACGATCATCTGCGGGTGGTAGTCGTCTTCGCCGGCCAGCACCGGCGGCACGGAGAGGGCCGTGCCCATCAGGACCTTCAGCACGCGCTCGGCGACCTGCTGGATGTCCTGCTTGCGCTCGCGCAGGTACTCGTCCTCGATCTCGTCGAACTGGGCCGAGAGCTCGTCGATCTGGGTCACCAGCGCCCACTCGGCGTTGTAGTGGCGCGTGCGGATGATCTCGAGCGGCGCTTCCGAGATCATGGGGTCGGACAGGATCAGCGCGTGGACGTCGATGAAGGCGCCCAGCTCGGTCGGGGCATCCTTCGGCAGGTCGGTCCACAGCTCCTGCAAGTTGCGGTGCACTTCGGCAATCGCGTCCTGCAGGCGCTTGACTTCGGCTTCGACCTGTTCTTCCGGGACGAGATAGTGCTTGACGTCCAGCGCCGCCGGCGTGAGCAGGTGCGCGCGGCCGATCGAGATGCCGCGCGAAACCGGAATGCCATGGAGCGTGAACGAAGCCATCGAAGGTCCCGAACGATAGCGGCCGGAGTCGGGCATTACTCGCCTTCGCCGAACTTGTCGTTGATCAAGGCGGTCAGCGCGCTGACCGCCTCTTGCTCGTCGCTGCCGTCCGCTTCCAGGGTCACTTTCGCGCCCATGCCGGCGGCCAGCATCATCACGCCCATGATGGACTTGGCGTTGATGCGGCGGCCGTTGCGGGTGAGCCAGACGTCGCTCTTGTACTTCGCGGCCAGTTGGGTGAATTTGGCGGATGCGCGGGCATGCAGGCCCAGTTTGTTGATAATCTCGAGCTCTTGTTGAATCATGTTGTCGTTGTCTTCTTCGTCTTCAGAACTACAGTCAGAACCGCGCTACGCCAAAGGACGCCGGGCGCCCTCGTCTACTTCCACATCAGGAACCGACGCGGATGCGGTTATCGACCCGCACCGCGCCGTTCTGGGCGCCGGCCAGCGCCATTTCCACCACCACGTCGAGCGTGTCGCGGCGATAGGTGATCGCGCGCAGCAGCATCGGCAGGCTGATGCCGGCGATGACTTCCACGTGCCCCGCCTCGGCCAGCGAATTGCAGCAATTGGACGGCGTGCCGCCCTTGATGTCGGTGATGACCAGCACGCCGTCGCCATCGTCCAGGCGTGCGATCGCTTCCTTGGCCTTGCAGTTAACGTCGACCAGGTCCTGGTCGGCCGTCACGTCGATGGCCTCGAAGCGTTCGGTCGGTCCGCGAAACACGTGCGCGACCGCCGCGATGAATGCCTGGCCCAATGGTGCGTGGGTCAGGAGCAATATCCCTACCATGATGTGTATGTTCCCGCTTATTTGCCCGCTACCTGCTGTTCGACCGCGTCGATGAACATCGCGGCCACGTCGAAACCGGTCTGGTCGGTGATCTCCTGGAAGCAGGTCGGGCTGGTGACATTCACCTCGGTCAGGAAATCGCCAATCACATCTAATCCTACCAGCAACAGCCCACGCTCGGCCAGCACGGGACCGATGGCTTCGGCGATCTGGCGGTCGCGCTCGGTAATCGGCTGGGCCACGCCGATGCCGCCGGCGGCCAGGTTGCCGCGCACTTCGCTGCCCTGCGGAATGCGCGCCAGCGCGAACGGCACCGGCTTGCCGCCGATGACGAGGATGCGCTTGTCGCCCTTGACGATGTCCGGAATGTAGCGCTGCACCATAATGGTGCGTTTTCCGTTGTCGGTGAGCGTTTCGATGATCGCGCCCAGGTTCATGGCATCGTGCTTGACGCGGAAGATGCCGGCGCCGCCCATGCCGTCGAGCGGCTTGAAGATCACGTCGCCGTGCTGGGCGTGGAAGGCGCGCAGGCGCTTTTCCGAGGAGCTCACCAGGGTCGGCGAGGTGAATTCGCTGAACTGGCCGATCGCCAGCTTCTCGTTGTGGTCGCGGATCGCCGAAGGCTTGTTGAACACGCGCGCGCCCTGCTTTTCCGCCAATTCCAGCAGATAGGTGCCGTAGACGTACTCCATGTCGAAGGGCGGATCCTTGCGCTCGATGATCGCGTCGAAGCCCGACAGGCGCACGTCGTGCGCGTCGTCGGCGCGGTACCACGCGTCCGGATCGCCGGTCAGGTGGATGCGCGCCACCTCGGCGGTGACGACGCCCTGCTCCAGGGCCATGTCGCGCTGCTGGAAGGCATAGACTTCATGGCCGCGTCGCGCCGCTTCGCGCATCATGGCGAAGGTCGAGTCCTTGTAGATCTTGAAGCTGGAAAGAGGATCGGCGAGGAAAGCGATTTTCATGGATGTGTCCATCGAAGGTAATGCCCACGATTTTAGCTGGAAACCCGAAACCGCGCGGCCGACCGGCCCGGCCGCAACGATGTCGGCAAGCACGCAATTCCGATTAGCAATTTGCGCTGGATCGCACACACGCCTGAGCGCGCGCAAATCCCCTCCTTGTCGGTGCGCGACGATGGTGGCATGGACGCTCAACTTGACCATCAGGCCGACCGCGAACGCGGCGTGCATGCCCACCGCGGCTGGCATGGCGGCGCCGCGCTGGCGCGCTATGCCTGGCACCGGCCCGACATCGTGCTGCAGCAGGGCATGCGCGCGCGCGCGCTCTCGCGCATGCTGGTCGCAACCGTCGGCACCGACCTCACCCACGTGCGGGTGGTCGATGCCGGCTGCGGCAGCGGCGCCTTCCTGCGCCAGCTCATCGACTGGGGCGCCACGCCCGCCAACCTCACCGGGGTCGAACTGCAGCAGGAGCGGCTCGAACTTGCTGCCCAGCGCACCGCGGCCGGGGTACGCTGGCATTGCGGCACGCTGGCAAGCCTGGCGGCGGGCAGCAGCGACCTCGTCGCCGCGCACACCGTGTTCTCTTCCCTTCTCGATCCCGGCTTGCGCCAGCAACTCGCGGCCGACATGTGGCGCGTGCTCAGGCCCGGCGGCTGGTGCATGGTGTTCGACTTCCGCTACAACAACCCGAAGAATCCGCACGTGCGGCGCGTCACCCGCGAGGAGCTCGACGGCTTCTGGCCCGGCGAGCGCCAGCAATACCAGACCCTGCTGCTGGTCCCGCCCATCAGCCGCGCCCTGGCCGGCCTGCCTGCCCTGGTGACCGAAACCCTGGCCGCGGTCGCGCCGCCGCTGCGCTCGCAGTTCATCTACATGTGCAGGAAAAAGCCGTAGGGTAGACGGCTCCACCGGGCAGGCGGCACGCACGCGAATACTGCGCCGCCCACGCGTTCAANNGTAGGGTGGGCCCCCCGTGCCCCGCGCTACGTGCGTATCCGTTCTTCGTTGGCTGGAACGTATCGCCTGCTAACGTCAACCCCGGCCCGGTGTGCGCCCAGTGCATACTTTGCGGGCGACACATTGCCGTCTGTGACTGCCGGTCACGTGCGTAACGCGTGGGCACGGAGTGTGCCCACCCTACCTGTCTCCACGAAAAGCCAATGAAAAAGGGACCGCAAGCGGTCCCTTTCCTTACCCGTTCGGCAAGCCGGATCAATACACTTCCGGATTCGGATCGGTGCGCTCCATCTCGAGCGAGGCGGCCAGCAAGCCCAGGCGCGCCACCACGCCGTAGACGTAGAAGCGGTTCGGCGCCGCCGTGCCCGGCTTGGCCTTCAGGTCCGGCACCGCGTGCTGCTGGGCAAAAGCCAGCGGCACGAACTGCGAGCCCGGCGCGTTCAGGTTCTGGTCGACGCCGCGCTCGGCGTGCACGCGGTAGAAGCCGCCCACCACGTAGCGGTCGATCATGTAGACCACCGGCTCGGCAACCGCGTCGTCGATGCTCTCGAAAGTCGGCACGCCCTCCTGCACGACCAGGTCGGTCACGGCCACGCCATCCTTGATGACCGACATCCTGGCGCGTTGCTTCAGGGTCAGGTCGCGCACTTCGCTGGCGTCCTTGATGGTCGTTACGCCCATGCCGTAGGTGCCGGCGTCGGGCTTCACGATCACGAAGGGCTTCTGCTCCTTCATGCCGTATTCCTTGTACTTCTTCTTGATCTTCGAGAGCAGCGACGAGACGGCGTCGGCCAGCGCTTCGGTGCCCTGGTCGTGCTCGAGGTCGACTTCGCTGACTTTCGCATGTAGCGGGTTGACCATCCACGGGTCGATGTCGATCAGTTTGCCGAACTTCTTGGCCACTTCGTCGAGCGCCTTCAGGTGGTTGCTCTTGCGGCGCAGCGCCCAGCCCGCATGCAGCGGCGGCAGCAGCGACTGCTCGTGCACGTTTTCCAGGATGGACGGGATGCCGGCCGACAGGTCGTTGTTCAGCAGGATGGTGCAGGGATCGAAGTCGGCCAGGCCGAGGCGGCGGCCATTGGGCGAACGCACCAGGGGCTCGACCACCAGCATGTTCCCGTCCGGCAGCGCCAGCGGCGTCGGCTGGGTCACTTCCGGCGACAGCGAGCCGAGGCGCACGTGCAGGCCGGTCTGGCGGAAGATCTGCATCAGGCGTGCGACGTTCTGCAGGTATTGCGGATTGCGCGTGTGGGTTTCGGGAACCAGGAGCAGGTTGCGCGCGTCCGGGCAGTATTTGTCGATGGCCGCCATCGCCGCCTGCACGGTCAGGGGCAGCATTTCGGTGGCCAGGTGGTGGAAACCGCCCGGGAACAGGTTGGTGTCGACCGGCGCCAGCTTGTAGCCGGCATTGCGCAGGTCGACCGAGCAGTAGAACGGCGGCGTATGCTCCTGCCACTCGAGACGGAACCAGCGCTCGATGGCCGGGGTGGCATCGAGGATTTTCTTTTCTAAGTCGAGTAGCGGGCCGGTCAAGGCGGTGGCGAGGTGCGGAACCATGTGGTGCGTCCTTATTGGCTTCTTGGCAATGAGTGCCATTATCTTGGGGCAATTCACCCATTTTAAAGGCTTCGCCTGCAAGTCCGCACACAAAAAAGGCGCCCCGCGGGGCGCCCTCATCTACCGGCTCGCGGCTATCACGAATGGTACGCCCTTTCGCCGTGGCTGGTAAGGTCCAGGCCCTCGCGTTCCTGCTCTTCCGGCACGCGCAGGCCGATCGCCAGGTCCACCACCTTGAAGGCAACGAAGGCCACGAGTGCCGACCAGACGATGGTCACGCCGACCGCCTGCGCCTGCACCCAGAGCTGGTGGGCGATCGAGTAGGTCTCGCTTGATGGCTTGTTGGTGACGTAGTCCCAGATGCCCTGGCCGCCCAGCTGGGGCGCGGCGAACACGCCGGTCAGCAGGGCACCGACGATACCGCCGACACCATGCACGCCGAACACGTCGAGCGAATCGTCCACGCGCAGCATGCGCTTCAGTCCATTCACGCCCCACAGGCAAACCAGGCCGCCCACCAGGCCGATGATCAGCGCGCCCATCGGGCCGACGAAGCCGCAGGCCGGGGTAATGGCCACCAGGCCCGAGACCGCGCCCGAAGCGCCGCCCAGCATCGAGGGCTTGCCCTTGGTTGCCCATTCGCCGAAGGTCCAGGCAACGGTGGCGGCGGCGGTGGCCAGCAGGGTATTCACGAAAGCCAGGGCGGCGACGTCGCCCGCTTCCAGCGCCGAGCCGGCGTTAAAGCCGAACCAGCCCACCCACAGCAGCGAAGCGCCGATCATGGTCATGGTCATCGAGTGCGGGGCCATCGATTCGCGGCCGTAGCCGACGCGCTTGCCGATCACGTAGGCGCCGACCAGGCCGGCCACCGCCGCGTTGATGTGGACCACGGTGCCGCCGGCGAAGTCGAGCGCGCCCTTCTGCCACAGCCAGCCGGCGGCATCGGTGACGGTGGCCAGCGAGGCGGCGTCGGTGATGGCGTCGGGGCCGGCCCAGAACCAGACCATGTGCGCGACCGGCAGGTAGCCGAAGGTGAACCACAGCACGACGAACAGCAGCACGGCGGCGAAGCGCGCGCGCTCGGCAAAGGCGCCGACGATCAGGCCGCAGGTGATCGCGGCGAAGGTGCCCTGGAAGGCAACGAAGATGAACTCGGGGATCATCGTTTCCTTGCTGAAGGTCCCGGCCATGCTGAAGACGCCGGTGGCCGGGTCGAAGATGCCGTTCAGGAAGGCGCGGTCGAAGCCGCCGATGAAGGGGCTGCCGCCGGTAAAGGCCAGCGAATAGCCGTACAGGCACCACAGCACGATGACCAGGGAAAAGATCATGAAGACCTGCAGCAGCACCGAGAGCATGTTCTTGGCGCGCACCAGGCCGCCGTAGAACAGGGCCAGGCCAGGGATCGACATCATGATCACCAGCAGCGTGGCGACGAACATCCAGGCGGTGTCGCCCTTGTTGATGGAGGGCGCGGCCATGGCCGGCAGGGCCAGGCCCAGGCCCAGTGCGGCGCCGAGGATTTTGGGAGCGATAGCTTTCATTGGGATCCCCTTAGAGTGCGTCGTTGCCGGTTTCGCCGGTGCGGATACGGATGACCTGGTTGAGGTCGGAAACGAAGATCTTGCCGTCGCCGATCTTGCCGGTGCGGGCAGCGCCCTGGATCGCGTCGATCACCTGGTCGACCACGGCGTCGTCGACGGCCGCCTCGATCTTGATCTTCGGCAGGAAGTCGACCACGTACTCGGCGCCGCGGTAGAGCTCGGTGTGGCCCTTCTGGCGGCCGAAGCCTTTCACTTCGGTCACCGTCATGCCCTGCACGTTGATTTCGGACAGGGCCTCGCGCACTTCGTCGAGCTTGAAGGGCTTGATGATGGCGGTAATCAGTTTCATGGTGATGCCTCTTTCAGAAAGTTTTTGATACGGAAAACACGGCCGCCGACTTGCCGAGGTTCTTGCCGCGCGGGCTGAGGTAGGCGTCGGTGTTCGCCTTGATCCAGGCCAGCGAGGCGGTGGCGACGCCGAAGTCGTACGTCAGGCCGACCTTGTAGTCGTTGTACGAGTAGGCGCCGTTGTTCTTCACGCGCTGGCGTCCCGCATGCAGGTTGAGCACGAGCTTGTCGGCGACCGGGACGTTGGCACCGATGTCGAGGTAGCCGCTGCCCTTGCTGTCGGCGGTGCCGAACAGGTTGCTGGTCGCATGCGAGTACTTGACGTAGGCCGGGCCGAACCCGAGCTGGCCGTAGAGCTCGAAGGTGTTGGCGTTGGTCGGCAGGCCGTTCGACGGATACACGTAATACAGGCCGCCCACGTCGTAGCTGATGCTGTCCGTCACCTGGCCGCGCTTGCCGGCGTACAGGTCGACCTCGACGTTCGCGTCGCCGCCGGCATCGTCGATCCACTTGATGGTCGACAGCCAGGTGCCGGCGTAGAAGCCGCTCGGGCCGTGGGTGTAGTCGGCGCCGCCCTGCAGGGCCGGTTCGAAGCGCGTCTGCGACAGGCCGCGGTAGCGGTATTCGCTGGTGAGCGCGGCGTTGTAGCTGACCTGGTGCACGGGCGCGGGCGCTTCCTGTGCCCGCGCCAGGCTGCCGCCGGTTACTACCAGCGTGAACGCCGCCGCGCTTGCTGCCATCCTGCTTTTCATGACGATTCCCCTTCGTTATTGGAACTATTGGAACGATTACGACGATGCGGTTTACAATCTGTGCGTCATTCGGCTTACCTTTCCTTTAGCAGAATGCGTGCCAGGGGATAAGCGGCATCTGAGCGCCTGATTTTTCACGCAGGTGCCACACTTCTGGTTCCAATAATCACAAACGGGTGCGTGCCTGCTGCATGACGCGTCACGGCGCACCAAAGCAGGCCACTGCACACTATTTCGCACCAGGGTGGTGCAACGGCCGGAACACTAGGACAGATGGACATGAACAACTTCTTCAACGACTTGCAGGGCAAAATCAACCAGGCCATGGAAAGCTCGCCCGCCAAGGACATCGAACGCAACGTCAAGGCGATGATGACCCAGGGCTTTTCCAAGCTCGACCTGGTGACCCGCGAGGAATTCGACATCCAGGCCCAGGTGCTGGCGAAGACCCGCGCCAAGCTGGAGGCCCTCGAGCTGCGCGTGGTCGAGCTGGAAGCACACCTTGCCGCGCAGGCCCCGGCGGCCAGCCCGGCGGCCACGTCGGCAGCTTCCTCCGGCCCGGTCCCCGGCGCCACCGACCCGGCCGCGCCGCACATCATCATCGACAAGCCCTGACCGGGCGGCGGCATTCATGCACGGGAGACGCCTGACATGAATGCAGCCGATCAATTGTCGAGAGCACATGCGCCGCAGGAGGTCTCGCTCGACGTCCTGCGCGAGAAATATGCGAAAGGCGGGGAAACCTCGATCGCCGACGTGCGCCGGCGCGTGGCCAACGCCCTTGCCGCGCTGGAGGCGCCCGAGCGGCGCGCCGAGTTCGCCGCACGTTTCCTCTGGGCCCAGGAACAGGGCTTCGTCCCCGGCGGACGCATCAACTCCGCCGCCGGCCTGAACATCAAGGCCACTCTCATCAACTGTTTCGTGCAGCCGGTCGGCGACTCGGTCACGGGTGTCGAAGACGGCCTGCCCGGCATCTATACCGCGCTGTCGGAAGCGGCCGAGACCATGCGGCGCGGCGGCGGCGTCGGCTACGACTTCAGCGCCATCCGCCCCTTCGGCAGCCTGGTGCGCGGCACCCGTTCGCGCGCCTCCGGCCCGGTGTCGTACATGGAACTGTTCGACGCTTCCTGCAAAACGGTCGAATCGGCCGGCGCCCGGCGCGGTGCCCAGATGGGCGTGCTGCGCATCGACCACCCCGACATCGAACGCTTTATCGCCGCCAAGGACCTCGGGGGCCTCTCGAACTTCAACATCTCGGTCGGCGTGACCGACGCCTTCATGCGCGCGCTCGAAGCGGATGCGCCGTTCGCCCTTGTGCACCGTGCAGAACCCGGCGAAGACGCCGTCGCCATGGGCGCCCGGCTGCGCGAGGACGGTTTGTGGCTCTACCACGAAGTGCGTGCGCGCGAGCTGTGGGACAAGATCATGCTGTCCACCTACGACCACGCCGAGCCGGGCGTGCTGTTCGTGGACCGCATGAACGAGGAAAACAACCTCTGGTATGCCGAAGAGCTGCGCGCCACCAATCCCTGCGGCGAACAGCCCCTGCCCGCCTACGGCTGCTGCGACCTCGGCTCGCTGAACCTTACCTGCTTCGTCGACCATCCCTTCGAGCCCGAAGCCCGCTTCGACTTCGAGCGCATGCGCGAGGTCGCCGCGGTGGCGGTGCGCATGCTCGACCTGGTGCTCGACGCCACCGAGTGGCCGCTGCCGCAGCAGGCGCGCGAAGCCCGGGCCAAGCGCCGCATCGGCCTGGGTTTCCTGGGCCTGGGCAGCGCGCTGGTGATGCTGGGCCTGCGCTACGACACCCACGAAGGCCGGGCCCTGGCCGCCCGCATCGCAGAACAGTTGCGCGACGCGGCCTATGCGGCGTCGAGCGAACTGGCGCGCGAAAAAGGCGCCTTCCCCCTGTTCGACGCCACGCGCTACCTCGAAGGCCGTTTCGTGGCGCGCCTGCCCGAGGCGCTGCGCGAAGCGATCCGTGTGCACGGCATCCGCAATTCGCACCTGCTGTCGATCGCCCCCACCGGCACCATTTCGCTGGCCTTCGCGGACAATGCCTCGAACGGCATCGAGCCGCCCTATTCCTGGACCTACCAGCGCAAGAAGCGCATGCCCGACAACAGCATGCGCAGCTACACCGTGGAGGACCATGCCTGGCGCCTGTACCGCCGGCGCCATCCCGACCTCGCTCCGGATGCGCCATTGCCGGCGCAGTTCGTCACCGCGCTGGAAATGAGCGCCGACGACCACCTGCGCATGCTCGAAGCCGTACAACCCTTCATCGACACCGCGATCTCGAAGACGGTCAACGTGCCCGCGGACTATCCCTACGAGGACTTCCGCGACCTGTACAGCGAAGCCTGGCGCGCCGGCCTGAAGGGCCTGGCGACCTACCGGCCCAACACGGTGGTCGGCCAGGTGCTGGGCGCGGCGCCCCAGCCGGAAGCGCAGCCGGTGCTGGAAGAAGACCCGCTGCGCAAGCGCTTCGAGAACCGTCCGCTGGGCGAACTGGAATCGGTAACGTCAAAGATCGAATACTCGACCCAGGAGGGCCGCAAGACTTTCTACCTGACGGTCAGCTTCATCCGAGTCGAGGGCGTGAGCGAAGGCCAGGGCGTCACCATCGAGCGGCCCTTCGAATTCTTCATGCCGGCCGGCCAGCGCACCGACGGCCAGCAATGGATCACTTCCTCGATGCGTTTATTGTCGATGCTGGCGCGCGCCGGCGGCCCGATCGCCAAGGCCCTGGCCGACATGCGCGACGTGGTCTGGGAAAAGGGTCCGGTGCGCTGCGGGACGCTCACGCGCGAAGACGGGGTCGAGGTGCCGGTGTTCCACGATTCGGAAGCGGCGGCGGTCGGCTTCATGTTGCAGCGGCTGCTGGTGCGGCGCGGTTTTCTCGACAGCCAGGGCAACCAGGTGCCGGTGGCGCAGCTGGCGCGCCAGCTGGCGGCGCGCGGCGATCACGCGGCAGTGCCGCCGGGGCCTGCACCGGCGGCAGCGCCAGCGGGGAGTCTGGCATCGGCCGGCAAGTGTCCGGAGTGCGGCGCGCGGGCCCTGCGCAAGCTCGACGGCTGCACCCGCTGCGACAACTGCCAATATGTCGGGGAATGTGGCTGAGATAGCGCTCAGGCGAGCCGATGCGGTGATAACATCATGTCATCGGCAGCTACATGACCACTGAATGACGATCG
>DEKZ01000101.1:8193-8636 GCA_002354135.1 Massilia sp. UBA2709 | reverse complement strand
ACGACATCAATGAAGACCTCGTGGCTGTCTTCGAAACGGACGGCCTGCTCGACCTGCTGGTCGTCGATGGCGCAACTTCCGTCGCCGACCAGGATTACGTCGACCCGAAAAAGGGGGACGTCGCCTGGTTCGTCCAGGCCTTTGCCGGCGAGCTCGCCCGCACCGTCGATGCCGCACGCTCCCAGGCCGACAGCGTGCGCCTGGCGCTGCGCGCCGTGCGCCACGCCTATGCGGACAAGACGGCCGGCCAGGAGGTCCCGCTCTACGCCCACCCGCTCGCGGCGATGACGTGGATCCGCATCCGCCACGCAAGCAGCCATTCCGACGTTTCCCTGTACTGCCTGGGCGACTGCAAGGCCTTCGCCATCGGCGCGGACGGCAGGGTCGACGACCTCGACCCTTACGAGAATCCATTCGAGACGGTGGTGCAGGACGCGGTGGCG
>DEKZ01000101.1:0-8061 GCA_002354135.1 Massilia sp. UBA2709 | reverse complement strand
GTGGTGCAGGACGCGGTGGCGCAACTGAACGCGGAAGGCGTGGTCGACCCCGCGCTGCGGCGCGAGCGCCTGCTGCCGCTGCTGCGCGCGCGGCGCGAGACCCAGCACGCGTCGCCCAGGCCCAGCGTGCTGTGCCTGGCGCTGCACAGTGAAGGCGAAGGCGAATTCAGCGCCCGCGAAACGGCGGTGCGGCTGGCGCCGGGCACCGCCGTGCTGGCGATGAGCGACGGGTTGTATCGGCTGGCCGATCCCTACGGCCTGATGACCCAGGACGAGCTGGCGAGGCGCTGCCGGGCCGAGGGCCTGGACAAGTTGATGCGCGAACTACGGGCCTTCGAGGCCGCGCGCGCCGGCGGCGCGGCGCTGGCCGTGAAGAATGCGGACGACGCCTCCGCTATCATGTGGACTCCCCCGGCCCTGAACATCGACCAGCGCGAGCGGACAGCGCCGACAGCAGAGGATCTGACTTGAAAACCACCATGAAACACGTCGCGGCCGTGTGCCTGTGCCTGGCGTTGGCCGGCCTGGGCGCTCCGCTGGCGGCGCAGGAAGCCCGGCGCGAGGCGCGCATCGCCGTCGTCAACGTCGAACGCCTCCTGAGCGAATCTGCCTACGCCCAGGCGGTAGCAAAGCGCATCGAAGCCGACTTCGGCCCGCGCCAGCAGCAGATCCAGACCGACCTGCGCCGCCTGCGCGAGCTGTCGGACAAGCTCGCGCGCGATACGCTGCACCTGAGCGAACGCGAACACATCGTGCGTTCGCGCGAAGTCGGCGAGCTGGAACGCATGGTCCGGCGTGAGCAGGCGACGTTCCAGGAGGACCTGGCGGAGCGCAAACTGCAGGAGCGCACGCGCATGGTGGCGCGCATCAACGAGGTCATCGCGATCATCCGCCAGCAGCAAGGCATCGAACTGGTCCTGACCAGGACCATCTGGCACCGGCCAGACATCGATGTGACGGACAAGGTTGCGCGCATGCTGGTGAAGTAAGCCCGATAATTCTATCCGGGCGTTATTGCATTGCTGTTTTTATCCGGGTAATATCGGAGACATGCACGCGTCCGCGCGCTCCTTTTGCTGATTGGAGAAATCATGTTGCCCACTCATTGCATTGCATTCGCCGGAACCGAGCTCCTGGCCAAGGGCGCACTGCCCGACGTCGTGCGCGCCGTCAAGCGCGCCCTCGACAACGGCGCCGAACAGTCGATCGCCATCCTCGACCTGGTGACCAGCCGCCCGGTCGAGATCAATTTCATCGGCACCGAAGAAGACGTGCTGCAACGCCTGCCGCGCACGCAGCCGCGTGCCGCCGGCCGTCCGAAGCTGGGCGTGGTCGCGCGCGAGGTGACCCTGCTGCCGCGCCACTGGGAATGGTTGTCCTCCCAGCCGGGCGGCGCCTCGGTGGCGCTGAGGAAGCTGGTCGAGCACGCCTCGCGCGACGCGCGCCAGGCCGACCTGATGCGCGAAGCGCGCGATTCGGCCTACCGTTTCATGCACGAGCTGGCGGGCGACGAGCCGGGCTTCGAGGAAGCCTCGCGGGCGCTGTTCGCCGGCGACGCGGCGCGCCTGAAGGAGCTCGTGGCCGGCTGGCCGGCGGGCGTACGGGACCATCTGCTCGAACTGGCGCAGCCGGCTTTTGCGCCGGCGGGCGAAGCGGAAGGCTGAGTTGTCTCTCCTGCCCCGGGTCCTTGTCGGTGTCTTGACATGAAGGCTGAACTCGCTCAGCCTGTGGTGTTCAAATACCAATGCCCCGGCATCCTGCACCGGGGTGGATGACGACCTGGAGCGAACACATGGAAACGAGCATGCATGGCAGCACCGATCCGAATGCGCCAGCCGGGGAGATGCCGGCATCGAAGTTGATCGATGCGCGCATCGCAGAGCTGGCGGGCTGGCGCGGCGAGACGCTGGCCCGGATGCGCGCACTCATCAGGCAGGCGCTGCCGGACGTGGTGGAAGAATGGAAGTGGAGCGTGCCGGTCTGGTCGCATGCGGGCATCCTCTGCACCGGCGAGGCCTACAAGAAGGCTGTGAAGCTGACCTTTCCCAAGGGCGCCGCGCTGGCCGATCCGGCGGGACTGTTCAATGCCAGCCTGGAGGGCAACGTCCGGCGCGCCATCGATATTCCCGAAGGCGGCGCCACCGACGAAGAGGCGTTCAGGACGCTCATCCGTGCCGCCGCCGCGCTGAACGCCGCTTCCGCGACCAAACGCAAGAAAGCCTGATACCGACGCGCGTTGCGATGCCAAGGCTGCGGCGCCCGGGGGCTGGAGCGCGGCCTGTCGTCCCTACCCCTGATGCGGCGAAAGCTGCGCCGCCTTTGCACGGACTGGCGATAATCGGCGTACACTCACGCGCTTCACCTACACGGGCACTTACTTACATGTTGGATTTCGACAGCGTTCCGCTGGAATTTTTTCAGGATTACCCTGAGCCGGGCGTCAATTTCATCGACGTCGGCTGCATTTTCGATAATCCTGAGCATTGGCGTCTCGCCATCGACACCCTGCGCGCGCGGACCGAGGACTTGCACTTCGACTTCATCCTCGCCATGGATGCGCGCGGCTTCATGATCGCCGGCGCCCTTGCCCTCGAGCACAAGGTCGGCTTCGCCATGGCGCGCAAGGCGGGCAAACTGCCCGGCAAGGCGATCAGCGTCGACTACAAGCGCGAATACGGCAGCGCAACCATCGAGATCCAGCCGGAGCGCATCAAGGGCCAGCGCGTGCTGATCGTCGACGACGTGCTGGCCACCGGCGGCACCATCGAAGCGGCGGCAACGCTGCTGCGCCAGATCGGAAAAGAAGTGGTCGGCGCGGCGGCCCTGTTCGATATCGCTTTCTTCAAAGACAAGCGCGTCCTGACGATGCCGGTCGTGAGCTTGCGCGACGTGTGAGGCTTGCTGCAGGCGCCTGAAGCTGGACAGGGCGCAGGCTTGGGTGCGCTCAACAAGTCATCCGCAAAGCGGTGCCACCATCCTGCGAGTCCTCACTCGTCAGGAACCCCATGAGCCTCGCCGTTTTGCGCAGCCGCGCCCTTGCCGGCATGGAAGCCCTGCCCGTCAGTGTCGAAGTGCATTTGGCCAATGGGCTCCCCAGTTTCACCATCGTCGGCCTGCCGGACGCCGAGGTGCGCGAAGCCAAGGACCGGGTGCGCGCGGCCTTGCAGAACGTCGGTTTCGAGATTCCCGCGCGGCGCATCACCATCAACCTGGCGCCGGCCGACCTGCCGAAGGAATCGGGCCGCTTCGACCTGCCGATGGCGCTGGGAATCCTAGCGGCATCTGGCCAGATTCCCTCGAAGGAACTCGACAAATACGAGTTCGCAGGCGAGCTGTCGCTGTCGGGCCAGTTGCGTCCGGTGCGCGGCGCGCTGGCCATGACCTTCGCTATTGGGCGCAGCGGCGCTGGCAGCGGCCGCGCCTTCATCCTGCCGAAGGCGAACGCCGACGAGGCCGCGCTCGTCACCGATGCGCGGGTTTACCCTGCCGACACGCTGCTGCAGGTGTGCGCCCACTTCGCGGCGACCGAAGAGAACGCGCGGCTTCCGCGCTACAGCAAGGAAGCGCCCGTGCAGGCGCCGCGCTATCCCGACTTTTCCGACGTGAAGGGACAACTGCACGTGAAGCGGGCGCTCGAGATCGCGGCGGCCGGCAGCCACTCGATCCTGCTGGTGGGTCCGCCCGGCGCCGGTAAAAGCATGCTGGCCTCGCGCTTTCCCGGCCTGCTGCCGCCCATGACCGACGAAGAGGCGCTGGAAGCCGCCGCCGTGCACTCGCTGACCGGCAGGTTTTCCGCCGAACAGTGGCGCGCCCGGCCGTTTCGCAGCCCTCACCATACGAGCTCCGGTGTCGCCCTGGTCGGCGGCGGCAACGTGCCACGTCCCGGCGAGGTCTCGCTGGCGCACTGCGGCGTCCTGTTCCTGGACGAGCTTCCGGAGTTCGACCGCAAGGTGCTGGAGGTGCTGCGCCAGCCGCTGGAGTCGGGCCGCATCACCATTTCCCGCGCCGCGCACCAAGCCGATTTTCCGGCACGCTTCCAGCTCGTGGCCGCGATGAATCCCTGCCCCTGCGGCTGGTACGGCCACCCTTCCGGCAAATGCCATTGCACGAACGAGGCCGCGCAGCGCTACCAGGACCGTATTTCCGGCCCGCTGCTCGACCGCATCGACATGCAGATCGAGGTAAACGCGATGGCGCCGGAATCGATGAGTGCGCAGGCCGACGGCGAATCCACGGCCGGCATCGCCGCGCGCGTGGCCGGCGCGCACGCGCTGCAGATCGCGCGCCAGGGCAAACCGAACCAGCGCCTGACGACGCACGAGATCGACCGCTTCTGCGCGCTCGACAAGGCCAGCGACCGGACCCTGCGCGCGGCCATGTCGCACATGAACTGGTCGGCGCGGGCCTATCACCGGGTGCTGAAGGTGGCCCGTACGATCGCCGACCTGGCGCAGTCGGCAGCCATCGGGCCGGCGCACATGGCCGAAGCCGTCCAGTACCGGCGCGGATTGCGCGAAAGATAGCCCTGGCATCGCCGCTTTGTTACCATCAAGGCATGCGAAAAAATAAACTTACCGCAACACTGGTGATCGCGGCCGCGCTGCTGGCCGGCTGCAATCCGACCTACAACTGGCGCGACTACCGCAGCCCTGATGCGCCCTATCAGGTGATGTTCCCGGCCAAGCCGGCGACGCACACGCGCAGCGTCGACCTGAACGGCATGAAAGTCGAGATGACCATGACTGCCGCCGAGGTCGAAGGCGTCATGTTCGCGGTCGGCAGCGGCGTGGCGCCGGATCCGGCCCAGGCCAGGGCGGCGGTCGACGCGATGCGCACGGCGATGCTGCGCAACATTAATGCAACGGTGCAGCGGGAAAGCGCCAGTGCCGCCACCAGCGGGATGCCCGACATCGACGCGACCGGCACAGGCAGGGGCGGCCCGATGAAACTGACCGGGCATTTCGAGTCGCGCGGCACGCGCTTTTACCAGGTCATCGTATTGGGCCCGGAAAAAGACGTGGCGGCCGAGAAGTCCGAGCAGTTCGTCAAATCCTTCACGCTGCTGTGATGCCGGACGCGCCCGCCCTTTTCCTGTCCGGCCTGCATAAAGCTTTCGGCCGCCCTGCCGTCGACGGTCTCAGCCTGTCCGTACGCCGTGGTGAACTCTACGCCCTGCTGGGTCCAAACGGGGCCGGCAAGACGACCACGCTGCGCATGGTGGCCGGGCTGCTGGCGCCCGATGCGGGCCGTATCGACGTCAACGGGATCGACCTGGCGCGCGATCCCGCCGGCGCGAAACGCACGATGGCCTACCTGCCCGACGATCCCATGCTGTATGGGAAACTGAAACCCACCGAATATCTCGAATTCGTCGCCGGCCTGTGGGGCGTCGATGCCGCGGCGGCCGAGCCGCGTGCGCGCCGCCTGCTGGACTGGCTGGACTTGAGCAAGCATGCGCATGAACTGACTGAAGGCTTTTCGCGCGGGATGAAGCAGAAGCTGGCGCTGGCCGGCGCGTTGATCCACGAACCGCAACTGCTGATCCTGGACGAGCCGCTCACGGGACTCGATGCCGGTGCGGCGCGCCAAGTCAAGGACTTGCTGCAGTCGCACGTGGCGGGCGGTGGTACCGTCATCCTGACCACGCATATCCTGGAGGTGGCGGAGCGCCTGGCCCAGCGCATCGGGATCATCCAGCACGGCCGCCTGATCGCCGAGGGCACGCTGGGCGAACTGCGCGAGCGGACGACGGCGCAGACGCTGGAGGACATGTTCCTGCAACTGACGGGGCAGGCTTGAGCGCGCGTCCCGGCAGCGCCTTGTGGCTGCTGCGGCACGAGCTGCGCATGTTCTGGTACACGGCGCTGTCCTCGGCCAACCCCACGCAGCCGCGCCGTTTTGACTGGAAGCTGGCGGCGCTCGGCCTGGGCATGTGGCTGCTGTTTCATGTGGGCGCGTACTTCCTGCTGAGGCAGGCCGTGCCGGGCCAGGGCCAGCCGCCCCATGCGCTCGTCGTCGCCGCAAGCGCGATCCTGCTGGCGACCTTCCTGTTCATGCTGTCCGGCGCGCTCAAGTCCAGCGTCGAGGTCCTGTTCGACCGGGGTGACATGGACCTGCTGCTGTCCTCGCCGCTTCCCTCGCGCAGCATCTTCACGGTGCGGCTTGCGGGCATCGTGGTCAAGGTCGCAGCCGTCTACCTGTTCTTCCTGGCGCCCTTGGCCCATGTCGGCGTCTTGCTTGGACAGCCGCGCTGGCTGGCTGCTTACCCTGTCCTGCTGGGCATGGCGGCGATCGCGGCCTCGGCCGCCATGCTGTTGACGCTCGGCCTGGTGCGCTGGCTCGGTGCACGCCGCACAAGGGTGGTGGCGCAGGTACTCGGTGCGGTCGCGGGCGCCCTGCTGTTCGTGCTGTCACAGTTGCCGAACATGATGGGCATGGGCCAGCCCGATCGGGAGGCCGCCCTGGTGCGCATCCTCGGGTCGGGAGGCGGCGTCGACGCCGCCAGCCTGCTGTGGCTGCCCGGACGGGCGGCGCTGGGCGATCCGCTGTCCGTTGCAGCCCTGGCCGCACTGGCGTTGCTTGCTTTCGGGTTGACGGTCGCCCTGACCCATCGCAGTTTCACGCGCGGGCTGCAGCTGGCGGCCAGCAGCGGACGTGGAGCCCGGGCGGCAACCGGTGCGCTGCGCTTCCGGTTCGGGCGCAGCCTGTTCGCCGTCCTCATCAGGAAGGAATGGCGGCTCATCCTGCGCGACCCGCACCTGATCTCGCAAGTGCTGTTGCAGCTGCTGTACCTGCTGCCGCTGGCCTTCCTCGCCCTGCGCAATGAAGGGCCACAGCCGATGGCCCTGGGGGCGGGCCTGACGATGCTGGCCGGGTCCCTGAGCGCGTCGCTGGCGTGGATCGTCCTTCTCGCCGAGGATGCGCCGGACCTGCTCCAGTCCTCGCCGGCACAGGCAGGCACGATCCGCAACGCCAAGCTCGTCGCGGCGATAGGGCCGGTGCTGGTGCTGGTAGGCGTGCCGGTGCTCTGGTTTGCGCTCGGCGAACCGCTGGCGGGCGCCCTTGCCGCATTCACAATCGGCGGCGTCAGCCTTGCGGCTGCCCTGATCGTGATGTGGACCGGCAAGGCTGGCGCCCGCGACAAGTTCACCTCCCGCGGACAGCGCAATGGACTGGGCGTCATCCTCGAACTGTGCAACGTCCTGGGCTGGGGTGCGCTCGCGTTTCTGTTGCCGATGACGGCAGGCATGGCGCACCCCGGCCTTGGCATGGTGCTCGGCATCGCGGCGGCTGCCGCGGTAGCACTCGGCATGCCGGGCCTGGCCTGGTTATTCCGGCGCCGTTCGCGCTAGCGGATGCACGCGGGATGCCCCATAATGGGTACTCGTGTTATCGTTTAGTCACGACGTTAACAAAATGAGTACGCATATGCTAATCACCTTCAAAAGCAAAGCTTATCCTGATGTGATGATGTATCAGGAGCACGCCAAGCGCATCCTCGACCTGCTCCACAAGGAGCCGGAAATGGGTGTCATCACCTCGGAAGAGGCCGGCCGCGCAGTCCAGTTGCTGGAACACGAAATCGAAGAGAGCCGCAAGCACCCGTCCACCGACGAGGTGGAGCAGGACATCAAGGTGCATCGTGTGGATGAGGACGACCCCGAGCACGAACAAGTCGAAGTCGTCAGCTTCTCGACCCGTGCCTATCCGATGCTGGAAATGCTGCGTGCAGCACGTGACCAGCACTGCGATATCCTCTGGGGCGTATAAGGGGCCAGCTGATCCTGCAAGGCCGGCTAGCCAGCCGCGGACTGCATGAAACAAGAAAGGAAGCGCTTGCGCTTCCTTTTTTTGCTTTTGTAGGGTGGGCACTCGTGCCCACGCTGTCTCAGCGGTGGATACCCTGCGGCTTGAAGGATAAACGGACAACAAAAAGACAGGCCGCTTAATCGGCCCTTGGCTTCGATACGGCACAAGCTGCGGAACGATCGGCCCTCAGGGCGCGTGGGGTCGAGACCCCACCCTACAAATCCAAAAGCCCAAAGCAAAAAACCCCGCAGA
>DEKZ01000229.1 GCA_002354135.1 Massilia sp. UBA2709 | reverse complement strand
GACGCTGAAGAACCCGGCGATCCCGGTCGAGGTCAACCTGGCGAAGTATGCCGGTCCCGAGCAGCGCTACTGCCCTGCCGGCGTGTACGAGTTCGTGAAAACCGACGAAGGCCAGGACCGCCTGCAGATCAATGCCCAGAACTGCGTGCACTGCAAGACCTGCGACATCAAGGACCCGACCCAGAACATCGTCTGGGTGACGCCGGAAGGCGGCGGCGGACCGAACTACCCGAACATGTAAGACGGTTCGCGTCATGGAAACAGCCCGCTTTGGCGGGCTGTTTTTGTTTGTGGTGACGGACACGGGAAGCGGCTGGATGAACCGGGACACGAAAGACGGCGTGGGCACAAGTGCCCACCCTACGGATTACTTGCCGATACAGAAGCGGCTGAAGATCACCCCCAGCAAATCATCCGGCGTGAACTCGCCGGTGATGCTCGACAGCTGATCCTGCGCCAGGCGCAGCTCTTCCGCGAACAGGTCCAGCGACTGGTCGTCCTGCGCCGCATGCTGGGCCGCCACATCGAGGTGCTTGCGCGCGGCGCGCAGGGCGATCAGGTGCCGCTCGCGCGCCAGGTACAGCGACTCGCCCGTCTGCTGCCAGCCGGCGATGCGCAGCAATTCCGCACGCAGCAGGTCGATGCCCGTCTTCTCGTTGGCCGACAGGTAGATGTGGGTCGCGTCCGCCGCCTGCTCGACCGTGGCGCGGTGCCCCGACAGGTCGATCTTGTTCCAGATCCGCACCACCGGCACGCCGGCCGGGAAGGCGGCGACGATCTGCTCGTCGGCCGCGCTCGGGCCGAGGTTGGCGTCGAGCAGGTGCAGGATCACGTCGGCCTTGCCGACTTCGCCCCAGGTGCGCTCGATGCCGATGCGCTCGACCACGTCGATACCCTCGTCGATCGCGCGGATGCCCGCGGTGTCGATGATGTTCAGCGGAATGCCCTCGATCTGGATGGTCTCGCTCACCTTGTCACGAGTGGTGCCGGCAATCGGCGTGACGATCGCGACCTCGGCCCCGGCCAGCGCATTCAGGAGTGAGGACTTACCCACGTTCGGCTGCCCGACCAGCACCACGTTCAGGCCTTCGCGCAGCAGGGCCCCTTGCGCGGCTTGGCGGAACACGTGCTCGAGCGAGTCGATGATGCCGGCCAGCTGGCCGCGCGCGTTCGATTTTTCCAGGAAGTCGATTTCCTCTTCCGGGAAGTCCAGGGTGGCTTCGACCAGCATGCGCAAATTGATGGTCTGCTCGACCAGGCGGTGCACGACTTGCGAGAAGGCGCCCGACAGCGATTGCGAGGCGGACTTTGCCGCCGCTTCAGTCGAGGCGTCGATCAGGTCGGCCACGGCCTCGGCCTGGGCCAGGTCGAGCTTGTCGTTCAGGTAGGCGCGGCGCGTGAACTCGCCCGGCTCGGCCAGGCGCAGGCCGTGTTCGGCGCCCGCTTCCAGCACACGCGCCAGCAGCATCTGCAGCACTACCGGGCCGCCGTGGCCCTGCAGCTCGAGCACGTCTTCGCCGGTGTAGGAATGCGGGGCCTTGAAGTACAGGGCCAGGCCCTGGTCGATTACGGACCCGTCCGCGGACTTGAAGGGGATATAGGTGGCGTGGCGCGGCGCCAGTTGGGTGCCGGGGAACAGCGATTCGATCAGGGGACCGAGCGCCTTGCCCGAGGCGCGGACGACGCCGATGCCGCCGCGTCCCGGTGCGGTGGCGATGGCGGCGATGGGGGAGGTATCAAGCTTCATGCGGAAATTGTAGATGATAAAAAAAGCCCGTGGTTTTCCACGGGCTTTCCTTGAGGCCAAAGGAGATTACTTCTTCGGCTCGAACTTCTTGGTGATGACCCACTGCTGCGCGATCGACACCAGGTTGTTGACCACCCAGTACAGGACCAGGCCCGACGGGAAGAACACGAACATGACCGAGAACGCCAGCGGCATGAACAGCATCATCTTCGCCTGCATCGGGTCGGCCGGCTGCGGGTTCAGCTTGGCGGTGACGAACATCGAGATCGCGTACAGCACCGGCAGGATGAAGAAGGGGTCCGGTTGGGTCAGGTCGGTGATCCAGCCGATCCACGGCGCGCCGCGCATCTCGACCGATGCCTGCAGCACGTAGTACAGGGCCAGGAACACCGGCATCTGCACCAGGATCGGCAGGCAGCCGCCCAGCGGGTTGATCTTCTCGGACTTGTACAGCTCCATGGTGGCCTGCTGCATCTTGGCCGGGTCGTTCTTGTAGCGTTCGCGGATCGCCTGCATCTTCGGCGTCACCACGCGCATCTTCGCCATGCTGCGGTAGCCGGCGGCCGACAGCGGGAAGAAGGCCAGCTTGATCAGGATGGTGAAGGCGATGATGGTCCAGCCCCAGTTGCCCAGCAGCTGGTGGATGTGGTCCATGATCCAGAACAGCGGCTTGGCGATGATCGCGAACATGCCGTAGTCCTTGACCAGTTCCAGGCCCGGGGTGATGGTCTCGAGCTTCTTCTCGTCCTGCGGGCCCGAGTACAGGCGCGCGGTGTTCGAGACGGTCGCGCCCGGCGCCACGCTGCCCAACGACTGGACGGTGCCGATCGCGTACAGGTTGGTCGCGATCTTCTTGGTGAAGATGTCGCGCGGGGTGTTATCGGCCGGGATGAAGGCCGACACGAAGAAGTGCTGCGAGATCGCGATCCAGCCGCCGTTCGACTTGGTCGAGTGCTCGGCCTTGTTCTTCTCGATGTTCTCGAAGCTCAGCTTCTGGTACTTGTCTTCCGGGGTCCACAGGGTCGGACCGGTGAAGCTCGGGGTGAACCAGGAGTCGCCCGGCGGCTTGTTGCCGTCGTGCTGGAGCTGCAGGTAGAGCGCAGGCTGGACCGGCGCCGCGGTCAGGTTGGTGACGTCGTGGCGCACGTCGATCACGTAGTCGCCGCGCTTGAAGGTGAAGGTCTTGGTCAGCTTCACGCCGCCCTGCTCGGCTTCGAGCACGAGCTGCACCTGGTTGTTGCCGTCGATGGTGCGCACGCCCGGACGCGCCACGAAGGGCGTGTTGTGGTTCGGCAGGACGCCGGCCGGGGTGTTGCCGATCAGGCCGGTCTGGCCCAGGTAGACGTTGTTGCCCGAGACGTCGAACAGGACCTGGTTCTTGGTCTTGTCGAAGTGGTCCGGGTACTGCAGCAGCTCGAGGCGGCGGATCACGCCGCCCATCGTGTCGATGTCGGCCTTCACCACGTCGGTGGTGATGGTGATGCGCTCGGCGCGCA
>DEKZ01000356.1:2769-4101 GCA_002354135.1 Massilia sp. UBA2709 | reverse complement strand
GTCGTCCCCATGGCGGCCGGCAACGACGGCGGCGGGTCGATCCGCATCCCGGCCGCCTGCTGCGGCCTGTTCGGCCTGCGCCCCTCGCGCGGACGGGTGTCCTCGGGGCCGGGGATCGGCGAAGTCTGGTTCGGCGCCTCCAGCGAAGGCGTGCTCTCGCGCAGCGTGCGCGACTCGGCCCTGGCGCTCGACATCCTGCAGGGGCCGGAACCCGGCGACCCGTTCGACATCGCCCCGCCCGCCGGGCCGTATGTGGAGCTGATGCGGCGCGATCCCGGCAAGCTGCGCATCGGCTTTTCCACCGCGTCGCCAATCGGCACCCCGGTCCATCCGGAAGCGGTGGCGGCGGTGCACCGCGCCGCGCCGCTGCTGCGCGGGCTGGGGCACGAGGTCGAGGAAGCCGCTCCGCAAGTGGACGGCATGGCCCTGGCCGAGAGCTTCCTGCACATCTATTTCGGCCAGGTGCCCGCGATGGTCGCGCGCGGCCGCGCGCTGGGCGCGAAAGCAAGCGACGTCGAGCTGATGAGCCGCCTGCTGGTGACGCTGGGCGGCGCCATGCCGGGCGCACGCCTGACGGCCCAGCTGGCGAAGTGGAACGAACTCAGCCGTGATCTCGCCCGCTTCCACGCGCGCTACGACATGCTGCTCACCCCCACCCTGGCCGCCCCGCCGCTGCGCCACGGCGAAGGCGATCCGCCGCAAGCCGAGCAGTTCGTGCTCGACCTGCTGCAGCGCAGCGGCCTGCTGGGCACGCTTGCCCGCCTGGGGCTGCTGGAGGGCACGGTGAACCGCATCGCCCGCGACAGCCTGCGCTTCGTGCCCTTCACCCAATTGGCCAACCTGACCGGCACCCCGGCGATGTCGGTGCCCCTGCACTGGACCGCAGAGGGCCTGCCGCTGGGAGTGCAGTTCGTTGCCAGGTTCGGGGCCGAGGACCGGCTGCTGCAGTTGGCGCACCAGCTCGAGCAGGCCGCGCCGTGGTTCGAGAGGTTGTCGCCGCTGGCGCGGGAGGGCGTGGGGCAGACCGGGAAGGCTCTCGACACCAGCAACGTGTGAATGTCCGGTTTTCGTAGGGTGGACACCTTTGTCCGCGCGGTACGACGGTTGCAGGCCAATTGCACCACCATCCGTCGCCAGCGACGGCATTCATCCGATTGCGGTTTACTGGATGAGCCGGCAATGTTCGGCCGGTGAGACAGCGTGGACACANNAGGTGTCCACCCTACAAAAGCCGAACACACGGGTTTTCGTCGTACCACGTGTGCATGTCGAAACGCGTGCCAACAACAAGACCGATGGTCAACACATTGTTGCGAGATCATCGGCCTCGTT
>DEKZ01000356.1:2241-2714 GCA_002354135.1 Massilia sp. UBA2709 | reverse complement strand
CAAGAGCCCACCCTACGAAAGTCCTTGCCTCAGGCGCTAACGCCGCGTCACGGTTGCCCTCTCTTGCTACCCTTGCTGTTGACCGCCGGCAAACCCTGTATTTTTCCAAGGCAAGAACCGACATGGCCGTGCTAGCATCACGGCACCTTTTCTGCGCTCGCCACCACCCGCTGCCGCTTCAATGCCATGCAAACGATGAAGACCTTCCTTCTGGCTGCTGCCGGCGCTGCCATCGGCACGCTCATCTACACCGGCCTGCTGAGCAGCGCCCATGACCCCGACTGGTACCGCGCAGCATTTGTCGGCATTGCCTGCGGCGTCTGCAGCCTGGTATGGCCCAGGAAGAAAGAAGCGCCAGCCGACCCGGACACGAACAGGGACACGGACACGGGCACGAAGAGCCAGGCCGACTGAAAGCCAGGTCCGCAGATTACCGCGAGATGCACGCGCAAACGAAAAAGGCCGCATCGTAC
>DEKZ01000356.1:0-2215 GCA_002354135.1 Massilia sp. UBA2709 | reverse complement strand
CCGACTGAGCTATCAGGGAATTGAGGCAATATTATAGCCGGCTGTTTGCGTTTTGGCCAGTCCGGCATGACAAAACCGAAAAAACCCTTTCCTGTACCTGCCGCGCGATGCTTTGTTATAGTCTCGCCACCCTGGCCGCCAGGCGCCAGCTCTTCCATCCAAGACCATGACTACTCCCCGCATTCTCGGCACTCCCCTCTCTCCTTCGGCCACCCGCGTGATGCTGCTCGGCTCCGGCGAACTCGGCAAGGAGGTCATCATCGCCCTGCAGCGCCTCGGCGTCGAGGTGGTGGCGGTCGACCGCTATCCGAACGCGCCCGGCCACCAGGTCGCCCACCGCGCCCACGTGATCGACATGACCGATGGCGCCGCCCTGGCCGCGCTGATCGAACAGGAAAAGCCCGATCTCGTCATTCCCGAGATCGAGGCGATCGCCACCGACAAGCTGGCCGAGCTGGAAGCGGCCGGCGCGATCACCTGCATCCCGACCGCGCGCGCGGCGCAACTCACGATGAACCGCGAAGGCATCCGCCGCCTGGCGGCCGAGGAACTCGGGCTGCCGACCTCGCCCTACCGCTTCGCCAGCAGCCTGGCCGAGCTCGAAGAAGCTTGCACCGCCGTCGGCTTCCCCTGCGTCGTGAAACCGGTCATGTCCTCGTCCGGCAAGGGCCAGTCGAAACTCGACGGCGCCGGCGACGTACGCGCGGCCTGGGACTACGCCGCCACGGGCGGCCGGGTCGACAGCGGGCGCGTGATCGCCGAAGGCTTCATCGACTTCGACTACGAGATCACCCTGCTGACCGTACGCTCGCTGGGCGCGGACGGCCAGGTCGAGACCGGCTTTTGCGATCCGATCGGCCACAAGCAGGTGCAGGGCGACTACGTCGAATCCTGGCAGCCGCATCCGATGAGCGCGCTGGCGCTGCAGCGCTCGCGCGAGATCGCGGAAAAAGTGACGGGCAACCTCGGCGGGCTGGGCGTGTTCGGCGTCGAGCTCTTCGTCAAGGGCGACATGGTCTGGTTCTCGGAAGTGAGCCCGCGTCCGCACGACACCGGCATGGTGACCATGGCCACCCAGCTGCAGAGCGAATTCGAGCTGCACGCCAAGGCCGTGCTGGGCCTGCCGGTGAACACGGCGCTGCGCACGCCGGGGGCCTCGGCAGTCATCTACGGCCAGCTCGACGAGCCAGGCATCGCCTTCGAGGGCGTGGCCGAGGCGCTGCGCGTGCCGGGCGCGGACATCCGCCTGTTCGGCAAGCCGGAGTCCTTCGCGCGCCGCCGCATGGGCGTGGCGCTGGCCAGCGCCAGCGATATCGATACTGCACGCCAGCGCGCGCTGGAAGCGGCGGGCAAAATCAAGCCGGTGTCGGGCCACAAATAAGGGGCCGCAAACAAGGGGCCGCAAGTCACTGGACGCAAGTACCGGCCCCAAATAACAGACAGCAACTAGCGGACCGCACATCAGGTCCGCAGGCGCGGCCGCTCGGTGCCGCGCCATTCCCCTACCCGGTAGTTCCGACTCTCCCCCCTCGCACAATCCGATCCCATGCTTGGCCGCAGGCCGACACGCCTGTAGGCGCAATCCTTATACCGGGCGGCGCCAGGCTGCGATGTAATAAGCGTGACTGCAAGCGTATCCGCACGCTGCGGATTTCATGCACAGGCAACCCGTCGGGCAAAGGTGACAAAGTGGTGTTCAAGTTGAAAAAGGTGATGGAGATAATCGGACCATCGGCGGCATTGGCCTTTGCGGCATGGCTGCTGCAGTTGCTCGAGCAGCGCCATGCCGCGACGCATACGCGCTACCGCGAACTGGTCGAGGCTTTGCGCAGCGGCGCCGAAGGCAAGCGCCGCGACCTCATCGAGGACGACACCGGCACCTGCCGCCAGCAGGCCAGCCCCATGCTCTGCGCGACGCACGCCGGCATGACGGCGGTGTTCCTGCTGCTGCTCTCGCTCATGATCGGCACCCTGGACGCCGTGCTCGAGGCCGACTGGCCGAAACTGTTCGGCGCGCCGGTCAACATGCTCAGGCTGCTGCTCGTGATTCCGGCCGCCATCCTGGTCCTCATGGAAAACACGATGAGCAAGAAGCGGCCCGGCGCCGCACCGGCCGAGCCGGGCAAGCTCCACGGCCAGCCGCAAACCGGGGCGGGACAACACCTTCCCGAGCGCCGCACGCGCGAACGCCACGCCGGCAGCGCGCTCGTGGCGC
>DEKZ01000394.1:1198-3248 GCA_002354135.1 Massilia sp. UBA2709 | reverse complement strand
CTCTTGCAACTTCACACCTAGGCCGCGCAGTGGACGTTGGCCGATCCGTCAGCGAATCTGCTTTTCCATGTAGACCGAAGCGATCGCGATGCCCGAGCGGTGCGGGTACATCTCTTCGCGCACCGCCTGAAAGCCGCCGCGAACGTAAAAGGGAACGGCGTTGAGCGAGGCCGACAGGAACAGCCGCTCGCGACCCGCCGCCAGCGCCATCTGTTCCAGGGACGCGAGCAGCAGCGCGCCGATTCCTCGTCCGTGCTCGGCCGGTTCGACGAAGACCGCATCGACTTCGCCGCTGGCCGCGTCCAGTACCGCATAGCCGAGCAGGCGTCCGGCTTCCAGGGCCGCCACGCCGCCGCCTGCCGAGATCAGCCGGGGCAGGGATTCCGGCGCCGGCGCGGCAAGCCAGGTGGCGAGCACCGTTTCGGGATAGTGCGCCGCGCAGCCGTGCGCGACCGCGCGTGTCCTCAGATCCCAGAAGACGGGAAGATCGTCAGGGCTTGCAGCCCGCAGGGTGATCGTGTGCCTCACTGTCATCGTCAACTCTCCATGGTCGGGCGCCGGATGGCGTTATTCGGCACGCGCTGTCCTCGGAAGCTAGTTCTGCGCCAGCGTGCGCGCCGCCTGGCTGACCTGGTCGCGCAGCCACTTGTGTTCCGGCGACTGGTGCACGCGCTGGTGCCACAACTGGTAGAAGCGCATCGGCGGAAACTTGATCGGCATGGTGAAGGTCTTCAGCGGCAGCGTTTTCTCGTAGAAGCGCATGAACTGGCGGCCGGTGGTCAGCACCAGGTCGGTCTGGGTCAGCATGTAGGGAATCAGGCCGAAGTAGGGCGATTCGACCGCGATCTTCCTGTGATGCCCCTGGCGCGCCAGGAAGGAATCGATCACGCCGTGGTAGCCGGGCAGCATCTGCGAGGGCGCCACGTGCGGCAGGTTCAGGTAGTCCTCGATCGTCATCGCGTCGACGGCCGTGCGCCTGGCGTACGGGCTGTCGGCGCGCATGGTGCAGACGATCGGGTCCTCGAACAGCTTGGAGATGTGCAGGTGGGCCGGTGGTTCGTCCCAGTTGGCGATCACCAGGTCCATCTCGCCGTCGGACAGCATACCCAGGTAGTCGGTGCCCGGCGCCAGGCTGTGGATCGCCACCCGGCTGTTGGGTGCGACGCGCCGGATCGACGCCACCACGTTCGGCAGGAACTGGGTGTCGAGGTAGTCGGGCGCGGCGATGTGGAAGGTGCGCGCCGCCTCCTCGGGCACGAAGGGCGACTTCTTGACGAACAGGCTCTCGGTCTCGTCGAGGATGCGCTTGGCGGGTTTCAGCAGGCTTTCGCCGTGCTGGGTGGGCACCATGCCGCGCGCGCCGCGCACCAGCAGCGGGTCGCCGGTCAGCTCGCGCAGCTTGCGCAGCGAGGCCGAGATCGAAGGCTGGGGCTGGTTCAGTTTCAGCGCCACGCGCGAGACGTTCTTTTCCACCAGCAGCAGGTAGAGGATGCGGATCAGGTGCAGGTCGAGATGCTGGGGCAGGCTGGACATGGGGTAGTGAGCGTATATCGGTTCGATTATGTTGAATATACGGCATATTTCATGTTGTAGAAAATGAAAACGGTTTATCTTCGTTGAAATAAAAGATGAGGGACTGTGCATGGACGTGTTCGGATACCTGGCTCCCTACGGCCTCGAATGGCTCAACCTGCTCGTACGCTGGCTGCACATCATCACCGGCATCGCCTGGATCGGCGCTTCCTTTTATTTCGTCTGGCTCGACAACACCATCAAACCGCCGCCACCGGGCTCCGAGCTGGCGAAGAAGGGCGTGGCCGGCGAGCTGTGGGCCGTGCACGGCGGCGGCTTCTACCATCCGCAAAAATACCTCGTGGCCCCGCCCGAGCTGCCGAAGGAACTGCACTGGTTCAAGTGGGAAGCGTATTCGACCTGGCTGTCGGGCTTTGCGCTGCTCTTCATCGTCTACTACCTGAACGCCCAGGCCATGATGGTCGACCGCAGCGTGGCCGACCTGTCCACCTGGCAGGCGGTCGGCATCGGCCTGGGC
>DEKZ01000394.1:0-1117 GCA_002354135.1 Massilia sp. UBA2709 | reverse complement strand
ATCATTCCCGGCCAGCGCAAGATGGTCAACGCCATGATGGCGGGCCAGAAGCCCGATCCCAGCTACGGCATCAAGGCCAAGCAGCGCTCGGTGCACAACAACTACTTCACGCTGCCGGTGCTCTTCCTCATGATCAGCAACCACTACGCGATGACCTACCGCCACCCCTACGCCTGGGCGGTGCTGGGCATGATCATGGCGGCCGGTGTGCTGATCCGCCACTTTTTCAACCTGCGCCACAAGGGCCGCATCGAATGGAAGTATCCGGCCGCGGGCGTGGCGCTGCTGGCCGTGCTGGCGGTGTTGATCGCGCCGCCGGCGCCCAGCGTGCGGCAACCCGGCGTCGACGCCATGGCCCAGTTCGCGCAAGTGAAACACATCGTCGACCAGCGCTGCGTGAGTTGCCACGCCGCCAAACCGACCCAGCCCGGCTTTGCCACCGCGCCGGCCGGCGTCAGCCTCGACTCGCCCGAGCTCATCCAGCAGAATGCCGCGCGCATCTACCAGCAGACCGTGCAGCTGAAGGCGATGCCGCTGGCGAACCTGACCAACATGACCGAGGCCGAGCGGGCACAGCTCAAGGCCTGGTTCGAATCCGGCGCCGGGACCGGCAAGAACTGAGTAGGCTTGCGGGCACGGACCACGGCGGAGCAAGGGATGGCAACGATCGACTTATCGACCTACAACCTGGGTGAATTGAAGGGTCTCCAGTTCGACATCGAGCAGGAGCTCAGGAAGCGCGAGCGGCAGGAAATCCTGAAAGCGCGCGAGCAGATCCTGGCGATTGCCGAGGATGCGGGCGTGGCGGTCGATGCGCTCGTGGAAGACGGCAGCGGGAAGAAGGACAAGGAGGGCAAGGCTTCCGCCAGGACGCGGCGGCGCTGAGCAGGCGCCGCGGCCCCATCTTTCCAATGAGACCGACGGGCCTGTCGTTGGCGCACCATTTGTCCGCCATATCGTATGATAGGGTTCATCAACAAAGCTGACCCTGTTTCTATGAATGCGGATACGACACGCACCGACGTGACATTCGACGAGGTTGCGGCCGCGGCCGACAACCTGGCAAACGACGGCAAGCCCGTCACCCTGGAAGCCGTGCGCGACGCGCTCGGCGCCG
>DEKZ01000395.1 GCA_002354135.1 Massilia sp. UBA2709 | reverse complement strand
CGTGCCTTTCTCGCTGGCGCGCTGGCGCGTGGTGGAGGCGCCGACGCTCACGCTGGGCAACAAGCTGGCGCCGCTCACTTGCAGCGCGGCGCGGCTTTGCGCGACGCGCGCGGCAGCGGCCTGCAGGTCGAGGTTGGCGGCGATCGCTTCGCGCTCGAGGTCGACCAGGACCGGATCCTTGAACAGCTTCCACCAGGATGGGTCGAGCGCGCCTTCGACCGTCCTGCTCGGTCGTGCTGCGTCGGCGGAGACGAACGAGGCCTGGACGGCCGGCGTGTCGGGGCGGCGGAAGTCGGGACCGACCGTGCAGGCGCTCAGCGCAAACAGGAAAGCGGATACGCCGAGGCGCAGGCAGGTGGAAGAGCTCATGGGGGACGAAAACTTGAAGGGGCGCGAATTATACCGGTCGGTATCCGAATTGCGCAAGGTATCCAGACCCAGGATTGCGCGAAACGGCATTCCAGAATGCCCCGCCATGGCGTGCAGGCTGCGCCGTGGGCGGGCCCGCACATTTACCCCCACTGCCTATTCCGATGACTTCGCCTGCCCCGCATCCGGACTTCGCCTGGCAGGGCCACACCCTCTTCGTACAGGGAAATGAAGTAGTCCGGCGACATCCCCTATGCAAGAGCCGGCGGACGGACGATCCGGAACCGGTCATCCAACCCATGCAGTCCGCGAGGGATGGGCTGGCGCCGGTCAGCCGCCGCTATCCGCCTCCCGGCGGCGCGCATGCGCGGCAGCTTCTTCGCCCGCGCTTTCTTCCTTGATTTCCTTGTTGAGGAAGTAGTTGAGCGTGGTGCGGATCACGGCGATCGCGGCCAGCTTGCCGATCCGGTCCCAGGTGGGCGCCACGGCCGTGGAGAGGATGTCGGCGGCGAGCTGCAGCTCCAGCGCCAGCGTCAGGTAGCGCGCGAAGGCCAGGCGGATCGGCGTGAAGCTGCCGCTTCCCCCGGACCAGAGGTGGCGCGCCAGGGACAGCACGACCAGCACCAGGCCAGCTGCGATCACCACGGCGCCAAGCGCCTCGACCATCAGGCGCAGCCACTCGACATAGCTCCTGACCTGTATTTCGACGGTTTCGAACACGTGTTTCTCCCGCATCGACATGGGTATGAGACGCGCGCCGGGCGCACGGCCGCGCGCTTGGCCGCGACCCCGCGCCGGCTTACCGGTCTCGTGCGCGAGAGCATACCAAGCCCGCGCATCCTGGCCCGTTCGGTTCGGGATCAGCGGAATCAGGAGAAACGGAAAAGCGGAAAGCACATCGCCGGCAAGAGCCGGCGATGTGGGTAGTTCTGGAGGCGAGGACGGGAGTCGAACCACGTCTGACCGGCTTTGCAGGCCGTTGCATGACCGCTTTGCTACCTCGCCAGACTTCATAGTACGACTGCTGAGCTGGCGGAGCGATGAGGAAAATCAAGCCGAGGCGCACTTCCCTAACCGGATACCCGGCAGCAATCGATCGAGACACATGGTCCCGCCAACTTCCGCCGGTCGCCACTCCCTTGCGACCGCCACGCACCCTCAGATGAACGGCCAGCTGAGGATGCGTTTGACGTGCAGGACCGAGCGCAGCGCGACGTAGCCGATCGCAAAGCCGAACGCCAGCAGGCTGCGCGCGTCGTGCAGGACGGCGAGGAAGAGGCCGCCGACGGTGGCGCCGGCGACCAGCACCATCAGCCAGAGCTCGATGCTGAGGAAAAAGGGATAGGCCTGGCGCCAGACACGCAGCGTGAGCGCGCAGGCTTCCTTGAGGGTGGTGATGTCGCGACGGGTGGTCATTTTGGAATCTTGAACTGATCCAGAAATGCAAAACGCCGGCAAAAGCCGGCGATCCGCGTTTTTCTGGAGGCGAGGACGGGAGTCGAACCCGTCTAGACGGCTTTGCAGGCCGCTGCATAACCGCTTTGCTACCTCGCCAGAGTATATGGTAAGACTGCTGAGCTGGCGGGTTATGGAGCCAAATCAACATGAGAAGCAATGTCTTCTCTGAATTCTGGAGCGGGAGAAGAGTCTCGAACTCTCGACCTCAACCTTGGCAAGGTTGCGCTCTACCAACTGAGCTACTCCCGCTTAGGAGTCCTGCTAATGACACTCGCTTCATGGAGCGGGAGAAGAGTCTCGAACTCTCGACCTCAACCTTGGCAAGGTTGCGCTCTACCAACTGAGCTACTCCCGCACGGAGTGTTTTACTTCTTACTATCAATGCTCCTGAATGGAGCGGGAGAAGAGTCTCGAACTCTCGACCTCAACCTTGGCAAGGTTGCGCTCTACCAACTGAGCTACTCCCGCATTCTGGAGACACGCATTATCGCAGAAATCGTTTCAACTTCCAAGACAACTTGTTACTGCCGCTTATCTTACTGCTTATCGCTTCGACATCATCGCAAATTCTGGAGCGGGAGAAGAGTCTCGAACTCTCGACCTCAACCTTGGCAAGGTTGCGCTCTACCAACTGAGCTACTCCCGCTTCGTCTTTCGTTTGCTGCGATGTCGTTCGCAACAGGCAAGCATTATAGACTATCTGATCCGTACGTCAAGGATGACGAAGAAGTAATCTTACAGATTCCCGCTTTTTTCCTTGATCAGCGGCCAGGCACGGCGCAGGTAGTAGAACATCGACCACACCGTCAGTACGCCGGCGACCCACAGCAGGATCTTGCCCCAGTACTGCATATCGATGCCGAGCAGCGTGTCATGGAAGAGCAGCATCGGGATCGCGGCCATCTGGGCGGCCGTCTTCACCTTCCCCAGCGAGCTGACGGCAACCGACTTGCGGGCGCCGATTTCCGCCATCCATTCGCGCAGGGCCGAGATGGTGATCTCGCGTCCGATGATGATGAAGGCGATGACCGCGTCGACACGCTGCAGCTGGATCAGCATCAGCAAGGCGCCGGCGACCATCAGCTTGTCCGCGACCGGGTCGAGGAAGGCGCCGAAGGTCGAGGTCTCGTTCCAGCGCCGCGCCAGGAAACCGTCGAACCAGTCGGTCACCGCCGCGATGATGAACACGAGCGTCGCCGCCAGGTTCTGTTCGGGACGGGTAAGCCAGTGTTCGGGGAGATAGTAGACGCCGACAACCAGGGGGATGAGTGCTACACGTAACCAGGTCAGGAGAATCGGGATGTTAAAAGGCATAAAAGGCGCGAACTGGCTTACCGTTAAAAAAGCGTGCGCCGCTAGTCTACATGGGTATTGCAAATTGGACTAGTTGAGCTCTGCTGTAACGAATAGTCCGATGAGGGTCGGGGTGGCTTTTCGTAGGGTGGGCTCTCGAGCCCACGCGGTAGAGCGCATGTCCGGTCGAGCAAGCGAACGGAGCCGGGGAACGTATTCAGACCGTATGAGACGCTGCGGGCGCTCCGCGAACAGCCGCGAAAGGTCAACCGTCGTACCGCGTGGGCTCAAGAGCCCACCCTACGAAAACACAGATACGCGAGCGTTATCGGTGCCCGTAGGGTGGGCGGCTACACCATCTATTGAAATGAAGGCGGCCGGTGCGCCGCCCACGCGTTCAACCGGTACTTGAAACAACGCGGCCGATCCGGCGTCGCCTGAACGCGTCAGTGCAGCTGCCGGTAAATCTCTTCGGCCAGCGCGGTCGAAATCCCCTCGACCTGGCACAGGTCTTCGACGCTGGCGTCGATCACGCCGCGCAGGCCGCCGAAGCGGGCCAGCAGGCGCTGGCGGCGCTTGGCGCCGATGCCTTCGATTTCCTCGAGGCGCGAGGCCTGGCGCGCCTTGGCGCGCTTGGCGCGCATGCCGGTGATGGCGAAGCGGTGAGCTTCGTCGCGGATCAGGGCGACCAGCATCAGCGCGGCCGATTCCTTGCCGAGCTCCTGGGGCGCGCGGCCGTCGGCAAAGATCAGGGTTTCCAGGCCAACCCTGCGCCCCTCCCCTTTCGCCACGCCGACGATCAGGCTGATGTCGAGGCCGAGCTCGGAAAACACCTGGCGCGCCATCTCGACCTGGCCCTTGCCGCCGTCGACCAGCACCACGTCCGGCATGACGCCGTCGCCGCTGGCGACCTTCTCGTAGCGGCGCGTCAGCACCTGCCGCATCGCGGCGTAGTCGTCGCCCGGCGTGATGCCGTTGATGTTGAAGCGCCGGTATTCCGAGTTCTGCATGGCGTGGTGGTGGAAGACCACGCAGGATGCCTGGGTCGCTTCGCCCGCCGTGTGGCTGATGTCGAAGCACTCGATGCGCAGGGATTCGAGGTCGGTCGCGTCCAGCGACAACGTTTCAGCCAGGGCGCGAGTGCGCGACTGCTGCGACCCTTGTTCAGACAACAGCCGCGCCAGGGAAATCTCCGCCCCTTTTTGAGCGAGCTCAAGCCATTGGCGGCGCTGGCCCTGGGGCTGGAAGATCAGGTTGATCCGGTGCCCGCACTGCTCGGTCAGGGCCACCATCAGTTCCGGCTGGTCGAACTCGATGTTCAGGATCAGGCAGTTCGGAATGAACTTGTCGGTGTAGTGCTGGACCAGGAAGGCGGCCAGCACCTCGCATTCGATCGACTGCTCGGCGATCGCCTCGCCGACCTGGGTCGGGAAATAGGCGCGGTCGCCCAGGTGGCGCCCGCCGCGCACCATGGCCAGGTTGACGCAGGCGCGTCCGCCCTGCACCACCACGGCGATGATGTCGACGTCGGCGTCGCCGGTCGTTTCCATGCTCTGCTGGTGCAGCACGCGCGAGAGCGACTGGATCTGGTTGCGCACGCCCGCCGCCTGCTCGAACATCAGCTTTTCGGCAAAGCCGTGCATCTTGGCCTGCAGGTCTTCCATGACCTCGGTCTGGCGCCCGCGCAGGAATTTCGCGGCGTTCTCGACGTCGACCCGGTATTCGTCCTTGTCGATCAGGTTCACGCAGGGGCCGCTGCAGCGTCCGATCTGGTGCAGCAGGCAGGGGCGCGTGCGGTTGGCGTACACGCTGTCCTCGCAGGTGCGCAGCATGAAGACCTTCTGCAGGATCTGGATCGATTCCTTGACCGCCCATGCGCTCGGAAAAGGCCCGAAATACTGGCTCTTCTTGTCCAGGGCGCCGCGGTAATACGCCATGCGCGGAAAGTCGCCACCCGTGATCTTCAGGTAGGGATAGGACTTGTCGTCGCGGAACAGGATATTGTAACGGGGCTTGAGCGCCTTGATCAGGTTGTTTTCCAGGATCAGGGCTTCGGCCTCGCTGTGGGTGACCGTCGTTTCCAGGTGCGCGATCTGCGAGACCATCATCGCAATGCGCGGGCTCGACAGGTTCTTCTGGAAGTAGCTCGATACGCGGTTCTTCAGGTTGCGCGCCTTGCCGACGTAGAGCAC
>DEKZ01000016.1 GCA_002354135.1 Massilia sp. UBA2709 | reverse complement strand
GACGCTGAAGAACCCGGCGATTCCGGTCGAGGTGAATCTGGCGAAGTATGCCGGTCCCGAGCAGCGCTACTGCCCTGCCGGCGTGTACGAGTTCGTGAAAACCGACGAAGGCCAGGACCGCCTGCAGATCAACGCCCAGAACTGCGTGCACTGCAAGACCTGCGACATCAAGGACCCGACCCAGAACATCGTCTGGGTCACGCCGGAAGGCGGCGGCGGACCGAACTACCCGAACATGTAAACAATCTACCGATAAAAGAGACCATCATGACCAAACGAACCGCATTCCACTGGGACGATCCGCTGCTGCTGGACCAGCAACTCACCGACGAAGAACGCATGGTGCGCGACGCGGCCGCCGCCTACTGCCAGGACAAGCTGCAGCCGCGCATCCTCGAGGCCTTCCGCCACGAGACCATGGACACCTCGATCTTCCGCGAGATGGGCGAGCTCGGCCTGCTGGGCCCGACCATCCCCGAGCAGTACGGCGGCCCGGGCCTGAACTACGTCGCCTACGGCCTGATCGCGCGCGAAGTCGAGCGCGTCGACTCCGGCTACCGCTCGATGATGAGCGTGCAATCCTCGCTCGTGATGGTCCCGATCTACGAGTTCGGCAACGAAGCGACCAAGCAGAAATACCTGCCGAAGCTGGCCACCGGCGAATGGATCGGCTGCTTCGGCCTGACCGAGCCGAACCACGGTTCCGATCCGGGCTCGATGGTCACCCGCGCCCGTAAAGTGGACGGCGGCTATGCCCTCACCGGCTCGAAGATGTGGATCACCAATTCCCCGGTGGCGGATGTGTTCGTCGTCTGGGCCAAGGACGACGAAGGCGCGATCCGCGGCTTCGTGCTGGAAAAAGGCTGGGAAGGATTGAGCGCGCCTGCGATCCACGGCAAGTTCGGCCTGCGCGCCTCGGTCACGGGCGAAATCGTGATGGACAACGTGTTCTGCCCGGAAGAAAACGCCTTCCCGGAAGTGCGCGGCCTGAAGGGCCCGTTCACCTGCCTGAACTCGGCGCGCTACGGCATCGCCTGGGGCGCGCTGGGTGCAGCCGAAGCCTGCTGGCACACCGCGCGCCAGTACACCATGGACCGCAACCAGTTCGGCAAACCGCTGGCCGCGAACCAGCTGGTGCAGAAGAAGCTGGCCGACATGCAGACCGAGATCACCCTGGGCCTGCAGGGCTGCCTGCGCCTGGGCCGCATGAAGGACGAAGGCACGGCCGCGGTCGAAATCACCTCGATCATGAAGCGCAATTCCTGCGGCAAGGCGCTGGACGTGGCGCGCGTCGCCCGCGACATGCTGGGCGGTAACGGCATCTCCGACGAATTCGGCATCATCCGCCACATGGTCAACCTCGAGGTGGTGAATACCTACGAAGGCACGCACGACATCCACGCCCTGATCCTGGGCCGCGCGCAGACCGGCATCGGCGCGTTCTAAAAGCGCCAGGTTGAAAACGCCGGCCGCGACATGCATCGCCGCCGGCGTTTTTTCGTTCCGCGGCCACCGTAGGGTGGGCATTCCGTGCCCACGCGTTACGTGTTCGTCCCCCGTCCGCTGCCGCAACGATTCGCTCCGCTGCTTCACCGCAGCCGGTACCCGAAACCAGGCGATTTACCGGTTCAAATTCGCGTTCGCGAAACGCTTTCGACACGCCGCATGGGTGCACTGTCCACGACGAGCCAACCGTCGACTTCGATCACCCTTCCGCATGGGCACAGCGTGCCCACTCTACGGCCTGTCCCGGAAACGCCCGCCGGATGGACGCGGCTCCTCCGCAGCCTTGCAACAACTGCATCATTGTCGTTACACTGCTTTATCGAGCAGCCGGCATTGCCCCTGCTCCGGCCCCGTGGCGAGGCTGGTTCATATGTAAACGCCGATGTTTACTTTTCCGCACGCGGCAGCATGCTCGCCCCGCCCGGCAGCTATGTGCAGCTCAGGCCCTAGGCCAACACATACGGGAGATAGACCGGTATGTTTTCATATCTCAGAAAAATCCTCGCACTATGTGCCTACGCCGCTGGCCTGACGTATGCCTCGATGCTCGTGCCGGGGAGTGTCATCGCTCTCTGCGGCAACGTTGGGATACCGGACTATTGCCCGGTTCTTGCATATGGCTTCCCGCTGCCGTTCATTGCCGACAACCAGGGCGTTTCGCCGGTCGGTTCGATCAGTCGCAACCCCATCTACCTGCCGGTGAGCGAAGACGACATCCTGGGACCGCAACTCGCGCTCTCGGCCTTGTTCTGGCTGCTCGTGGCCGTGGCCGCCAGATTCCTTTGGCAGCGATGGCGGCGCAGGCAGCTGCGCTAAGGCGTGCAAATCTGGCTCACCTTGACCTGGAGACGCCTTTGCTGGCCATGATCGCTGACGATGGCGTATCCCTCCTCGAGGACAATGTACAGCTCCTGGTCGTCATCCTCATGGGTTGCCGTCTTCTGAGGGACAATCGTCACCTGGATTCCATGCCCGCGATAGCGCCGCGGTTTTCGGTTGCCGACGTCGGCATTCCCGACTGCCTGCAACTTGACCAGTCTGCCTGACGACGAGGCAAGCAGCTCGTTCAGCTCATACGCGACGAGCTGTCCATCGCTCTTGATCGTGCTGTAGCAGGTCTTGGAATCCAGTTCCTCCATCGCAAGTTTTTTGTTCATGGGGATATCGACTGCCCTGGCCGAATGCGTGGCGAGGGCCAGGCAGGCGATGGCGAGGTATCGGCATGGCATGCAGTCAAGGACGGTCATCGCGCACCCTCATCGTACCCACGAAAACCGCGCCTGGGATAGAAACACCGCGCAAACGTTTTGAAGAGATGATTGCATAGCCAGTGGCTCGCGCCAGAATCGAACGGTGCCCTCCGCGGAGCACAAACGACCGCGATAAAACCGGGTCCGCATCAAACTGGCCCTTGAACAGGCGAGCAATAGAGCGGCGCCTCCCACTGCGCCCAATGTCACCGAACCCTGTCAGGCCATCCGCAAGTTTTGGATAACGGGTGCCGAGGTACCGGACACCGGCTGTGCGCTGGAGACGCGTCTGTACCGCATACGAATGAGCATCCTCGCGCCAGACTGCGGGGTGAAGGAAGGATCTTTCGCTGGTGATCAGCCATATGCCGAAGCGTTTGTGCATCGATTGCTCTCCTTGGGAGGCTAAGCCATGTTCACTCGACGGCTCTCCACTCCCTTTCGATTGGCGCGGGGAGCAAACGGTTTTCAAGCGCTCGCTACTCCAAACGGGCGTCAAGTTCAGCAATGGCACGCATCCACTGTTTGTCGTCGGCTTCCTTCCAAAGCTGACGCAATTCCGAAGCCTCCGGATCCCGGACCCGCGCCAGCGCCTTTCTTGCAACGGCAGCGAATCTTGCGATCTCCTGCTTCGGTTGCCGCTGGAGCCAGCCTTCGAGTTCTTTGGGCAAGGGTTTGCCCGGTTTCCCTTTCGCGGCAGCGACCAGCTCAGCTGCGGCAACCGCCGCAGCGCCCTCCGGCGCCTCGAGCATACCCGGTTCAGTCGCAGCCTGCAGGGCAGCTTCGATAGGCGCCATGCTTCCCGACTCCGTGCATGATCGCACCCAGTCGAGGGCATCATCGTTATCGAAGCTGCCAGGCCCCCATGCTCCGGCCAGACAAACATTGCAGGCCAGAAGAGCGGCTGCCAACAAGCCGTATCGTTTCAATATGCTTATCCTGTGTTCGGTGTAATCAGCGTGGGGCGTCGTTCGACAGCCGATAGTGCGATTCAGGATAGCAGTTCACGCAGCCGCAAAAGTCACGAACTGTCACGGCTGCAGCAACGGGCCGGGAGAGGCGGTGGCAACTATCCGCGTCAGCCCCAGGCGGCGCTTCCTGCGCACCGGGCTCGTGCGTTATCATGGCGCTCTTGTCCGTACAGGCCGCCGGCGCCCGCCGTGCCGCGCCTCCCCGCAATCCAAGGCCACACTGTGTTTAATGTTCTTTCCCTTGACGTCGACGCGGCGATCAAGACCCTCGTCCTCACGCTCGACCTGGTCGGCACCTTCGTCTTCGCTCTTTCCGGCGCCACCGCCGGCGCGCGCCGCCGCCTCGACATCTTCGGCGTGCTGGTGCTGTCCTTTGTCGCGGCCAACTCGGGCGGCATCGTGCGCGACGTGCTGATCGGGGCGACGCCGCCGGCGGCGATCAGCGACTGGCGCTATCTCGCCGTCTCGCTGCTGGCCGGCGTGGTGATCTTCTTCTGGTACCCGGTCATCAACCGCCTGCAAAGCCCGGTGCTGTTCTTCGATGCGGTGGGACTCGCCCTGTTCTGCGTGGCCGGCTCGCAAAAGGCGCTGGTGTTCGGCCTGGAGCCGGTGATGGCCGCCCTGCTCGGCATGCTGACGGGGATCGGCGGGGGGATTGCGCGCGACGTGCTGCTGTCGAACGTGCCGGGCGTGTTCAGGTCGGACATCTATGCGGTGGCGGCCCTGGCCGGGGCCACCGTGGTAGTGGTCGGCCATGTGCTGAACTGGCCGACGACCTTCACCGCCTGCGGCGGCGCCGCGCTCTGCCTGGGCCTGCGGCTGGCGGCGATCCACCGCGGCTGGCACCTGCCGACGGCGCGCTGGCCCGAGCAGACCGAAACCCACCGCGACGAAGAGCGCTGACGCCACTGACTGCCCAACAAGAACGCCCGATGTTGGCCGACTGCTGACCTACTGACTGGCAGCCTTCGGCCAAGGCAAGCTTATGCTGCTCCGCCGGCAAGTTTCGTCAACTTGAGCACCTCGCTTGACTCGATGCATTCTGGCACTTCCCTGGCCAGCGCCTGCAGATGCGGCGCTGCGAGATGGCGGTCGAGGTCGGTCTCGCTGCGCCACTCCTCGGTGAACACGAAGCGGCGCGGGTTCTCGATGTCGCGATTGATCTGGTAGCTGATGCAGCCTTCCTCGCGAAGCGTCGTGTCGACGACGCCCCGAAAGAGTTGCTCCAGTTTCTGTTCAAAGCCCGGTTTGGCAGTGAAGACGGCAACAACGAACAAGGTCATGGCGGTTCCAGTAGGCGAGAAACCGATAAGACTATCATAAGTCACTCAAGCTGCTGGCCGCTCCGATCTGCCCGGCAGTGCATCGAAACCGATGCCCGCAGCGCCTGCGGCATGTCGGGGCGCGCTGGTGCGCGAGATGCTGGCGAGATCATGGCGCGGCGGGTGCGCAAGGCCGATCCCGGCCAGCGGTTGTGGCGGAACTATCGGCAGAACTACCGGCAGAACTACCGGCGGAACCAGAATCAGTCGATCTCGCTCACGAACTGCCCGAGCGGGCGGCGCACCTTCGGCAGGTCGACCAGCCAGTCCTGCTCGGCCTTGCGGTAGCCCAGCGGCAGCATGACCGCGCTGCGCAGGCCGCGCTCGCCCAGGTTCAGGATGCGGTCGACGGCGGCCGGATCGAAGCCTTCCATCGGCGTGCAATCGACTTCCTCGAAGGCGGCCGCGACGATCGCCGCACTGAAGCCGATGTAGGCCTGGCGCGCAGCGTGCTCGAAGTTCACCTGCGCGCCGCGGCCCGGGTAGGTCGACAGCAGTTGCTGGCGGTAGGCTTCCCAGCCTTCGTTGCGGAAACCGCGCACCTCGTTGGTGAGGTCGAACATGTGGTTGATGCGCTCGGGCGTGTAGTCGTCCCAGGCGGCGAACACCAGCAGGTGCGAGGCGTCGACCACCTGCGCCTGGTTCCAGGCGACTTCGCGGATCTGGGCGCGCAGCGCCGGATTGTTCACGATCAGGATTTCATAGGGCTGCAGGCCGGACGAGGTCGGCGCCAGGCGCGCGGCCTCGATGATGCGGTCGAGCTTATCCTGCGGCACCTTGCGCGCCGGGTCCATTGCCTTGGTGGCATAGCGCCATTTCAGTTTGTCGAGCAATTCCATGTGATGTGCTTTCGAATTAAAGGGCCGTCATTGTATTGTTTCACCGAAGATAGATAAACTACGATTCTGGCAAATGATTTGTTCGTGAAGGAGCAAGATGGGGCGGAAGTTCGATCACCTGGCCGATGTCGAGGTGTTCCTCAATGTGGTCGAGCACGGTTCGTTCAGCGCGGCGGCGGTCGTGCTGTCGACCACGCCTTCGGTGCTGAGCCGGGCCGTGTCGCGGCTCGAGGCGCGGCTTGGCACACAATTATTGCGCCGGACCACGCGCAGCCTCAGCCTCACCGATGCCGGCCAGCGCTACGCCGACGAGGCACGCGACGCCTTCGCCCGGCTCGGGCAGGCCGAGCAGGCAATGCGCAGCACGACCGCGCAACTGAGCGGCAAGGTACGCATGAGCGTGTCCACCGGGTATGGCCTGCAGCGCCTGCCGCCGGTGCTGGCGGCCTACGCGCGCGCCTATCCGCTGGTCGAACTGGACGTCGACATCACCAACCGCAACGTCGACCTGGTGGCCGAGGGCTTCGACCTGGCGATCCGCTCCGGCCCGCTGCCGAGCAGCACGATGGCGTCGCGTCACCTGGAAGCGTCGCCGCTGTGCCTGCTGGCTGCCCCCGGCTACCTGGAGACGGCCGGACCGCTCGCGACCCTGGACGACCTGGCGCGCCAGCAGTGCATCGCCTTCGTCCGGCCCAACACCGGACGGGTATTTCCCTGGCATCTGCGCGATGGCGGGCGCGACATCGATTGGATCCCGCCGGCATCGGTGACGGTGTCGACCGACGCGATGGGCGTCATCTGGCTGGCCGAACAGGGCATGGGGATCGCGCTGTGTCCGCGCCTGTTTGCGGAAGCCAGCCTGGCGGCGGGACGGCTGGTGGAGATATTGCCGCAGCTGGGTGGGCGGACGCGCGCGTTTTCGGTAGTCTATCCGGCCCACCGTGGCTTGTCGGCGGCGTCGCGCGCGCTGATCGACATGCTTGTGGCGGCGCGGGACGGTTCGGGCGGGATATAGCGCGTCCAGCACCCTCGGTCCGGCCGCGCAGGTCGCGCAGCAGCGCGCCGTTGCGGGCTGCCGCTGCACGCGTAGACGGCCTGGGCTGGCGGGGGGCGCGGCGCGGCCCCGCCGCGCGCACGATCGTCTCCGCCGTCCAATCCAGCAGTCCAGCGTCTATTTCCGCCCGGTTGGACGAATGAGCTGGTCAGGTCGACATTCAGTGCGGGACGTGTTCATCTACGGATGGCTCATCGTCCGTTGCGGAAACTGCGCGCGTCTGGAAGTGTGCGCGATGGCGATTGCCCCATTCACATAAGGGCTGCAGCGCAAGCGCAAGCGTTCGGCCAAAATCGGTGATCGCATACTCCACCCTCGGCGGAACCGCCATGAAGTCATGGCGCGTGACGATGCCATCTTCGGTCAGGCTGCGTAACTGCTGAATCAGGACTTTCTCGCTGATGCCGTTCACTAAACGCTTGAGTTCGCCGAAGCGCCGCGGCGAGTCCTGCAAATAGAACAGCAAGATCGGCTTCCATTTTCCCCCAACGTAATGCAATGCCACATCAAGACCACAAGTCGATTCCATGTCTTCTCTCTACTTACCTTTTGGTAGGTACTAGTATATATGAAAGTTTAGACTTACTATGCTTCAGTGTGATGTCACACGGGCAACCATGACGCCGGCGCGGCGCTGGCTGCCGTCACAAAGCCATATCTATCCATTGCGATAGTTGCAATCACAGGAAAACAGCATGCCAACCAACGAAGAAGTGATCAGGGAACTCTATGCCGTCGCGGAAGCTGCGAGCCTGGACCCGGACAGGTTCGTCGACCTTTTCGCTAAAGACGCTTATTTTTTGGATATGTCTACAGGACAAAAATGGACTGGCGCCGAGGTCCGCCAGCCGATCGAGGCTTTGGGATCCATTTTTCCGGATCTTCACCGTGAACTGCTGAAGGTCCATTCAGCAGCAGACGGCGTTGTCGTCGTTGAGCTCAGATTGCAGGGCACCCATGCAGGCGATTTCCCGACCCCGGGCGGCGTGCTGCCTGCCACCGGCAAGCGCTTCGATGTACCGTGCTGCGATGTCTTCGTCGTCGAGCAAGGGAAGGTAAAGTCCTTCCACTGCTATAACATGCGGTCCATCTGGCTCGGCCAACTGGGCGCTGGCAACGGCTGACTGCCAACGCGCAAGCTTGACCCACGGTGAGCCGCTCGCCCGAGCGGTCGACGACGGTGGGCGGGCCTGGGTTTCGGGCACAGGCTTTGCGTGCTTGTAATCTGGATCTTTCAATCCTCCTGGGCGCTTCGCAGCCGCGCGCGCTGAGCGTGCTCAGCTAGCCGGCGGCACCTGATCGACGGTGTCCGCACGGTGAGCGGCAGGCTTGCCGCGTTCGAGCGCCTCAGCCACCACGGCAAGCGCGGGGCAGCGTCCGGCATTGCGGGCCACGCTGGGCAGATCGGGGTAGAGTTCCCGGGCCTCGGCATAATCGCTGGCGCCCGTTTCAGAAGCGTCGCCCTGCGCCCATCTCCGATACAGCGCGGCAGCGAGCCAGTAACGGCCGACCCCGTAATCCATGATGTCGAGTGCCTGGCGGCCGCGCACGATGGCGCCTTCGACATCGCCTTTTCGACACAGCAGGAATTGCGCGTAATTGCCGTAGCTCCAAGCCACATGGGGTGCGTATGCAATGGTCTTCTTGTGCATCGCATCGGCCTCGTCGAGGTTGCCAGTGTTGAGGTAATACGCAATCAAACCCTCCAGCGCCGCCCGCATGGCCTTGGTGTTCCCGGTACCGCTATCGACTACGCGCCGATACCGTAACGCCGCTTCCTCATGCTTGCCTTCGTCGTCGAGCAAGTCGGCCCAGTTATTCTGCAGCCACGGATCAAGCGTGCCGAGTTTTTCCGCCTTCGCCAGCGCAGCGCGCGCGTCCTGATGCCGCCCCATCAGCTTGTACAAGTGTCCGTACAACACGAACGATTCGGCCGAATCCGGATCGATGCTGAGTGCTTTCTGGAGGGCCGCATCGGCTGCCTCCAGGAAACCGGGCCGAAAGCGCATGGAGTGAAGGTGTCCGCGCATGATGAAATACCGCGCCTTCTCGCGGTATGCCGGAGCGTGGCGCGAATACACCCGCAGCACTTCGTCCAGCTCCATGCGCGCCACCTCCAGCGCCTCGCCATTGCCCTGGTATCCGTCGAGCTGGGCGACGGCGCGCTCGAACCTCGCAGCATAGGGGGGCGCCAACGAGGGCGCCAGCGGCGAGGGTTCGACAGCGACTGCGCTCACGTACGGACAGGCGAAGAACGCCGCGGCGACAAGAAATCGCTTCATTTGGCTCCAGATTCAATCATGCAGGTTCAAATGGTTTCCGCCCACATGGTAACCCAAAAAAAGTAACAAATGATCAATCTTGGCAAGAAGCGCCCTTTTGGAAACCGTATAGTGGCGGGCAATGTCGCATGGGGAAGAACGATGGCAGACTTACGGGGTTCTCCGCTCGAAGAGCTGTCCTGCACGGCGCATTCGTTCGCTGCCAACCGTGCGCGCCCGTCACGCACAGGCGCTTCATACTTCCTGGCTCCGACTTCGCGCACAGGACCAGCCATGTCAACAGTCAATATGGATGAACTCGAACAGGCGGCCATGATGGTCGAGGATGGTGACGGTTCGGTCACGGCCCTGGTATCACGCGAAACAGGCATGATCCACGTCTTGAATGATGAGTACATGGACGAGGAGCCGCCCCTGCCGTCGGCGTCGGGCGGCTACGACGGCTACGTCCTTGTGTCGCCCGCGGGCACGCTTGGCATCGGGGACGGGCTCATCCTTCGCTTCGCCGCCATCCATTTGGCGGAAGACCAGCATACGGTCCGAGATTTGTTCCAGAACCGCAACACCGAAGGCTTCGCTCGCCTGCTGCAGGAACGCGGCGCAGCGGAAGCCTGGGAACGTTTTCACGACGAAACCATACAAACCACCCTACGGCGCTGGTGCGAAGCGAACGCCTTGCAACTGGCCGATTGAGGAAGGCAGAAGGCAAGTGATCTGGACAATATGGCGCGCTTCCAGTTGGTTGCCGCACACGGGAACGCATGCAAGTAAGGTCTGTCAGCAGTCTGATGGATCAGAGAATGGAAACAAATTCCTCCGGTCGCGGACGCTCACGCGGCGGACGGGCCGCCGATGAACTGCCGAACGCAACGAAGCAGATTGCCTGCTCCTGCCTTTCCAAGCGCAACAGTTCGCGCATGCCGGCACTATTCATCGCCGCGCCGCTTGCCAGGCCGCTGGCATAGCCCAGCGCCTGGGCCGCTGTCAGCATGTTCTGGACCGCGCACCCCAGCGACACGAGCTTTTCGGCAGTCGTGATCGTACCTTTCGGCGCGTCGTCCAGCACCGCGACCAGCAGGCAGGGCGAATGGAAGGCCTTGTCGCGCGCCCGGGTGCGCGCTTCGTCGTCGGCAGCCGGGTCGCGTTCGGCCAGCGCCCGCTCGAACACCTCGCCTAAATCGCCGCGTCGCCCGGCGGGAATCACGATGAAGCGCCACGGCCGCAGCTGGCCATGGTCCGGCGCCTGCGCCGCCGCCTCGAAGATGCGCTCCAGCGCGACCGCATCCGGACCCGGGGCGACGAGGCGCCGCGGCGGATGGTTGCGGCGCGCCGCCAGCCAGGTCCACAACTGCTCGCTCATGCGCCCTGCCCGCCNNCGCCGCCTTGCCGACGTCATGCAGCAGCCCGCCCATGCCGACGCGCCGCACCTGTTTGTCATCCAGCCCGAGCTGCTGCGCCAGCGTAATGCAGACAAAGTCGCGTCCGCGCGCAAAGGCCAGCAGGGTCATGCCGGCTGATTCCGCCAGTTCGACCGCCGCCAGCGTCGGCGCCGACATGCCGACCAGGGCGGACGCGCCGGCCTGGATCGCCTTCTGCGCCATCTCGAAACTGACCCGGCTGGGGATCAGGAAGAAGCCTTCCTCGGGCTTGGCCTGGCCGCGCGCCATCGCCCCGATCACCTTGTCCAGCGCATTGTGGCGGCCGACGTCTTCCCGCACCAGTTGCAGGCTGCCGTCCATCGCGCACCAGGCGGCGGCGTGGGCGGCGCCGGTCCGGCGCGTCAAGTGCTGCTCGGCGCCGATGGCGGCCAGGGCGCGGCGCACCCCG
>DEKZ01000433.1 GCA_002354135.1 Massilia sp. UBA2709 | reverse complement strand
CGCCGGATTGTCGGCGACGCGCTCGGCCTCGACCTGCATGGCCGTGGCGGTGGTGTGGTTGTCGTAGGCAAGCCAGGCGACGACGCCGACCAGGATGCCGGAGAACGCGGCCGCCGCGCAGTACCAGGCCAGGCGCGGGCTGGAGATGCGTCCGCCCACGCGCCGGGCCGAGTCGCGCTCGAGCATGGCAAGGATGTTTTCCTCGCCGGCGGTGCGGCGCGACGACATCAGGTTCGGTCGTGTCGAGGCTGCTTGATTTTCATCTGTAGGGCGCACGGCATTACTCCTAAGATTGCGTTTTCAATCCGATTAGAAACAATCTGGGGAAAGCCATGCTGATCTTTCTCGCACTTCTTTACTTTTGTGTCACTTGCACCGTGATCTGGCTGGCCTTGTTCCCGGCCGGACGTGCGATGGTGGGCCAGCTCGTCTTCAACCTGCGCAGCCGCCTGCGGCTGGCGCGCAGGCCATCGGGTTGGCGCGGCGAGGGGCTGCCGCAGCCCGCTGCCTTGCGGCTTGGTCTTGCAGCCCTGGGCAAGAAGTCGCTCAAGCTGGCCCGGCGCAACTGGATCGTGCTGGCCATCGGCGTGCCGGTGGTGGCGATTCCCTCGCTCTTGGCGCTGGTGATGCGCTCGCCCGACATGCTGCCCGATTACCAGCCGGTCGAGGCGCTGCCGGACGCCCAGATCGCCGCGCTGCTGCAGGGTGAGCAGCTGGTGCCGCCGGTAGCGCCGCCGCCCCTGGCCTTCACGACCCAGGAAGTGGTGCTGGTGCGGCCGATGCTGGTCAACGCCAGCCGCAACTGGGGACTGATGCATCCCGACTTCAGCCAGCGGCTGCTGTTGGCATTCAAGATCATGAAGGAAAAACATGGCTACGAGATGGCCCTGCTCGAGGGCTACCGCAGTCCGGCGCGCCAGGACCAGCTGGCCCAGATGGGCGGCGCCGTCACCAATGCGCGCGCCTTCCAGAGCTGGCACCAGTATGGCCTGGCGGCCGATTGCGCCTTCTGGCGCGACGGCAAGCTGGTGATTTCTGAGAAAGATCCCTGGGCCATGCGCGGCTACCAGCTCTATGGCGAGGTGGCGGAACAGCTCGGCCTGACCTGGGGCGGACGCTGGAAGATGATGGACCTGGGCCATACGGAACTGCGCCTGCGCGGGGTGATGCGCCGCTAGCACAGCGGACCCTTGAACTTGAGGCGGGTCAACTTTTGGCCGGGGGAATGGTGCGAGCATTGCCTGTCTGACTTATTTCCCAACTTAAACACGCTCCCGCCATGGCCCGTCTCTGGAAGTTCCTCATCGACAGCCGCGTGCTCGTCGTGATCGGCATCACCGCACTGCTCGGCTTCCTCCTGCTCGGGGCCGAGACCTTCGAACTCGGCTTGATCTGGTCGCTGATAGCTGCGCTGGCGCTGCTGGCCCTGTGGGGCATGTATTGGGGCTTGCGACGCCTCTGGCGCAAGCGCGTCGCCCAACGCCTGACCGCCAGCCTCGCGGCCGGCAGCGAGAGGAGCGGGCAGGGCGATGGCCCGAAGAGCGAGGTCGCGGTGCTGCGCAAGAACATGCTCGAGGCGATCAACACGATCAAGACCTCGAAGCTTGGCTTGACCCGCGGCGCCGAGGCCTTGTACGAGTTGCCCTGGTATATGATCATCGGGAATCCGGCCGCCGGCAAGAGCAGCGCCATCGCCCACTCCGGCCTGACTTTCCCGATCCCGGGCAGCAAGGCCGTGCAAGGCGTGGGCGGCACCCGCAACTGCGACTGGTTCTTCACCACCGACGGCATCCTGCTCGACACCGCCGGCCGCTATTCGGTCCTCGATGGCGACCGCGCCGAGTGGTTCAGCTTCCTCGACCTCCTGAAAAAACACCGCCGCCGGGCGCCGATCAACGGCATCATCATCGCCGTCAGCGTGGCCGAGCTGACCGCGGGCCCGGCAAGCAGCACGATGGAACTGGCCAAGAGCCTGCGCGCCCGCGTCCAGGAACTGACCGAGCGCTTGGGCGTGTATGCGCCGGTGTACGTGATCTTCACCAAGGCCGACCTGATCGCCGGCTTCAGCGACTTCTTCCACGACAGCGAGCGCACCGAGCGCGACCGCATCTGGGGCGCGACGCTGCGCTACAACCGGCGCAGCACGCCGCAGGACGTGCTGGCCTTTTTCGATGCCCACTTCGACGAGCTGCACGACGGCCTGAAGGAGCTGAGCCTGGCCAACATGGCCGGCAACCGCAGCGCCCAGATGCGCCCCGGCGTCTTCACCTTCCCGCTCGAATTCGCCTCGATCAAGACTCCGCTGCGGGCCTTCCTCTCGACCCTGTTCGAGGAAAACACCTACCAGTTCAAGCCGGTGTTCCGCGGCTTTTACTTCACCAGCGCCCTGCAGGAAGGCGCGGTCCAGGACCTCGCCTCGAAGCGCGTGGCCAGCCGCTTCGACCTCGAACTGCGCGAGCGCGCCGGCGGGAACGAGGAAGCGGGCGAGGGCGGCGGCTACTTCCTGCTCGACCTGTTCAGGAAAGTCATTTTCGCCGACCGCGAGCTGGTCAAGCGCTATACCAACCCGGCCAGCGCACGCCTGAAGTACGCCGCCTTCTTTGCCGCCACGATCGCGCTGGGCGCCGCGCTGGGCGGCTGGAGCTGGTCTTATATGGGCAACCAGCAGCTCGTCGCCAACGTCCAGGCCGACCTCGACAAGGTGATGCGCATGCAGGACAAGCGCATCGACCTGCAGTCGCGCCTGGAAGCCCTCGACATCCTGCAGGACCGCATCGAGCAGCTCGACAAATACAAGCAGGACCAGCCGCTGGCGCTGTCCTTCGGCCTCTACCAGGGCGAGAAACTCGAACGCAAGCTGCGCGACGAATACTTCGCCGGCGTGCGCGCGGTGATGGTCGAACCGGTCGCCGCCGCGCTGGAAACCATGCTGACCGAGGTGAATGCCAACGCCGGCGCCCTGGATCCGAACGCGCCTGCTGCACCGACCGCGCGGCCGGGCCAGCCCTACCAGGACGTGTCGCCGACCAACGTCGCCGACGCCTACAACGCCCTGAAGACCTACCTGATGCTGGGCGATAAGAGCCACGCCGAGCCGGGTCACCTGAACGACCAGCTGACCCGCTACTGGCGCACCTGGCTGGAAGCCAACCGCGGCGCCATGCCGCGCGAGCAGATGATCCGCAGCGCCGAGCGCCTCCTGAGCTTCCACCTGGGGCAGATCGGCGACCAGGCCTGGCCGCAGGTGACCCTGAAACTCGGCCTGCTCGACGGCGTGCGCGAGAACCTGCGCCGCGTGGTGCGCGGCACCCCGGCGCGCGAGCGCGTCTATGCCGACATCAAGACCCGCGCCGCCACCCGCTTCCCGGCGGTGACGGTGGCGCGCATCGTCGGCGACCACGATCAGGGCCTGCTGGCCGGCAGCCATGCGGTCAGCGGCGCCTTCACCCGCGACGCCTGGGACAAGTATGTGCAGGGCGCGATCCGCGAGGCGTCGAACCGCGAGACCCAGAGCACCGACTGGGTCCTGAAGACCGCCGCCAAGGACGACCTCACGCTGGAAGGCAGCCCGGAACAGATTCAGAAAACCCTGGTCGACATGTACAAGGCCGAGTATGCGAAAGAGTGGGGCAAGTTCGTGCAGGGCGTGACGGTGGCCGACCTGAAGGGTTTCGAGGCCAGCGTGCAGGCGATGAACCGCCTGGGTGACCCGCAGAATTCGCCGCTGGCGCGCTTGCTGAAGACTATCTACGACGAAACCTCCTGGGATAATCCCGGCGCCGCACGCGCCAACCTGGGCAAGACCGAACGCGGCCTGCTGGCCTGGTTCAAGGAAGTCGTGCTGCGCCGTGCGCCCTCGGACGCGCGCGTCCTGGTCGACACGGTGGGACCCCTTGCTCCAGGGGCGGCCGGCGCGATGGGACCGATCGGGCGCGAATTCGCCGGCGTGGCGCGGCTGGTCGGCGCGAAGGAAAAAGAGGCTTCGCTGATGAGCGGCTACCTGGACGCGCTGTCGCGTCTGCGCACCCGCCTGAACCAGCTGAAGAACCAGGGCGACCCCGGTCCAGGCGCCAAGCAGTTCATGCAGCAGACGCTGGAGGGCAGCGGCTCGGAACTGGCCGATGCGCTCAAGTACGTCGACGAGCAGATGCTGACCGGGATGACCGAACCCCAGAAGGCGGCATTGCGTCCTCTCCTGGTGCGCCCGCTGGTCCAGACCTTCGCGATGATCGTGCAGCCGTCCGAGTCCGAGATCAACAAGACCTGGCAGGCCCAGGTGGTCGAGCCCTTCCAGAAGACCCTGGCCGACAAGTACCCATTCGCGCCCGGCAGCAAGATCGAGGCGACCGGCGCCGAGATCGGCCAGGTCTTCGGCCCGGAAGGGGCGGTCGCCAAGTTCGTCAATACGTCGATGGGACCGCTGGTGGTGCGGCGTGGCGACGTGCTCTCGCCGCGTACCTGGGCCGATATCGGCATCACGCTCGCGCCGCAGGCGGTGCAGGCCTTCCCCGGCTGGGTCGCGCCCTTGTCGAGCAATGGCGTGGCCTCGTCCGCCTCCTCGGGGCCGCAGACGGTGTTCCAGCTGCTGGCCGCCCCGGCGCCAGGCACGACCGAATACACGATCGAGATCGACGGCCAGCAACTGCGCTACCGGAACACCCCGCCGGTGTGGACCAACATGGTCCATCCGGGTCCGCAGGGCACCTCGGGCGCACGCATCACCGCCGTCACCTTCGATGGACGTACCGTGGAGCTGTTCAACGAACCGGGCCAGTTCGGCCTGAAGCGCATGATCGAAGCGGCGGCGAAGAAGAAAAAGGACGGCGGCGTCCACGAACTGCGCTGGAGCGCCGGCAGCGTGACGGTGGCGGTCGACCTGAAGATCACCAGCAGCGCCGAAGCCGGCGCAAGCGGTGGCGCCACCAGCCAGGGTTTCCGCGGCCTGCGCCTGCCGGTGACCATCGTCGGCACGCCGGCCGAGACGCCCGCCATGGCGGTGGCCGGAGGTGCGCAATGACCCGTGCGGCCATGCTGGACCGGATCGGCTACTTCGGCAAGATCCCGGCGCGCAGCGACTTCGTCAAGGTCGCGCACGATGCCCCGGCGATGGGCATGCTCGACGACTGGCTGGCGGCCGTGATGCAGCGCCTGCCGTCGAGCGCGCGCTGGAAGATCGATTACGACGCCATGGCGCCGGTGAGCTTCGTCTTTGCCGGCCCGGCGCGCAAGCACGCGGTGGCCGGCCACCTGGTCGCCAGCCACGACGCGCCAGGCCGGCGCTTTCCCTTCCTGATGATGCGCACCCTGGACGTGGCGGATCCCCCGGCCTTTGTTTCGCGCTGTCCGCTGGCCTTTGCGCCGCTCTGGTCCTTCCTGGAGACGGTGGCGCCGCGGGTCGTGGCGGCGCCCGACCCGTCCGCGCACCTGCAGGACATCAGCGAAGCGACGATTCCGCTCGGCGAGTACGACAGCGCGCTGGCCGGCTTCCTGGCCACCGGCACCGTCAGTTCGCTCTCGCGCCTGCTCGGCGACCTTGATGCGAGCCGCCTGATTCTGGCGCTCGGGCTGCTGCTGCAGCCGGTCATGCACAGCAAGCCGACCCAGGTCGACAAGAGCCTGGTGCTGCCGCTGCCCGAAGAAGGATCCCTGCGCGCGCCCGTCGCCGCGTTCTGGCTGGAGCTGGTGGCGCCCTTCGTGCGGCGCATCGGCTTCGACCTGGCGCTCTTCTTCACCCGCCAGGAGGGCGATCCGGTGCTGGTGATCGGCTTTTCCGGCGCCGCCGCCCAGACCCTGCGCGGCATCATCGATCCGCTGGTCGGCGTGGAGCAGCAGGTGCGTTTCAACGACACCGCGTGGATCGACGAGCAGCTCGGTCTCGACGTCGACGTGCGTGCGCTGGCCAGCTACCTCGACCAGCCGCAACTGCCCCTGAAGCTCGCGCGCGAGCTGTTCCTCAAGACCTTCATCGGAGGCGCACCGTGAACAAACCATTTTCCGGAATCGCAGTCCTGCTGCTCGCCGGCGCGGTCCACGCGCAGGCGC
>DEKZ01000302.1 GCA_002354135.1 Massilia sp. UBA2709 | reverse complement strand
CGGTAGCGCGGGTCGAGCGCATCGGGCGGTTCGGGCGAATCGGGATGCGCGAGCGCGCCGGCCGGATCGAGCATGACGCCCATCATGCCTCCCGGGCGACGACGGCCAGGCCCGCTGCTGCTGCGGCGGGCACGGTGGGCGCGGCCGGGATGGTGGCGCAAGCAGGCTGCTGCCAGCGGCTCCAGCCGAACAGGGCGGTGAGCAGCGGGATGCCCATCGCGAACAGGGCGATGGTGCGGGTTTCGACCGGCACGCCCAGGCAGGCCTGGAACACCATGTTGCCGCCGTAGATGGCCAGCGGCACCAGGGTATGGACGCGCGAGACTGTGGCGGCCGCGACCGGAGGACGGCGGCGCAGGCTCAGGCGGAACAGGAAGATGATGGTGAACGAGACGAACATCCAGCCGACGAAGCCCTGCAGGGTCTCGCCGAACCACCAGCCGTCGGGCTTGTGCATGATCCAGGCCTTGAGCTTGAACACCAGGTAGGGATCGGCGCCGAGGTCGTAGGCGGTGACGATCATCGCCGCCAGGAAGGACTGGGTCAGGGTCTGGCCGAGCGGCGTCACGCCGTCGACCGGGGTCTGCCAGACGATCAGGTTGGAGAGGACGTAGGCGATGTAGGTGAGCGCGAACCACATCAGCGGGATCACGAAAGGCACGCTGCCCACGGTCGGGCCGAGCACGTCGGTGTAGGTGTAGTCGCCGAAGAACCAGCCGTACTGCGAGCCGAGCTCCTCGCTGGCCCAGCCGAGGGTGACGGCGATCAGGACGAAATGCAGCGCCGCGCGTGCGCCCAGCAAGTGGATGGCGCTGCTCCAGCAGCAGGCAAACATCGCCAGCGAGCCGATGATCAGGAGGCGAGTGGTGTCGCCCAGTCCGCGCGTCGCGAGGACCGCGAGAGACAGGGCAAGCAGGATGAAGGTGATGCGGGGAAGCTGGCGCTGCAACGACTTCATGGCATGATCCTTGTAGGTGAGGTGATCAGAAGCGGTAGTCCATGCGCACGGCGAGCGCGCGCGGTTCGCTCGGCACGGTCATGCCGAAGCTGTCGATGGTGATCGGGGCGACCTTGTCCTCGAGGTTGCGCACGCGCAGCAGCACGCTCCAGGGCGAACCCTGCGGCGCATAGCCCAGCGTCAGGTCGGTCTCGCTGCGGCCCGGCACCCGATAGCGCAGCAGCTGGTTCGGGATGCCGATCTGGTAGTCGCTGGAGACGCGCGAGAACAGGCCGGCCGTGAGCGTGCCGCCGGCAACGGCGAAGCCCTGCTCGGCGCCGAGGGTCAGGACGGCGCTCGGCGCGCGGTCGAGTTTGTAGCCGGCCCAGGAATGCTCGCCGTCCGGGCTGTAGGACACGTAGTGGGCATCCGTCAGCGCCAGGGTGGCGGACAGGCGCGACTGCGAGGCCGGCTTGAGCGCGCCTTCGATCTCCAGTCCCTTGACGCTGGCGACGCCGGCATTGCTGGTGACGAAGCGCGGCACGCCCTGCACCATGGCCACGCCCGACAACTGCAGGTTGCTGTAGTCGTAGCGGTAGGCGGCCAGGTTCAGGCTGGCGCGATTCGCCCAGAAGCGGCTCTTCATGCCCAGTTCATACGACGTGAGCGTTTCGGGGCGGTAGACCAGGGTCTCCTCGGGCACGGCGATGATGGCCGGACACTCGACCCCCAGCGTGCGCGAACCCGACGCGCAGCCGTCGTTGAAGCCGCCCGACTTGTAGCCGGTGGCAACCGTAGCGTAGAGCAGGGTGGAGGGACCGGCGTCGGCTTCCAGGCCGAGGCGCCAGGTGGTCTTGCCTTTCTCCAGCGCGGCGGCGTTGGGCATGGCGAAGTCGGTGGCCGGGTTGAACACCGGCCCGGCCTGCAGGTTGGTCGAGCCGACGCGCGACTTCTCGTCCTCGGTGCGGCGCGCGCCCGCGGTCAGGCGCAGGGTGTCCGTCACGCGCCAGGTGGCCTGGCCGAACACGGCGCGGCTCTTCGAGACCACGGGATCGGCCGGGAACACGTAGTACGGCGGCAGGCCGATCGGTTCCAGGTCGCGGAAGGTGGCGAGCTGCCTCATGTCTTCGCGGAACCAGTAGACGCCGGCCTGGGCCGAGACCGGACCGCGGCCCGCACTGGCGATGCGCAGTTCGTGCGAATCCTGCTCGTACTTGCCTTCGAAGAACTGGCGCACGCCGAGCGCGAAGCCGGGCACGATACGGTAGTAATAGTTGACCAGGAAATCGTGGTCGAACCGGCGGTGCGCGCCCAGGTAGTGCAGGGTCGCAGGTCCCAGCTTCCATTCGAGCTGGGCCGACAGGCCCTGGCTGTCGCGCCGGCTGTGGCCCTGCTCGGGCACCGCGTTCGGCGGCACGAAGGCGTTCGTGAGGCGCGCATCCGTCGAGGCGTCGTAGGGCACCGGCTTGCCGGTCTCGACGCCGCGGTAGAAGTTGGTGTCCGGGACGATCACGTCGTTGTTGTCGTGCTGGACCGTGCGGTCGTAGCGCAGCAGCAGCGACGCGTCGCCGCCCATGCGCAGCCTGGCCGACAGGCGCGCTGCGCGGTCGTCGCGGTCCAGGCCGAGCTCGTGCGGCGTGCCCTGGGCATTGTGCAGCAGGCTGTACCGGCGGTTGACGGCCACCGCGGCGCGCAGTGCCAGCGCATCGTTCACCGGCACGTTGAGCATGCCGTTGGCCTGGCGGCGGTGGTGGCTGCCGAGCTCGAGGCCGACGANNCCTTCGAGGCGGTCGCCCGGCTCGCGCGAGATCACGTTGACGACGCCGGCCGTGGTGTTGCGGCCGTACAGCGTGCCCTGCGGGCCGCGCAAGACCTCGACGCGGTCGACGTCGAGGAAGTCGAGGTTCTGGCTGTGCGGACGCGCGATGTACACGCCGTCGAGCATGAAGGCGGCCGAGGGGTCGCCTTTCTCGGTGGCGTCGGCATTGCTGACGCCGCGGATGGTGATCTTCAGGCCGTCGGCGGCCGCGTCCAGGTGCACGCCCGGCAGGCGGGCGCCGAGGTCGGATGGGCGGCCTGCACCGGCTTTGGCCAATGCGGCGCCGCTGACCACGGACAAGGCCACCGGCGTCTTCGATTCCGGCGCGGCGCTGCGCTGCGCGGTGACGACAACTTCCTGGATCTGGCCGTCGTCGACGGCCGGTGCTACCTGCGCCTGCGCGCCACCCCAGGCCAGGCCCGACATGGCGGCAGCCAGCAGCGTAAGGTTCGAACGAACCTGACGGTTGGACATGCTTTCCCCTAGTTTCTGTTTCTGTTATTGCATCCGGCGCTTGCGCACCGGCGTCGCCGCGTGTGTTTTATGCCAACACATCATTCGGCTGAGTATGCGCCTCGCAGTCTATCAGGACATGTAACTAGGAAATAGAATTTTTGAACATTGACGTATGGAAACGACAACGGTCGCGGCGGACCAATGTGAAAACATCAACATCCTGCTGCGCCGGTCTAGACCAGCCGGTAGCGTGCCCGGTAGGGCTGGAAGCCGACGTGCCGTTTGAATTGCCGCAGGCCGTGCTGGGCGCCGAACCAGGTGTCGTACATGAACCAGTTCACCGTGCGCGCTTCGATGAGCCCGCAAATGATGCTCGACAGCAGCAGGTACATGATGCCGTCGTTGCTCCTGTAGCCCATCAACTGGTCGGTCGCGACGAAATTGCCGTACAGGGCAAAATTGCAGTAGGCCGCCAGCCGGCCTTCGGCATCGAACACGCCGTGGCACTCGCAGTGGGGCTCGCTTGGATAGGAGGTCCTGCGCATCAGGTAGGACTCGTCCATGGGCCGTCCCTGGCGCTCCGGGGCCGACGTGTGGATGGCATGGATTTCGTCGAGGTGTTCGTTACGGTCGATGCGGCGTACCCGGTAGCCGCGCGCGGCCGCCTTGCGGCTCTGGTGACCGGCGTGGCCATGCTGGCGCACGGTGTGGAGGTAGGCCCCGGGGTTGTCGAAACGGCTGAGATCGATCAGGGCGGCGCCCATGGCCTTGTTGCCGAACACCTTGTAGCGCGGATGCGGGCGCGTGAAGTTGGCGTACACATCGGGAATGGCCGCCGGGTTCAGGCGGCGTTCGAAATACAGCTGGGCCACCGGGAGGCGAGCCAGTTCAAGCGCGAAGTTGGCGGCCTTCATCAGTTTTGCTAATGGTTCGGGCGTTTGCATAAGCTCACCTCATACTATTGGGGTGGAAGAGGGGCCCGTGCGCCCGCGACCATGGCTGGTGCGGCGGCGGGACCATGCGCATAAGAAGCAAAGCCATCCCTAGCTGGGTATGTGCGTATCGTGGCCGGCTGTTTTCGCCGGTTCGGCAGTGACTTGCACGAGTATGTCAAGTTGGAACGTCATATAACTGAACAGTTCCGCAACGACGGCTGATTTTGCACAAACCGCAAGCGGGACCGGGCCGTAAGCTGGATCGCATCCCCTGCCCAGGCGCCTGTCATGAAAGCGAGCACACAGCCGACCGATCGCAGCACCACGCCTCCCTTGCGGGGAACCGGACCCTGGCTGGCCGCGGCCGCCGCGGGAGCGCGGCCGTGAGCACGGCCGCGCGCGCCATCCCG
>DEKZ01000167.1:372-5636 GCA_002354135.1 Massilia sp. UBA2709 | reverse complement strand
CTGGCTGGGCCGTAGCGACCTGGCGCTCGACGACCTGGCCCGCGCCGCCTGGATCCTGCCGCCGCCGGGACGCCTGCGCGACCAGTTGATGGCGCTGTTCATCGCCCGCGGCCTCGAGCAGCCGGCCGATATCGTCGAAACCCTGTCGCTGCCGCTGGTGACGCGGCTGCTGATGGACAGCGAACGCGTGGTCGCGCTGCCGCCCGCGCTGGTGCAGGCGGCGCTGGATGCGGGCACTTTGGCGGTGCTGCCCTTCGACGTCACGCTGCGCGCCGACGTGTACGGCATCGTGACCCGCAAGCGCCACCACCTCTCGCCCTCGGCCGAGGCCATGCTGGCGGCCCTGCGCGAAGCCGCCGGCCTCCCGCGGCGGCCCTGCGCGAACCCGACAAATACGGATTTGGCATACGTCCGGTGAGTTTTGTTATGGGAAACGGCCGCTGCGCGTCCGTATGATCTCAGGCGTGAGACCTGCGGCGGGCTGGACGATGACCGCAGGCAAGGACAAGGAGCGAGAGATGCATCAAGACATGCATATATTTCCTGGCGCGCGGGACCTGGACGAGGGCGGGGCATGAGGGGCCTGCGGACCCTGTTCATGGGCCTGTGCGCGGCCGTGCTGCTGGGCTGCGTCCACGGGCAGCCGGCCACGAGTTCGATCGGCAACTTCCCGGATCCCTTCGTGCTGCCCGATGGCGGCGGCTACTACGCCTACGCCACCAACGGCGACGGCATCAACGTGCCGACCCTGTATTCGACCGACCTGCGCGCCTGGCGCGCACTGCCCGATGCGATGCCGAAGCTTGCGAGCTGGGTGCGGCCCGAGGTGCCGCACGTCTGGGCGCCGGAGGTGGTCAAGCTGGGCGAGCGCTACGTGCTGTATTACACGGCGCACGACCTCGCGTCCGACCGCCAGTGCGTGGGCGCGGCCGTTTCGCATTCGCCGGCCGGGCCGTTCGTCGACCAGGCCGCCAGGCCGCTGGTCTGCCAGGCCGAGCTGGGCGGCACCATCGACGCCAGCCCCTTCCAGGATGGCGGCCGTCTCTACCTCTATTTCAAGAGCGACGGCAACTGCTGCCAAATGCCCACCCATATCTTCGCCCAGGAGCTGCGTCCGGACGGCCTCGGCGTGGTCGGCCAGCCGATCCGGCTCCTGACCAATGGACGCGTCTGGGAAGGCAAGGTGATCGAGGCGCCGACCATGGTGCGCCGCGACGGCAAGTACATCCTGTTCTACTCGGCCAACGATTTCGGCGACGGTAGCTATGCGGCCGGGTATGCCAGCTGCGTGGGGCCGACGGGGCCTTGCGAGCCGGTCGGCGACGCGCCCTTCCTGAAAAGCCACCCTGAAAGCGGCCTCTACGGGCCCGGCCACCAGGCCATCTTCAGGCATGGGTGCCAGGACTACATCGCCTACCACGCCTGGGAACTCAAGCCCGGCGGCAAGCGCGGCGAGCGGCGCTTCCTGTATATCGACAGGCTCGACTGGGTGGACGGCAAGCCGGTGGTGGGTGGCCCGACCCTGGTCAGGTAGGGCGGGCGCGGGTCAGCCCGGCGCAGGAAAAGCGCGATGCGGGCGATAATATGCACTGCGGAACGGCCGGGACAGGCCGGCCCCCGGTACAAGACATGGAGATACAGTGGTGCAACGCAGGCGCTTTCTCGAAACCTCGGTCCTGCTCGGCATGCTGGGCGCGCAGGCGCTGGCGCATGGGCAGGCAAGGGCGCAGGCGCGCGGGCAGGTTCAGGTCAGGATGTGGACGCTGCTCAGCGGCGGCGACGGCGCGCGCATGCGCGCCCTGATCGACGGCTTCAACGCCAGCCAGGGCGGGGTGCGCGTGGTCAGCACCACGCTCAAGTGGGGCGAGCCCTTCTATACCAAGCTGATCACCTCGTCGGTGGTCGGGGAGGGGCCCGATATCGCCACCGTGCACCTGTCGCGCCTGCCCAACCTGGCCGGCGGCGGCGTGCTGCGCCCGATCGCCCCGGCCGAGCTGGCGGCGGCCGGCCTGAAGGGCAGCGACTACTTCCCGCGCCAGTGGGAGAAGTCGCAGTACGGCGGCGCCACTTGCGCGATCCCGCTCGACCTGCACCCCCTGGTTCTCTACTACAACAAGACCCTGGCCCGCCAGGCCGGGCTGCTCGACGAAGCGGGGCGCCTGAAGCCCATCGTCGGCTACGAGGCCTTGACCGCGGCCTTCCGCGCCGTCAAGGAGCGTACCGGCAAGGCGGGCCTGGCGATGGAGTCGGGCCAGGGCTCGTATGCGATCTGGCGCTTGTGGCTGTCGCTGCTGGCCCAGCGCAAGGCGCCGCTGATCGAGAACGGGCATTTCGCCTACGGCCGCGCCGGCGTCGAGGAACTGGCCAAGGTCAGCGCCTGGTTCACCAGCGGCTACGGCCCGGTCGGCCTGGATTATCCTGCCTCGACCAGCCAGTTCATGGGCGGCGGCGCCGGCTTCATGATCAACGGCGTGTGGGAGGTACCGGAACTGGTGCGCACCACCGAGGCCGGCACGCTCGGCTTCGAGTACGGCATAAGTCCGTTTCCGCGCCTGTACCAGGACGCCAGCGTCTGGACCGATTCCCACGCCTTTGCGATGCCCGCCAACGAAGGCCGGACCATGGCTCCCGAGAAGGTGAGGGCAGTGCTGTCCTTCATTGCCTATGTCAGCCGGCATTCGCTCGGCTGGGCCGAAGGCGGCCACGTGCCGGCCTACCGCCCGGTGGCCGAGTCGGCCGAGGCACGCGCCCTGATGCCCAACGCCATGTATGCCGAGGCCGCGCAGAACGTGGTCTACGACCCGGACGGCTGGTACATGGGGGCGGCCGGGCCGGTCGAGTCGATGGCCTCGAAGTTCATGCCGGGCGCGCTGTCGGGCCAGCTGACGCCGGCCGAGGCGCTGGAGATGTTCGAGAAAGAGGCCTTGCGCCTGCTGCGCAAGAAGCCGCCGCGTTATTGATGACTGGGCGAGCAAACGAGTGAGCAATCGAGTGAGTGACCGAAGGAGATGCCGATCTTGAGACAAGCAGCGAGTCCGACCGTGGCGGGAGTGGCGCCGGCGCCTGCCGCCGGGGCTGACGCCACGCGTCCTGTCCGCAGGGGCAGTGCGCGCGCCGAAGGCTTGCCCGCCATGCTGCTGCTGGCGCCTTCCGTGCTGGTCTTCCTGCTGTTCTTCCTGGTGCCGGCCCTGCACACCTTCTACCTGAGCCTGACCGAGAGCAGCCTGACGCGCACCAGCGCCTTCGTCGGCCTGGCCAACTACGCGACCCTGGTGCAGGATCCCTCGTTCTGGGGCTCGCTCTGGAACACCTTTTATTTCGCCCTGCTGACCGTGATCCCGCTCACGGTGCTGGGCCTGGTGATGGCGCTGCTGGTGCACCGCTTCGTGAAGGCCCAGGCCTGGCTGCAGGGCGCCTTCTTCCTGCCCTACGTGCTGCCGATCTCGGTGATGACCCTGATCGCGGACTGGATGCTGCAGCCCTCATCGGGCGTGATCAACCACCTGGTCGGCGGCCAGCGCGCCTGGCTGGCCGACGTGCACTGGGCGCTGCCGGCGGTCGCGATCGGCACCGTCTGGTGGACGGTGGGATTCAACATGCTGATGCTGCTGGCGGGACTGCGCAACATCCCGGCCGAGCTCTACGAAGCGGCGGCGCTCGACGGCGCCCGCGGCTTCACGCTGTTCCGCGCGATCACCTGGCCGGCATTGAAGCCGGTGCTCGGCACGGCGCTGCTGATCCAGCTGATCGCGTCCCTGAAGGTGTTCGGCCAGACCTATATCCTCACCAGCGGCGGGCCCTACAACACCAGCCGGGTGACCCTGCACTACATGTACGAAACCGCCTTTACCCAAAGCGACGCCGGCTATGCAGCCGCCGTCGCGATGGCCTTCATGCTGGTCGTGATCGCCCTGTCCCTGCTGGCGCGCATGCTGGCGAGGAGGGCAACATGAGGAAAGAAGCATGAGGAGGAGCGTATGAAGCAAAACTCCCAGCTGGGCTGGACCGTCGTCGCGGTGGCGGCGGCCGTGGTGCTGGCCGCGCTCTGGGCCTTCCCGCTGCTCTGGGCCCTGTCGACCGCGCTGCGGCCCGAACACGAGACCGTCTCGGCGGTCTTCCACTGGCTGCCCCAGACCTGGACCCTGGACGCCTTCCGCAAGACCCTCAGCGCCGGCAACATGCCGCGCTGGCTGTTCAACAGCGCGCTGGTGGCGCTGCTGGTCACCGTGGTCACCATGGCGATCAGCCTGATGGCGGCCTACGCCTTCTCGCAGCTGCGCTTTCGCGGGCGTTCGCTGCTCTTCGGCCTGGCCATGCTGGCCTTCCTGCTGCCTTTCGAGGCCTTGCTGGTGCCGCTGTTCCGCACGATGCACCAGCTCGGCATGATCAACAGCTACGCCGGGCTGGTGCTGCCCCAGGTGGTGTCGCCGGTGGTGATCTACGTGTTCAAGCAGTTCTTCGACCAGATCCCGGCCGACTTCCGCGAAGCCGCCGTGATGGACGGGGCCAGCCCCTTGCGCGTGCTGTGGAGCGTCTACCTGCCGATTTCGGGCAACATCGTCTGGGCGATGGCCATCGTCACCTTCATCGGCGCCTGGAACAACTTCCTCTGGCCCTTCATCATCGTGACCTCGAACGAGATGATGACGATTCCACTGGGCCTGACCCAGACCTACGACGCCTTCGGCGTGCGCTACGCCCAGTTGATGGCCGCCGCCCTGCTGGGGGCGCTGCCGGTGGGACTGGCCTACATCGTTTTCCAGCGCCGCGTGACCCAGGGCTTCCTGGCGGCCAGCGGCCTCAAAGGCTAACCAATCAGGAAGAGATTCAGGAGCACACATGGCATCGGTCAGCCTACGGGGCATCAAGAAGCAGTACGAGAACAACAGCGTCATCAAGGGCATCGATCTCACCATCGAGGATGGCGAGTTCGTGGTCTTCGTCGGGCCCTCGGGCTGCGGCAAGTCGACCCTGCTGCGCATCATCGCCGGGCTCGAGGACATCAGCGAAGGCACGCTGGAAATCGGCGGGCGCGTCAGCAACGACATCGAACCGGCGAAACGGGGCATTGCGATGGTGTTCCAGAGCTACGCCCTGTATCCGCACATGAGCGTGGCCGAGAACATGGGCTTCGCCCTCAAGCTGGCCAAGGTGCCGAAGGCCGACATCGCCGAGCGGGTGCGGCGCGCCGCCGAGATCCTGCAGATCGGGCACCTGCTGGACCGCAAGCCCAAGGCCTTGTCCGGCGGCCAGCGCCAGCGCGT
>DEKZ01000167.1:0-231 GCA_002354135.1 Massilia sp. UBA2709 | reverse complement strand
AGGTCGAAGCGATGACGCTGGGTACGAGGATCGTGGTGCTGAACGGGGGACGGATCGAGCAGGTCGGCACCCCCGCGGACCTGTACGAACGGCCTGCCAACCGCTTTGTCGCCGGTTTCCTTGGTTCGCCGCGCATGAATTTCTTCGACGCGACGCTCATCGCGCAGGACCAGCGCAGCGCCACGGTGCAGCTGGCCGGCGGGGCGCGGGTCCAGGTCGCTGCCGATGCCG
>DEKZ01000039.1:4053-4917 GCA_002354135.1 Massilia sp. UBA2709 | reverse complement strand
GCGCCGCACGATGGCGCCGCGATGTACTCGAAGGAAGGCTTCCGGCGGCAGCAGCGCTTCCATGCGGTTCAGGGTGATGCGGTGCAGGACGCTGCGCGCGCCCAGGTGCAGCTCGACGTAATTGGCCGCCGATTCGAGCCACAGGATCTCGTCGATGCCGATGCGCTCGATGCGCCCGACCGAGCGCACGTTGACGTGCTCCATGCGCCGCGGCGCCGCGCCAGGATAGGCTCCGGCTTCCACATAGTCGCGCAGGGCCGCGCCATAGGCCTCGCGCTGGCGCTGGCGCAGCATGGCGGCGCTGCGCTCGACCGCCTGGGCGAGCCGGGCGTCGCTGAGCGGCTTGAGCAGGTAGTCCAGCGCATGCACCTCGAAGGCGGCGATCGCATGCTCGCTGTGGGCCGACACGAAGACGACCAGCGGCGGCTCGCGCAGGCGGCTGATCTCGCGCGCCAGCACCAGGCCCGACTCGCCCGGCATCTGGATGTCGAGGAAGACCAGGTCGACGTCCTGGCTCGCCAGGACTGCGCGCGCGGCGGCCGTGCCCTCGCATTCGGCCACCAGCAGCCAGTCCGGATGGGCGGCCATCGCCAGGCGCAGGTTGGCCCGGCCCGGTGCTTCGTCGTCGACGATCAGGTAACGCACGGCCATGGCTAGCTGGCCTCGGCGAAGGGCAGCCGGACCTCGGCCACGAAGCGCCCGCCCTCCAGGCCGGCATGCAATTGCGCGCCCGGATGCAGCTGGCGCAGGCGCTCGCGCGTGTTGGCCAGGCCCAGCCCCGCGCCCGGGTTGGGCGACGACCCGGCGCCGGCGGGATTGGTGACGCGGATGGCCAGGGTCTCGCCTTCGTCGGCGAAGCACAGG
>DEKZ01000039.1:0-3870 GCA_002354135.1 Massilia sp. UBA2709 | reverse complement strand
CGAGGTCATGGCGCAGGGCGTTCTCGATCAGCGGTTGCAGCAGCAGGGGCGGACATGCGACCTCGTGCAGCAGGTCGCCGGCGCCCTCGATGTGCACGCGCAGCCGTTCGCCGTAGCGCAGGCGCTGCAGCGCGAGGTAGTCGCGCACGAAATCGAGTTCGGCCGCGACCGTGGTGGTGCTGCGCGCGCTGGCCGAGAGCGCGTAGCGCAGCAGCTCGCTCAGGCGGCCGATGCCGCCGAGCGCGAGCGCCTTGTCGCCGTCGCGCACCAGGGCGCTGATCGCGTTCAGGGCATTGAACAGGAAGTGCGGTTCGAGTTGGGCGCGCAAGGCGAGCGTGCGCTGCTCCTCCAGCGCCAGGCGCAGGTTGAGCATGTCGTTCTGCGCGCGCTGCCAGGCCAGCTCGCGCTCGCGCGCCTGGCGCCAGTAATGCAGGGCGAGGATGGCGGCAAAGGCGCCGGTGGTCGAGAACCAGCCGACCAGCAGCATCTTGCGCAGCAGCTGCAGGAGGCCACCCGCGCCACCCGCGCCGGCGCCGTCGAGGTAGCCGCGCAGCCAGGCCATCCAGGTCCATTGCACAGGCTGGAACACCAGGACCAGGCCGACAAACAGCAGGAGCACGTTGCGCGGCCGGCCGATCAGGCCCGGCCAGCGGCGCAGCGCCAGGCTCAGGCCCGCGCTCAGGACGATCAGCGGCGCCGCGTACTCGGCGAACCAGGTGACGAAGAGGGCGGGATAGTGGCTGTCGACCCCGATGCGCAGGTTGTCGCTGTAGGTCTGCAGGGCGCCCAGGGCGCTGATGGCCGTCCACAGGAGCACGGCCAGGACGATGGTCCGGGCCGCCGGCGCGAGCGGAAAACGGGGTGTCTCGGAACGATGCTTCATTGATAAAAGTATAGCAGCGCCGGCATCGCCGGAAGAGCGCCGCCGCCCGCGGCTGTCCCACGGAACCGGGGTTTCGTCACCTTCCTGCTGTTCAAGTGCGCGCGGCGCTGCAGAATCGGCTGGCCTGTCCTGTGAGACCCACGACAACCCAACAAGGAGCACGCTTGACATCCCTGCTATCTGCCCTGGCCCTCGTTTCCTGTCTCGTGAACGCCGCCGCTTTCGCGTCCACATCCGCACCGGCGCCTTACCAGTTGGAAGGCACCGAAGTACGCGACATCCACGCGCGTTCGCTCAGGCGCGACTACCAGCTCATGGTCGCGCTGCCCGACTCGTACAAGAGCTCGGCGCGGCGCTATCCGGTGCTGTTCGTCACCGACGCCGGCTACGCCTTCCCGGTGGTGCGCAGCATCGCCCAGCGCCTGGCCAGGCACGCTGGGATGGAAGAGGTCATCGTCGTCGGTCTCTCCTATGCCAAAGGGGACAGTCCGGTCCACAGCCGCCGCCGCGACTACACGCCGACGACGCCGCGCGCCAACGGCTACCGCTCCGACATGCCGGGCCGCGCGCCGGTCTTCGGCGAAGCGGGGGCCTACGGCCGCTTCATCGCCGAGGAGGTGTTTCCGCTGGTCGCCGCGCACTACCGCGCCGACATGGACCGCAAGGCCTTCGTCGGCCATTCCTACGGCAGCCTGCTGGGGCTGGAAGTGCTCCTGACCCGGCCCGCCACCTTCGAGCACTACATCCTCGGCAGTCCCTCGCTGTGGTTCGACCGCGGCGTGATGTTCGATCGCGAGCAGGCATACGCGCGGTCCCACCGCGACCTGCCGGCCTCGGTCTACTTCGGCATCGGCGCGCGCGAAACGCTTGCGCCCGGATCGACGCGCTCGCGTCTTGAGGAGGAAGCCGACATGGTGGCCGACCTCAAGGAATTCGGCGCCGCCCTGGCGAGCCGGCGCTATCCCGGCCTGAAGTCGCGGGTCGAGGTGTTCGACGGCGATGACCACGCGAGCGTGTTCCCCGTCGTCTTCACGCGCGGACTGCGCGCCTGGCTCGACAAGGCTCGCTGACGGAATGGGGCGTCAGGCCGGCAAAATGTTCTGGTTGGTGCGGAACAGGTTGTCCGGGTCATACTTCGCCTTGATTTCCCTGAGCCGGCGGTAGTTCGGGCCGTAGGCTTCGGCGATGCGGTCGACCTCGTCCTCGTTCAGGAAGTTGATGTAGACGCTGCCTGCAGCGTGAGGCGCCGCCGCCTTGAAGAACTCGCGCGCCCAGGCCAGGCAGGCGGCGTCGTCCTGCGGCTCGGCCCAGCGGGTGTGCACGTTCATCGCATACAGCGCGGCGCGGTGCGGATACGCCGTCTCGTCCGGCGCATGCCTGTTCGCCGCGCCGCCGATCAGCCCGAGGAAGATCTCGCTCTGGTCGGACGGCAGTTTGCCGGCGTAGCCGATCACCACCTCGAGGGCGGCGTCGCTGAGCGTGTTGAAGTTGTGCGACTTCCAGTAATTGCGTGCCGGCGGCACCAGCAGCGGATCGAAGACCTGCTGCCAGGCGGCATACGGCACGGCCCCGATGTGTTCGCCGATCGGCTCGCCGAAGGCGCGCACGTCGGCGATCGCCCCCTGCACCTGTTCCGCCGGCTGGGGCGAGAAAAAGGCAAGCGCCACGATTTCGGTCCCGTGCACGGCTGGCGGCAGGAAGGGCAGGGGCGGCGCCTTGCGCAGGACCGCCCAGACCGACACGTTGTCGTCCAGGGCCTCGACGTAGTCGCGGTACTTCCTCAGCACCGATGCGGCCTGGGCAAACGGGAAGACGATCAGGCCGCCGGTAACCGTGGGGCCGACCGCATGCAGCGCGAACTCGAAGGTCGTCACCACGCCGAAATTGCCGCCGCCGCCGCGGATGGCCCAGAACAGGTCGGGATGGTTGTCGCTGTCGATATGCAGGCGTTCGCCGCTGGCGGTGATGATGTCGGCCGCAGCCAGGTTGTCGACGGCCAGCCCGTAGGTCCGCGTCAGCCAGCCGAAGCCGCCGCCCAGCGTCAGGCCGGCCACGCCGGTGGTCGAGTTGATGCCGAGCGGCGTCGCCAGTCCATGGGCCTGCGTTTCATGGTCGACGTCGCGCAGGAGGGCGCCGCCCTCGACCCAGGCGCGCATCTTGTGCGGCGCCACCTGCACCGAGCGCATCCCGCTCAGGTCGATCACCAGGCCGTCGTTGACCAGTGCGCTGCCGGCGATGTTGTGCCCGCCGCCCCGCACCGCCAGCCGCAGGCCGTGGTCGCGCGCAAAATTGACCGAGGCACGCACGTCGGCCGCGCCGGCGCAACGCACGATCATGGCGGGACGCTTGTCGATCATCGCGTTCCAGATCTTGCGGGCGTCGTCGTACTGCGCTTCGCCCGGCAGCAGCAAGGCGCCCCTGAGACTGCCCTGGAGCTCCTCGATTTCACTGACCCCTACGGTATTCATCCCGCACCTCCGCACTGGTTCGTTGACGATACTTCATCATAGGGAGGTGGGGCTGATATGCAAGCAGGGTCGGCCCCCCGGGGCTGGCGTCATGCCTGCCCCGGATGCCGTGGGAAAAGCGCCCCCGTCCGGGCTACTTCGTGTCCAGAAACGCTTTGACTTCCGCCTGAAAACGCTGCGGCTGGTCCCACATGATGAAGTGGGCGCTGTCCGGGATGCGCTTGAGCGTCAACTGCTTCGCCGCCGCATAGCTGCTTTTGTAGACGGCGTCGAATTGCTCCGCCGGGAGCGGCACGGTCTTCGGCTGGACGTAGAGCACCGTCACCGGCACGGCGATCTTCGCCAGCTCGGAAGTCAGGTCGGTGACGATCAGCTCGCGCATGGCCCGGCTGCCGACGTCCTGGTCGCTGGCCAGCACGTCGGCGGTGGCGCCGGCGCGCATGGCCTCGGTATCGACCATGCCGGCGATGGTGTCGCCGGCGCGCTTGCCGCGCTGCTCCGGCGTCGCGCTGCGCAGGT
>DEKZ01000114.1 GCA_002354135.1 Massilia sp. UBA2709 | reverse complement strand
CGGCGTGCGCACCGCGCTGCCCTGGTCCCTGTACGCCGGCGCCGACAGCCGCGCCGACCAGGCCCTGTTCACGCCCCACCTGTTCGAAATCGACGGCGAACGTTTGACCTGCTGCGGCGGCGCCGCCTCCGTCGACTTCGCGCTCACCTTGATCGAAATCATTTTCGGCTCGACCGTGCAGGCGCAGGTAAAAGAAATCCTCTGCGTCGACCGCGTGCGTGGCAAGGAAGAGCGCCAGCGCGTGGCCCTGCAGGCGCGTTTCGGCACGCTGCAGCCGAAGCTGACCGAGGCGGTGACCTTGATGGAAGCGAATATCGAGGAGCCGTTGTCGACCGACGAGATTGCCCAGTTGGCCGGGGTGTCGCGGCGGCAGCTGGAGCGGCTCTTTAAACAGTATCTCGGGAGCCTGCCGTCGCGCTACTACCTCGAACTTCGGTTAAAGCGCGCGCGGCAGCTGCTGCTGGATACGAATTACTCGATCGTGCAGGTGGGGTTGATGTGCGGGTTTTCGTCGGGATCGCACTTTTCGACGGCGTTTGGGGCGCTGTTTGGCAATACGCCGCGAGAGGAGAGGCAGCGCAAGCTGGCCGAATAGACGCGTCTTCATTGAGCTAACATAGTTGTCAGTTTTGTGTGATGGCGTGATCGGCACATGGCTCGGCTGCTTCGCGAGTGCTTGAGCAATTCCTTTTTCAACGCAGTGGCCGTCGGTATCGCGTTTTACGCGGCCTGGGCCGAAAGCTACCAGTCACCCGCTCCGGCGGAAATTGACGGGGTATTTTAGACACGCGATTACGAAAAGCACTATCGAATAAAGAATTAAGTTTTGCGCCCAACAGCTACGCATCTCTTGAAATCTTCGTCATATAAGGCGTAGCTGGGATTGTCAAAAATGTATCCGTCATTCTTGAGTTGATCTCCTTTTTTTCGTACGAAAGGATGAAAGCCAACATACCCACCGAGGCTATTCTTCGAGTTAACTTCGCCACAAGCAAGCCCGTTGTCTTGACGTGTCAGCATGGTGTTACGGAATTGTGCGCTTTCTGGATCCTTAAGTTGCCTTTTGATTGTGTCATGGAGATCAACCACCTCTCGCGAGCCGGTTATATTCTGATAGATGCCGTAACTAATGAAGACCAAGCCAGCACCTATAATGCAGCCGCAGAGCCCTTTTATTTGTTGTGTATTCATACATGCAAGCTTAACATTGTCGAACATAAACTAGATGCTATCTTGACAATGAGTTTTATGCAACTGCAAAGGTTGTAATCAGTAATAGTGCGACGAATCAGAGTTTTGACCATGTCTGGTGGCACTTTCTGAAGCGAACCAACCCCGGTCAAAAATGAAAATCCCCGTCGCACTTCTGCAAGAACTTGCCACCCCGTCTTCCTATAATGGCTAGGTTCGGCGCCCGTCTCCAGGCGCGCCTGTCACTTCAAAGGATGAGGAAAAAGTCATGAACGCAAAGCTTGATTCGGGTGTCACAACGCGGCCTGTCACTCGGCAGACCTTCGACGAAGTCCTCGTCCCGACCTACGCCCCGGCCGGCATGGTGCCGGTGCGCGCTTCGGGCCTGGACGTGTGGGACCAGGAAGGCAAGCACTACCTCGACTTCACCTCCGGTATCGCGGTCTCGAGCCTGGGTCACGCCAACCCGGTGCTGGTCGACGCGCTGACCAAGCAATTGAACACCCTGTGGCACCTCGGTAACGGCTACACCAACGAGCCGGTCCTGCGCCTGGCGCTGGCGCTGACCGAAGCCACCTTCGCCGACCGTGCCTTCTTCTGCAACTCGGGCGCGGAAGCGAACGAGGCAGCCCTGAAACTGGCCCGCAAGTACGCGCACACCAAGTTTGGCCCGCACAAGTCGCGCATCATCTCCTGCCTGTCGTCCTTCCACGGCCGCACCCTGTTCACCGTCTCGGTGGGCGGCCAGCCGAAGTACACCGAAGGCTTCGAGCCGCTGCCGCAGGAAATCAACCACATCGCCTACAACGACATCGAAGCGGCGCGCGCTGCGATTCTCGACGACGTCGCGGCCGTGATCGTCGAGCCGATCCAGGGCGAGGGCGGCGTGATCCCGGGTAACAAGGAATACCTGCAGGCCCTGCGCGAGCTGTGCGACAAGACCGGCGCGCTGCTGATCTTCGACGAAGTGCAGTCGGGCGTGGGCCGTACCGGTTCGCTGTACGCCTACATGGACGTCGGCGTCACCCCGGACATCCTCACCAGCGCCAAGGCACTGGGCAACGGCTACCCGATCGGCGCGATGCTGACCACGAACGAGATCGCCCAGCACTTCAACGTCGGCTCGCACGGCACCACCTACGGCGGCAACCCGCTGGCCGCGACCGTCGCGCTGAACGTGATCGAGACCATCAACCAGCCGGCCTTCCTGGCGCGCGTGAAGGAAGCCAGCGCCAAGATCTTCGCCAACCTCGACAAGCTGAGCGCCGACTATCCGCAACTGTTCGGCAAGGCACGCGGCATGGGCCTCCTGATCGGCCTGCCGATGGCGGAAGGCTACAAGGGCCGCGCCAAGGACCTGACCAAGGTGGCCGAGAAGATGGGCCTGATGCTGCTGGTGGCCGGCATGGACGTGGTACGCATGGCGCCGGCGCTGATCGTGTCGGACGAACAGATCGCGGAAGCCGACCGCATCCTGCGCGCCGCGGTCGAGGAATTCCTGGCCGCCTGATCCGCGCAGACCGCAGCACCCATGGCCCGCCGATTGCGCGGGCCGTGGTTCGTTCGTCGTACCGAGGTCTTTTTGGGAGTTCACATGTATGTTGTCCGTCCGGTAGAACTGTCGGATATCGGCGCGCTGGAGAGCCTGGCCGCCGTGTCGACGCCGGGAGTGCACACGCTGCCGCGCACGCGCGAGGCGATCACCGCCTTTGTCGAGCGTTCGATCGCTTCCTTCGCGGCGCAGGTCGATATCCCCAGCGAAGAGTCCTACCTGTTCGTGCTCGAAAATACGGCCAGCCGCGAAGTCGTCGGCACGGCCGCCGTGCACGCCTCGGCCGGATCGAACGGTACCTATTTCGCGTTCCGCAACGACGTTATCCAGCAGGTCTCGCGCGACCTGAACATCTCCCACAGCGTGCATGCGCTGACGCTGTGTTCCGAACTGACCGCCTGCTCGCAGCTGGCCGGCTTCAACCTGCGCGACCGCGAGCACGCCGGCATCGAAGCGGCGCTGCTGTCGCGCGCGCGCCTGCTGTTCGCGGCGCTGGCGCCGCACCGCTTCGGCGACCGCTTCTTCGTGCCGCTGGCCGGCGTGACCGACAGCGAAGGCCAGTCGCCGTTCTGGAATGCCCTCGGCCGCAAGTTCTTCAAGATGGACTTCCTCGAGGCCGAGCGCATCATCGGCGGCGCGCGCAACCGCACCCTGATCGTCGAGCTGATGCCGCACTATCCGGTCTACGTGCCGCTGCTGCCGGGCGACGCCCAGGCGGCGATGGGCCAGATCCACCCGAGCGGCCAGCTGGCCTTCAAGCTGCTGACCGAAGAGGGCTTCGAGGCCGACGAATACGTCGACATCTTCGACGGCGGCCCGATCCTGGCGGCCCATAAACTGTCGCTGCGCTCCTTCTGCGGCTCGCAACACCGCCGCGTCGAGACCACGTCGAACGACACCGGCGCCACCGTCACCTACGCGGTCGCCACCAGCGCCGAGCGCTTCCGCGCCGTCACCGTGGCGTGCCCACCCTGCGACACCTCCGACGCCATCTGCCTGCCGGTGGAGGCCCAGCAGGCGCTGGGCGTGGCGCCGGGCGACTCCGTCATCTGCGTCAGACTCTGAGAGAGGCACCATGCTCGTCATTCGTTCCATCGCCGCATCGGACCTCGACGCCCTGATCGACCTGTCCACCCAGGTCGGCGGCGGCATGACCACCCTGAAACCCGACCGCAAGATGCTGGGCGACCGCGTCGAATGCGCCGTCGCCTCCTTTGCCGAGACGAACCCGCCGCACGAGCGCGACTACATGTTCGTGCTCGAGGACACCGAGAATGGCCGCCTGGCCGGCGTCTGCGCGATCAAGGCCGCGGTCGGCCTCACCGAGCCCTTCTATAACTACCGCATCGGCACCCTGGTGCACTCCAGCCGCGAACTGAACGTGTTCACGCGCATGGAGACCCTGTACCTGTCGAACGATCTCACCGGCGCCACCGAGCTGTGCTCGCTGTTCCTGCAGCCGGACTACCGCGTCGGCTACAACGGCAAGTGGCTCTCGAAAAGCCGCTTCCTCTTCATCGCCCAGTTCCAGCAGCTGTTCACCGAGAAGATCATCGCCGAGATGCGCGGCTACCTGCTGGAAGACGGCACCAGCCCCTTCTACGAAGGCCTGGGCCGCCACTTCTTCAAGATGGATTTCAACCACGTCGACGGCCTGACCGCGATGGGCAAGAAATCCTTCATCGCCGAACTGATGCCGCGCCAGCCCTTGTACGTCGATTACCTGCCGCAGTCGGCGCGCGAGGTGATCGGCCAGGTGCACCGCTCCACGCTGCCGGCGCGCAAGCTGCTCGAGCAGGAGGGCATGCACTACGACGGCTACGTCGACATTTTCGATGCCGGCCCGGTGCTGCAGGGCCGCGTGTCGGACCTGCGCTCGGTGCGCGACAGCGTGCTGCGCGTGGCCGCCGAAGGACGTCCCGAAGGCGAGACCGAGTGCCTGCTGGTGTCGAACACGAAGCTGCACGATTTCCGGATGGTGCTGGCCCAGACCACGATCGAGGGCGCGCAGGTCGCGCTGTCGGCGCAGGAGCTGGCGCTGCTGCATTGCCAGGCGGGCGACACGGTGCGCACGCTGTCACTCAACGTAAGGAAGAACAATGGCTAACCTGTCGAACTACATCAACGGCGCATGGCTCGTCGGCAGCGGCGCGGAACTGGTCACGGTCGATCCGTCCACCGGCCGCCAGACCTGGAGCAGCAATGAATCGACGGCCGAGGACGTGGCCCGCGCCGCGCAGGCCGCGCGCGACAAGTTCGAGGAATGGGCGCTGACCTCGCTCGACGAACGCATCGCCATCTGCACGCGTTTCCGCGACCTGCTGAAGGAACACGCCGAGGAACTGGCCGCTATCATCGCCGAGGAAGTGGGCAAGCCGCTGTGGGAAGCGCGCACGGAAGTGGCGACCATGGCCAACAAGATCGATATCTCGGTCCAGTCCTATGGCGCGCGCACCGGCGAAAGCAATACCAAGGTCGCCGACGGCAATGCCGTGCTGCGCCACCGCCCGCACGGCGTGTTCGCCGTCTACGGCCCGTACAACTTCCCCGGCCACCTGCCGAACGGCCACATCGTGCCGGCCCTGATCGCCGGGAACACCATCGTGTTCAAGCCCAGCGAGTACGCTCCGCGCACGGCCGTGAAAACCGTGCAGCTGTGGGAAAAGGCCGGCCTGCCGAAAGGCGTGCTGAACCTGGTGAACGGCGGCCGCAACACCGGCATCGCGCTGGGCGCGAATCCCCTGATCGACGGCGTGCTGTTCACCGGCAGCAGCCAGACCGGCGCCGCCCTGCACAAGCAGTTCGGCGGCCAGCCGGGCAAGATGCTGGCGCTGGAAATGGGCGGCAACAATCCGCTGGTGGTGTGGGATCTCAGTGACAACGCCAAGGATGTCGACGCAGCCGTGCACCACGCCGTGATGTCGGCCTTCATTTCGGCGGGCCAGCGCTGCACCTGCGCGCGCCGCCTGGTGGTGCAGGACACGCCGGAAGGCCAGGCCTTCATCGACCGCCTGGTCGAAGTCGCGGCCAAGCTGCAGGTCGGTCCGTCGAACGCCGATCCCCAGCCTTTCATGGGACCGGTCGTCTCCGCAGCCGTCGCCGCACGTCTGGTGCAGGCTCAGGCCGAGATGGCGCAGAAGGGCGGCAAGGTGCTGCTGCAGATGCGCCAGCTCGACCCGAACGCCGGCTTCGTCACCGCCGGCATCGTCGACGTCACCGATGCGCAGGGCATCCCGGACGAGGAATGGTTCGGCCCGCTGCTGCAGGTCATCCGCGTCAAGGATTTCGACAGCGCGCTGAAGGTTGCGAACGCCACCGAATTCGGCCTGGCCGCAGCGCTGCTGTCGCCGTCGGAAGAGCTGTGGAAGCGCTTTGCGGTGCGCGCCCGCGCCGGCATCGTCAACTGGAACCGTCCGACCACGGGCGCAGCCAGCTCGGCGCCGTTCGGCGGCGTCGGCAAGTCCGGCAACCACCGTCCAAGCGCCTATTATGCCGCGGACTACTGCGCCTATCCGGTGGCCTCGATCGAGACTTCCGAACTTGAAATGCCGGCCAAGCTGTCGCCTGGTCTGAGCTTTTAATTGAGCTTCCAATCCATGCGTAACGCTCGCGAATACAATTTCGATGGCCTGGTCGGGCCATCGCACAACTACGCCGGCCTCTCGTTCGGCAACGTGGCCTCGTTCAGCAATGTGCGCAGCGCCTCGAACCCGCGCCAGGCGGCGCTGCAGGGCCTGGCCAAGATGCGCGCGCTGGCCGCGCGCGGCTTCGCCCAGGCCGTGATGCCGCCGCAGGCGCGTCCGAACTTCCGCCTGCTGCGCAGCCTGGGCTTCTCGGGAACGGACGCCGACGTGCTGGCGCAAGCCTGGCGCGAGGCGCCGGTGATCCTGTCCTGCGCCTGGTCGGCCGCGCCGATGTGGACGGCCAACGCCGCGACGGTCAGCCCCTCGGCCGACACCCGCGACGGCCGCGTGCACTTCACCGCCGCCAACCTGAACAACAAGCTGCACCGCTCGGAAGAGCACGTGCAGGCCACCCGCACGCTGCGCGCGATCTTCGCCAACCACGATCATTTCGTGGTGCACGACACGCTGCCGTCGACCCCGGCCTTTGGCGACGAGGGCGCGGCGAATCACACGCGTTTTGCAGCCGACCACGGCGCGCCCGGCGTCGAGTTCTTCGTGTATGGCCGCGTCGAGTTCGATCCTTCCGCCCCGGCGCCGAAAAAATACCCGGCGCGCCAGACGCTGGAAGCCTCGCAGGCGGTCGCCCGCCTGCACGGGCTCGACCCCAGCCGCACCGTGTTCGCTTCCCAGAACCCGGACGTGATCGACCAGGGTGTGTTCCACAACGACGTGATCGCGGTCGGCAACGGCAACGTGCTGTTCTATCACGAGCAGGCATTTGCCGACGAGGCCGCGACCATCGAGGCGCTGCGCCGCTCGGCATCAAGCGTGGGCTTCGAGTTCGTGCCGGTGCGCGTGGATGCCGGCCAGGTGCCGGTGGCCGACGCCGTGGCCAGCTACCTGTTCAACAGCCAGCTGCTGTCCAAGCCGGACGGCAGGATGGCCCTGGTGGTGCCGCACGAGTGCCGCGAGAACGAAGCGGTGGCGGGCTACCTGGGCGGCCTGGTGGCCAGCGGCGGGCCGATCGACGAGCTGATCGAATTCGACCTGCGCCAGAGCATGCGCAACGGCGGCGGCCCGGCCTGCCTGCGCCTGCGCGTGGCCCTGACCGACGAGCAGGCCGCAGCCATGCACGGCGGGGTGATCATGACCGAGGCGCTGTATGCGCAGCTGGTCGAGTGGGTCGAGAAGCATTACCGCGACCGCATCGAGCCGAAGGATTTGATGGACCCGCAGCTGGCGATCGAGTGCCATACGGCGCTGGAAGCGCTGGAGCGCATTCTCGGCTTGCCGGGGTTGTACGATTTCGGTTGATTTGTAGGTAATCGACCGGTGAGACCGCGTGGGTTCAAGAACCCACCCTACAAATGCGCAGCACCGTAGGGTGGGCGCCCCGTGCCCACCGGTACGGCAGCAGAGCAGAGATAACGCGGCCAGCACCACGCCGCAAGAAGGCAGCAAAGGACCGACGGCAGCGCACGACGCACCGCCGTCGCAACCATAACGAGTTACACGCTTCCGGGACAAGGAAGCCAAGGACCTGGACGGGACAACCCTGTCCACCAAACGCCGGGGCGCGCAAAGCCACAAGCCGTAGCGCGCAGCGGCGACAACATCAAAGCTTTGGAGAAGCAGAATGAACGACATGACGCAAGATTTGCGCACCCAGACCCTCACGCTGGTCACGAACCAGCCTGCAGCAGGCGCAACCGAACCTGTCACCGCGCTGATCAGCGCCTGGCTCGGGTCGCTCGACGAAGAGGACCTGGCCGGCATCGCGCCGCAAGCCCTGGCCCCCGTCCTGTGGGACGGTTTCATGCAGGTTGCCAAGCGCACCGGGCAGGGCTGCCAGATCGCGCAGATGCGCTACACCGACACCAAAGGCGGCATCGCGACCGCCCTGCTGATCCTGAACGAAGACATGCCTTACCTGGTCGACTCGTTCGTGATGGCCCTGCGCAAGGAGCGCGTCCTCGCCGCCGGCGTGATGAACGCCGTGCTGCCGGTCCAGCGTGACGCAAATGGCGTCGTCACCGCCGTCGGCGCAGCCGGCGCACCGCTGGAATCCTACGTGCTGGTGCTGCTGAACGACGAACTGGCCTTCGAAGAACTCGACAAGCTGACCGCGCGCATCCGCATGGTCGCCAGCGACGCCGCCGTCGTGCACCGCGACGCCGTCGCCATGGGCGACCGCATGACCGAAGTGGCCGCAGCCGCTGCCGCCTCCGGCACCCCGGCCGGCCAGGAAGTGGCCGCCTTCCTCGAGTGGGCCAAGAACGAAGGCTTCGAGCCCTTCGGCTACGCCTACTACGTGGTGCAGCCGGGCCAGGACGAACTGGCGCGCGACATCCCGAGCCGCATCGGCGTGCTGAAGGACACGGCGCACCCGGTCTACGGCACCTGCCTGGCCAACATCCCGGGCGAACTGAAAACCCTCTCGGCCCGCGCCGAAACCCTGTCGATCGTCAAGGCCGACGTCGAGGGCACCCTGCACCGCGACCAGCCGCTCGACTTCATCGGCGTGCGCAACACTGATGCACAAGGCAACATCCTCGGCGAGCACTGCTTCGTCGGCCTGTTCACCCGCGCCGCCACCTCGACCCCGCTGGCGCGCCTGCCGTTCGCGCGCGGCCGCGTCGCCAAGGTGCTGAGCCTGGCCGGCGTGCGCCAGGAAGGCTTCCGCGCCGAGAAGTTCCTGGAAATCCTCGAGTCGCTGCCGCGCACCGAAGCGCTGGAAGCCGATCCGGAATGGCTGGCGCAGGTGTGCAGCTCGGTCGTGTCGCTGTACAAGCAGCCGCGCCCGAAGGTCTTCGCCCGCCGCGACGTCTACGGCCGCCACCTGAACGCCCTGGTCTACCTGCCGCGCGAGCGCTACAGCGCCGCCGTGGCCGCTTCGCTGGCCCAGGCCCTGAAGGACAGCTCGGGCGCGCATGACGTGCGCGTGCAGACCCTGGTTGCCGACGGTCCGCTGGCCCGCGTGTACCTGATCGCCCACGCCGCCCGCAACCCGCTCGACCTCGAAACCGACATCCAGCAGCCGCTGCTGTCCGTGCTGGACGGCTGGCACGACCGCTTCGCCGCCATGACCAATGGCGTGGAAGAGCACGCCCAGCGCAGCGCCCTGCGCAAGCTCGGCGCCAACCTGCCTGTTTCCTTCGTCACCAATACCGCGCCGGAAACCGCCTTCCGCGACCTGCAGGCGCTGCTGGAGAACAGCCAGCCGGAGCGCGTGACCGTGCGCGTCGAACACGGCGACGACGCCAACGGCATCGACGCCTCGATCCGCCTGTACTCGGGCGAGAACGTGCCTTCGCTGTCGCGCATCCTGCCGGCCCTGCAGAACGCCGGCATCGCGGTCGACCGCGAGCAGACCTGGGCCATCACGACCGCCGACGGCGTGCGTCACCACGTCACCGCGCTGGCGGTGGACGATGAGAGCGGCAGCAAGCTGGTGAAGCCGGGCATCGCGCCGGTCGCCGAAGAGCTGTTCGCGGCCCTGTTCAACGACGAAGCCGAAGACGGCCGCATGAACGGCCTGACCGTCGAGGGCGGCCTGTCGATGCGCGAAGTGCAGCTGGTGCGCGCCTACATCAGCTACTGGCGCCAGCTGGGCTCGAAGTTCTCGGTGCGCTACATGGCCGAGACCCTGCGCACCCAGCCGGCCCTGGTCAAGGAATTCGTCACCGGCTTCATCCAGCGCTTCGACCCGGCGCTGGGCGAGTCCGAGCACGCCGCCGGCAACGCCAAGCTGGCTGCGCTGAAGGCCGGCCTGTCGAGCGTGAACCACGCCGACACCGAGGAAATCATGGCCGCCCTGGTCGACCTGGCCCTGGCCACCGTGCGCACCAACTACTTCCAGAACAACGGCGAGAAGATGATCTTCAAGGTCGACACCAGCAACCTGGCGCTGGCGCCGGAGCCGCGTCCGTACCGCGAGATCTACGTGTTCTCGCGCCGCTTCGAAGGCGTGCACCTGCGCGGCGGCCCGGTCGCCCGCGGCGGCCTGCGCTGGTCGGACCGCATGGAAGACTACCGCACCGAAGTGCTGGGCCTGGTGAAGGCGCAGATGGTCAAGAACGCCGTCATCGTGCCGGCCGGCTCGAAGGGCGGTTTCGTCTGCAAGCAGATGCCGAAGGACGCGCCGCGCGACGTCATGGCGGCAGAGGGCGAAGCCTGCTACCGCATGTTCATCTCGAGCCTGCTGGAAGTGACCGACAACCGCGTGCAGGGCGCGATCGTGCCGCCGGAGCGCACCGTGCGCCATGACCAGGACGATCCATACCTGGTGGTCGCCGCCGACAAGGGCACCGCGACCTTCTCCGACATCGCCAACAGCATCGCCGTGCAGCGCGGCTTCTGGCTGGGCGACGCCTTTGCCTCGGGCGGCTCGAACGGCTACGACCACAAGAAGATGGGCATCACCGCGAAGGGCGCCTTCGAGGCCGTCAAGCGCCACTTCTACGAACTGGGCCACGACATGAGCACCACCCCGATCACCATGGTCGGCGTGGGCGACATGTCGGGCGACGTGTTCGGCAACGGCGTGCTGCTGTCGCGCCAGCTGAAGCTGGTGGCGGCCTTCGACCACCGCCACATCTTCCTGGATCCGACCCCGGACGTCGAAGTCTCGTTCAAGGAACGCCAGCGCATGTTCGCGCTCCCACGTTCGTCGTGGGAAGACTACGACAAATCGCTGATTTCGCAAGGCGGCGGCGTGTTCCCGCGCAGCGCCCGTTCGATCGACCTGACCCCGCAGGTGCGTGAAGTGCTGGGCATCGAGGAAACCTCGCTGGCGCCGGAAGAGCTGATGCACCGCATCCTGCTGGCCCCGGTCGACCTGTTCTACAACGGCGGCATCGGCACCTACATCAAGGCCTCGCACGAGACCCACGCCCAGGTGAAGGACCGCGCCAACGACCGCATCCGCGTCAACGGCGGCGAAATGCGCTGCAAGGTGGTGGGCGAGGGCGGCAACCTGGGCGCGACCCAGGCCGGCCGTATCGAGTTCGCGCTGAACGGCGGCCGCATCTTCACCGATGCGATCGACAACTCGGCCGGCGTGGATTGCTCGGACCACGAAGTGAACATCAAGATCTGGCTGGACACCGAAGTCAGCGCCGGCAAGCTGCCTGAAGCCGACCGCAACCGCATCCTGTTCGAGATGACCGGCGACGTCGAGAAGCTGGTCCTGCGCGACAACACCCAGCAGACCCGCCTGCTGACCCGCGAAGCCCAGGCGCAGGGCAATGCATCGATCGTCGATGCCTACGCCGCCCTGATCGCGAACCTGGAGCTTGACGGCGCCGTCTCGCGCGAGCTGGAGCAGCTGCCGAGCGACGCCGAACTGCAGCGCCGCAAGGCGCTGGGCCAGGGCCTGACCGCGCCGGAACTGGCGGTCGTCATCGCCAACGTGAAGAACCGCTTCAAGCGCACCCTGGCCGTGCTGCCGCTGGTGGACGAGCCATGGGCCGCGACCGTGCTGCGTCCTTACTTCCCGGCACAACTGGTCGCCACCCGCGATCCGCTGGATCACCCGCTCGCCAACGCCATCCTGGCCACCGTGCTGGCCAACGAGGCGGTCAACCGCTGCGGTCCGCTGATGCTGCGCGACCTGGCCGCCGAGCACCGTGTCGACGAGACCGAAGTGGTCAAGGCCTGGGGCCGCGGCTGGTCGGCGCTGCAGCTGGCGCCGGTGTTCGACGCGCTCGACGCCGATGCGCTGAACGTGCCGCGTGAAGTGTCGATCGCGGTCGACGCCCGCACCCGTGCGCTGCTGCGCGCCGTGATCGAAGGCGTGCTGTCGCTGCCGCAGGGCGCCGACGGCATGACCGAGTTGTCGGCGCTGTTTAGCAGCGGCGATCAACTCCGCCAACTCACTCCGTCGAAGTCGGAAGCCGACGGCTACGCCGGCCTGAGCAAGAACTTCGTCGGCGCCTGGAAGGCGGTCGAGGCCATCGAGTCGCTGGCGACCTTCCTGTTCGCGGCGGTGTCGGTGCAACGCCCAAGCGGCATGACGCTGGCCCAGTTCCTGCAGGTCGGCATGGCGCTGCGCGAGCGCGCCGGCATCGACACGCTCGAGCGCGGCCTGAAGCTGCCGGCGACCAGCAAGTCGCAGGAGCAGCTGCGTAACTACGCGATGCAGGCACTGCGCCGCACCCAGCAGCGCCTGCTGCTGCAGGTGATCGAGCGTGCCGGCAGCGGCGATCCGATCGCCGCGGTCGACGCCGTGACGGCGGAGAAGGGCCTGACCGGCTACACCCAGGCCACCGACCTCGAGCAGGCCATGCTGGACGTCTGGGCGCTGTCGGAAGGCTCGAACCCCGAGCGCCTGGCTGCCTGAGATGAGCGCGCCCGCCCAACCACCCGTGGTGCCTGAAGCGGTGCGCGCGCTGGCCGAGGCCGATTTCGGCTTGGTCGCGCAGCGTTTCAGCGATGCCGGTTTTGTCGTCGGGACGCCCGCCAGGGGCATCCTGACGGTGAAGGCCGGCAGCGGTGCCGTGCGTCCGGCAGTGCTGCTGTCTGTCGGCGTGCACGGCGACGAGACCGGGCCGATCGAAATGGTCGCGCACGTGATCGAGGCGCTGTCGCGCCAGCCGGCAGCCCTGGCCGTGGACCTGATGCTTTGCGTCGGCAACATCGACGCCATCGCCGCGGGCAAGCGTTTCATCGACGCCGACCTGAACCGCATGTTCAGGCCGGACCGTGGAGCGCTGGCGGGCACCTTCGAGAGCGCACGCGCGGACGAGATCATCGCCGCGACGAACGCCTTCTTCGCCGACGCCGGTCCGGTGCGCTGGCACCTCGACCTGCACACCGCGATCCGTGCCTCGCACTATCCGATGTTCGCGATCGTGCCGGACCTGATCGCGCAGGATCGCAAAGAGGCCCTGATCGGCTGGCTCGGACAGGCGGCTATTCAAGCCATCATCATGAACCCGAAGTCGGCCGGAACCTACAGCTACTATTCGAGCGAGCACCACGGCGCCGCGGGCAGCACGGTGGAGCTGGGGCGCGTGGGCACGCTGGGCCAGAACAACCTGGCGCAGTTCGCCGAGGCCTCGCAGGCGCTCGACGCCCTGCTGCGCGGTGCGGAAGCGCCGCCGGCCAAGGCGGCGCCACACGTGTTCAAGGTGGCGCAGGAAGTGGTCAAGCTGTCGGACGCCTTCACGATGAGCTTCTCGAAAGAGACGCCGAACTTCGCCTCGCTCAAGCGCGGCGAGGTGATCGCCACCGATGGGGAAACGGTGTATACCGTTTTCCATGAGGAGGAGATGGTGGTGTTTCCGAATCCCGACGTGCGGGTGGGATTGCGCGCCGGGTTGATGGTGGTGCGCGTGAGTTGAGGGTGTAACGTGTAGTGCAGGAGCCGCGAGCGATCGCGGCTTTTTTTATGCCCGCGGCGGTGAGGCGGTCGTAGGGTGGGTACTTTTACCCACGCGGTCTCACCCGATGAGCAGACGCGACATCGAACGAATCCGCGTTACGATTGTTCATGCGCCGTACCGCGTGGGTTCAAGAACCCACCCTACAACCCTACGACAATCCAACCGTCCCCTTGCATCTGCACAATTGCGCAAGCTTCGATAGACTTTGTTCTTTGCACAAGACCGGAGCTTCCATGAGCAGCAAGTTGTTTTCCCCTTATAAACTCGGGCCGCTCGAGCTGTCCAACCGCATCGCCATCGCCCCGATGTGCCAGTACTCGGCAGACGAGGGCCTGGCCACGGACTGGCACATGATCCACCTCGGCCAACTGGCCTTGTCCGGCGCCGCGCTCCTCATCATCGAGGCCACGGCCGTCACGCCCGAGGGCCGGATCTCGCCCGACGACCTCGGCCTGTGGTCCGATGCCCATCTTGACGCCTTGCGCCCGATCGTCGCTGCCATGCGCCGTCACTCGCCGATCAAGATCGCCGTGCAACTGGCCCACGCCGGACGCAAGGCCTCGAGCGCCGCGCCTTGGCTGGGCGGGGCCAACATCAAGCCCGACGAGCCGCGCGGCTGGCAGACCGTGGCGCCGTCCGCCGTGCCCCACGCCGAAGGCGAGACCGTGCCGCTGGCGCTGGACGCCGAAGGACTGCAGCGCGTGAAGGACGGGTTCGTGGACGCTGCCCGCCGCGCGCAGGCCCTGGGCCTGGACGCCATCGAGCTGCACGGAGCCCACGGCTACCTGCTGCACCAGTTCCTGTCGCCGCTGTCGAACCGGCGTGAAGACGAGTACGGCGGCTCGCTGGAAAACCGCATGCGCTTTCCGCTCGAGGTGTTCGAGGCCGTGCGCGCGGCGGTGCCGGAGAAATTGGCGGTCGGGATGCGCATCTCGGCCACCGACTGGGTCGAGGGCGGCTGGGACCTGGAGAGCAGCGTGGTCTTCGCCCGCGAGCTGGAAGCGCGCGGCTGCCACTTCATCCACGTCTCGAGTGGCGGCCTGTCGCCGCAGCAGAAGATTCCGGTGGGCGCCGGCTACCAGATCGCTTTTGCGGAACGAATCAAGCGCGAAACCACGATGCCGACCATCGGCGTGGGCCTGATCACCGAGCCGGCCCAGGCCGAGCACATCCTGCAGTCGGGCCAGGCCGACATGGTGGCGCTGGCCCGCGCGATGCTCTACAACCCGCGCTGGCCCTGGCATGCCGCCGCCGAACTGGGCGCCCAGGTGGCCGCGCCGCCCCAGTATTGGCGCTCGCAGCCGCACCAGTACAAGACCCTGTTCGGCGACACCCGCCTCGGACAGCGCTGAAATTCGCGCTGAAATTCGTGCCGAGATGCGCGCCGAAGATGGCATTTTTACGCTTCAGGCCGTAAAAAACGCAATCTGTCGCAGGGAAGGCGACAGCGGAGTGGGCACATTCTAAAGTGGCAATATCGGCGCTGCGGCGCCCAACCACGACAAGAAAAGGTTCACACCATGCGTACTCTGCTTGCACTCGCCGTCGCCGCCACCCTCGGCGGCTGCATCATCGTCGCCGCGCCTCCGGGCAGCGAGTATTCGGTCCATACGCCCTTCAGCGGCAAGACCGTCGACGGCGACGGCGTGGCGACCCGCGATACGCGCCAGGTGGCGGCGCTGACCGGGCTGGATGTGGGCGGCTCGATGATCGTCGAGGTGCGCGTGGGCGGCGCGCCTTCGCTGGTGGTCGAAGGCGACAGCAACCTGGTGCACCTGGTGCAGACGGAAACGCGCGGCTCGACCCTGCACATCGGCACCGAAGGCCGCCTGCGCAGCAGCACGCCGCTGAAGGTGACCTACACCGTGCCGCGCCTGACCGAACTGAACGCCGGCGGCTCGGGCCACGTGACGGTGCGCGACCTGAAGGGCGCCCCGCTCGACGTGCGCCAGGGCGGCTCGGGCGTGCCCCGCCTGTACGGCGAGGTCGCCGAGCTCGACGCGCGGGTGTCGGGTTCGGGCAAGATCGACGCGGGCGAACTGCGCGCAGGCAGCGCCAAGCTGGCCGTGAGCGGCTCGGGGCGCCTGAACGTGGGCCAGGTACGGGGCGACTACGCGCGCGCCTCGGTCAGCGGCTCGGGCCTGGTCCAGGCCAGCGGCGCCGTGCAGCGCCTGAACGTGAGCGTGAGCGGCTCGGGCAGCGTCGACATGGCGAGCCTGACCAGCGAGCAGGGAGAATTGTCGACCAGCGGTTCGGGCGGCATCTCGGCCACCGTGCGCCAGTCGGTGTTCGCGCAGGCGAGCGGCTCCGGCCCGATCCGTGTGTACGGCCAGCCGGCCCAGCGCAATATCAGCGGCCGCACGGTGCAGATTTTGTAGTCACCCGTAGGGTGGGCGCCCCGTGCCCACCGTAAGAAAACGGAACAGTGACCGTAGGGTGGCACCCCGTGCCCACGCGTTACGTGCGGTCGATCTCGCTACGGATAGCGAGGTATCGCCCGCAAAGTAGCCGCGAGCCCGATCCATTGATCGCGGCACGGTGACGCCATGCGAGCGACATGTCAGGGCACGCGGTGCAAGGATACGCCCGTAACGCGTGGGCACGGAGTGCCCACCCTAC
>DEKZ01000238.1 GCA_002354135.1 Massilia sp. UBA2709 | reverse complement strand
GACCCGGCCGGCGGCGAATCGGCCTGCGCCCTGTTCGAGGCGGCGGACGGACACCTGTACAAGGCCAAGCAGGATGGGCGTAACCGGGTAGTGTGGCGCACAACGGCCGGGCGGCCCTGAGCGCGGGGGCGCTGCCCGCATCACCCCAGGTGGCGCCACCCGGATTGTGATGATTGGTGAGATTCCCAGGGTTTCTAAGTGGTAATATCTATTTCTTTGCGACGCGGCACAGGTCTTGGCGCCTGGCCCTGGTGAAGAGAACACGCATGCGCCGGGCGTCAGCGATTCTGCGGCTCCGTGGCGCGCAGCATGCACTGCGAGAGGCGGTCGAAATGCAGGAGCGCAGCCTGGGTCAGCTCGATCCGCTTGCGCCGGCTGTCCTCGGTATCGGCCAGCATGATCCAGCCTTTTTCGCGCATCGACTTGAGGCGGTTGTGGACGGTCGCCGGCGCGCCGAGCTCCGCGTTGGCCATCACGTCGCGCACGCTCAGGCGCTCGTCGGTCTGCCCCGCGCGGGCGATCAGCGCGAGAATGCGCTCTTCGAGCGGATCGAGTGCGGGCAGGGAAGGCAAGCCGCGCAAGGCCTCGGTCAGCTGCAGGAAACGCAGGTAGATGTCGGCGGGACGGGTTTTCTTCATCGGTTGATAGTCACGAATGTCAGCCGCGCCGCGATTTGCACGGCTGTGTTGCGTCCTGGTCGGGATGGGTCCGGCCTATTTTACTGCACCATAGTATGAAACAGCTTCGTCTGAACGCGCTCATGGCCGGCGCAACCATCGTGATGTTCGCCGCGGCCCTGGCGGTCAACGAACTCTTGTTCACCCGCCTGGAGTTCGCGCCGGGGATCAACTGGATCTATCTTCCCGCCGGCGTCAGGCTGCTCAGCACCCTGCTCTTCGCCGAGGCTGGCGCCGTCGGGCTGCTCCTGGTCTCCTGGGCGGTCTGTTTCCTGGTCTTCTTCCCCAACGACCCGATACGCTCCTTTGCCGGGGGCATCCTCGGCAGCGCCAGTCCTTACCTGGTGTATCTGCTCATGCAGCGGCGCTTCGGCCTGCATGCTTCGCTGAGCAACCTCACGCCGGCCCGGCTGCTGTCCTGCGCCCTCGCCTACTCGATCGCCAGCCCCCTGCTGCACCACGTCTGGTTCGGCCTGTTCGAGCACAAACCAGGTCTGGTTCGCAGTTTCCTGGCCATGGCGACCGGCGACCTGTGCGGCACGATCACGGTGCTGTACAGCGCGAAAATGATGCTGAGCCTGTTCGCACCGCGCCATCGCCCTGTCTGACCGGACAGAATAGCCACACCGGTTCGCTGACATCGTACCAAAATTGATAACGAAGATCACGGCCATTTTGCGCGGCAAATATTATTTTTTATCCGCTATAGATTTTGTATCCATATCTCATATAATTCCCTGCCGAAATATTTCAAAACAATAACAACGGTAGCATTATGGCAATGCCGGGAAGGCTGCCCATGCTGCCGTCCATGACAGGGAAGATGATGAAGAAACGTATTCTGACGGTGGCGCTGGCGCTGGCGCTGGCCCCGGCGCTCGCCAAGGACTTCGAAGCCACCGGCCGCGGCAGCGCGGTCATTTCTGCAGGCAACCCGCAAACGGTCAAGGCGCTGTCGCTGGCCGCCGCCAAGCAGCAGGCCCTGGTGGCCGGCATCAACAAGGTCAACGGACCGGACTCCGCCGGCGACGCCAAGGTCGCGGCCAAACTCCAGTCCATCCTCGACCAGATCGCCGATGAGCGCTTCGTCAACCGGCGCAGCCAGGCCGTCGGCGATGCGTTCGAGACCAGCGTCACGCTGCTGATGGACGACAAGGAATTCAGGACCCTGCTGCTCGACGCCGGCATCGCGGCCAACACCAGCACCGCGCGCAGTTTCTCGGTGCTGGCCGTGATGGACGAGTTCTTCACCACCCCGACCGACCTCAAGGCCCCGCTCGAGGAGCTGGAAGAGTTCAGCCACGAGAAAGGCAATTCCTTCAAGGACAAGTCGATCGCCACGCGCTCGAACAAGCAGTCGAACGCCAGCGCGGCCAGCAGCGCGTCCTCGATCGACGCCAGGATGTCGGCATCGGGCAAGGCCAGCAGCTCGCATGACAGCCGTCTCGACGCCAGCGGCTCGACCGCGGTGTCGGGCGCCGCGCGCGACGGCTACGGCTCGGCCGCCATTGCCGGCGCCAGCTCGGGCAGCATCTCGGCGCGCGACAAGGGCCAGTCCTCGTCGCAGTATGCCGCTTCCGGCTCGCTCAAGGCCTCGAGCGCCAGCAGCAGCGCCTCGGCCAGCGCGAGCAGCAGCGCTTCGCTCTCGGCCAAAAACGTCGCGGCCGAAGAGCACGACAACGTCCACTACAAGAAGCTGATCCGCTACCAGCCGCAGAACCGCGGCCCGGAAAAGACCAGCCTGACCTATAACGCGCTGAAGGGCCAGATGCAGGACTACGACCTGAAGGTCCTCGACAACGACCTCTTCAAGAGCAAGTACTTCCAGAACAAGCCGGTCACGATCGAGCAGATGCAGCAGAGCGCGGACCTGGCCAAATACGTCGGCTTCGCGCGCAGCGACGCCAAGGCCGACTTCTTCATGCTCGGCTCCTCGATCATCATCGATTCGGGCAGGAGCGCGGCGACCGGCGAATTCCTGTGCACCGGCGTGATGACGGTGAAGACCTTCTCCACCGCCAGCGGCGAAGACATCGCCTCCGAGACCACCTCCGAATCGGCTTCGGGCCAGAACGCCAACGACTGCGCCGCCAACGTGTCGAAGAAGCTGGCCTCGGTGGGCGGCCCGGCGCTGTCCGCGCGCATCCAGGAATACTGGAAACGCCGTAACACCTACGGCCGCGAGTTCGTCGTCACCCTGCAGGGCAAGGACCTGGCCGACGCCGCGACGCGCGGCCTGTCGAAGGCGATCAAGGCGATCGAAGGCGTGGAGAAGTCGACCCTGCGCAGCCAGACCGACAGCGAGTACCAGCTGGTGGTGGTCTACAAGGGCGAATCGCTGAAGGATGAACTCGACGACCGCCTCGACGCCCTGCCGGCGTTTGCGGCGCGCCGTTCGCGCGTCGAAAGCGACCAGATCACGATCTGCATGAGCACCTGCGCGCCGAGCGCAGCGGCGCCGGCAGCCGCCGCGAAAGGCAAGAAGAAATGAAACGCGGCCTGCTTGGCTTGGCGATAGGCTGCGCCCTGGCGCTGGGCTGCGCGCCGGCGCTGGCCGCGAGCGCACTGAAGCTGTATCCGGTGCGCGGCCTGTTCCAGCCCGCCGCCGACAAGGGCCTGATCCATGCCGGCTTCAAGGACGCGGTGCCGGCCGCCGCCGGTGGCGAGTTCTTCCAGGGCGAATTCCGCAAGGCCTTCCCCGACGCGGTCGCGACCGTGGCGGACAAGGACCGCCGCTTCACGCTGGTGAGCTCGCTGCAGATCGCGCGCGCTTCGCTGTACACCGTGGACAAGGTCGACGGCACGGTCGACGTGCTGGCGCCGGTGTCGGGCAGCCTGTACTTCACCAATGCCGTCAGCGGCGAGGTGCTGTACACGGTCGCGGCGACCTATTATGCGCGCGCCACCGTGGCGCGCGGCGGCATCGGCACGGAACGCACCCAGGGCCTGTTCCGCGAGGCCTACCAGGGCCTGGTCGGCGAGCTGCTCGCCCGCGCGCGCAGCCAGTTCAAGCCGCATACGGTGGCGGCTACCGTCAGGCGCGAGTGGAACGGGCTCTACGTGCTCGACCGCGGCCAGGACGGCGGCATCGCCAAGGGCGACATGCTGTCCGACGCCGAGGGCAATACCCTCGAGGTCCTGCATGCGGCGCCCGGCTATGCGGTCGGCGCGGCCAGCCTGGGCAAGATCGCGCCGAACGTCAGTTATGCGCGCGAGACCAATGCCGACCTGAGCGAACTGAAACGTCCGCGCGTGATGGTGCTCGTGGATGAAGCGCTGCCTGCCGGGATGCCCGCCGAGATCGTCGGCCAGCTGTTCACCGACCAGCTGGGCGCCAAGGCGGCGCTGAGCGTGGTGCAGGTCAATCCGCTGTTCACCCAGGTGCTGGAAACGGCCTTCTCCAGCACCGGCTTGTCGAACGAGAACCGCGGCAAGCGCGAGCTGCCCGATTTCTTCCTGCGCCTGGGCGTGCCCGAGTCGCGCAGCTTCGAGCTGAAGGCCTCGGCCAGCAACCGCACGGTGCGCAGCTACCGCACGGTGGCCACGGCCGAACTGGTCGACCGCAGCGGCCGGGTGATCTTCGCCACGCGCGGCGTCGACCGCAGCGACGACCAGGTCGTGGCCGGGATGGCGCTGGACGAAGCGAGCCGGCGCGAAGTCTCGCTGAAGAATGCCCTGCTCGACCTGGCCGGACGCATCGGCGTCGAACTCAAGTTCGAACAGACCGCGCTGCCGCTGCAGTCGGCCAGCCCGCTGCTGCTGGCCGATCCGGACGGCGCACTGGCGCCGGGGGCGCAACTGACCCTGTTCCGCAGCATCGGCCGCGTCGACGGCGTCCAGGGCGAGGTGCGCATG
>DEKZ01000251.1:257-15561 GCA_002354135.1 Massilia sp. UBA2709 | reverse complement strand
CGAGCTGCTGACGCTGTCGCGTCTGGAGGCCAATCCGGACCTGCCGAAGAACGAAACGATCGACATGCAGGAGCTGGTCGACGGCATCGCCGCCGACGCCCGCTTCGAGTCCGGGCCGGACGGTCCCGCCATCGAACTCGACATCGAAGGCGACGCGCCCGTGTGCGTGCGCGGCGCGCCCGACCTCCTGTGGCGCGCGGTCGAGAACGTGGTGCGCAACGCCGTCAAGCACGGTGGCGCCGAGGGCCGGGTCGACCTGCGCCTGCGCGCCGGCGCGCACGCGGTTCACGTGGACGTGCTGGACCGCGGCCCGGGCATCCGCGAGCAGGACCTGCCGACCATCTTCCAGCCCTTCTACCGCTCGAACCCGGTGAAGAACAATGTCGACGGCCACGGGCTGGGCCTGGCGATTGCCGAACGCGTGGTGCACGCCCACGGCGGCACGATCACGGCCCGCAACCGCGAAGGCGGCGGCCTGCACGTGGCGATCACGCTGCCGCTGGCGCGCTAGCTACCGGTCTTGCCAGTAGCGGCGCTGCGCGCGGCGGTATTCGCTCACCGCGATCCGCTTGCCGAATGCGAAGGTGACGGCGCCCGATTCGTCGGTGCGCAGGCGGCGGATGCCGAGCTGGCCGTAGCGCTCGAACACTTCCTTTTTTGGGTGGCGGTAACGGTTGCGATGTCCCACCTGGAACACCCCGATCGACGGATTCACCGCCGCCAGGAAGGCCGGCGTCGATGAGGTGCCGCTGCCATGATGGGGCGCCAGCAGCACGTCGGCGCGGAGACTATCGGGCGCCGCCTGCAGCAGCGCCGCTTCCTGGGCCGCCTCGATGTCGGCGGCCAGCAGGATAGCGCGGCCGTTGGCCGAGATGCGCAAGGTGCAGCTGCGCGCATTCGCCTTCAAGCCGGGGTCCGCGTAGCTGGCCGGGGTCGGCTGCAGCATCTCGAAGGCGACGCCGTCCCACTCCCAGCGCTGGCCGGCTTCGCAACGCCGGTGCGCCCCGGCCTTGCGCACGGCCGGGTGGCCAGGCGCGAGCGAACTTATCATCCACTTGATGTCCAGCGCATCGAGCACGGTCAACGCGCCGCCGGAATGGTCGGTATCGCTGTGCGTGACGATGAGGCCATCGAGCTGCCCGACGCCACGCGCACGCAGGTAAGGCAGCAGCACGCGTGTCGCGCCATCCTGGGTCGCCGCGTAGCGCGGGCCGGTGTCGTACAGCAGCCGGTGCTTTTCCGTCTCGACCAGCAGCGCCATGCCCTGGCCGACGTCGAAGGCGGTGACGGCGAATTCCCCAGCCGGCGGATGCGTCGGCAGCAGCGTGAACAGGGGCAGCCACGACACCGCGCCGATCCAGCGCTGCGGCCAGCCGCGCGGCGCCAGCATCCAGGCGGTGCCGAACAGCGCGAGCAGGAACAGCCAGGCCGGCGGTTGCGGCGCGCTCCAGACGGCCAGCGGCAGGGTCGCGAGCCAGCCCAGCGCCGCCGCCAGCCAGTCGACGCCGAGATGGGCAAGCGCCAGGATGGGAGCGGAGAACGGGGCCGGCAGCAGGCTGCCCAGCAGCGCCAGCGGCGTCACCACAAAGCTCACGAGCGGAATCGCCACCGCATTCGCGAGCGGCCCGATCAGCGAGACCTGGGAGAACAGCAGCAGCGTGAACGGCACCAGGCCCAGCGTGACGGCATACTGGGTGCGCGCGGCCAGGCGCAGCGCGCCGCGCCAGCCCGGGGTCCGCGCCTCGAAACGTCCTGCACCCGCATACAGGATCACGCCCACCGCGCCGAACGAGAGCCAGAAGCCCGGCCACAACAGGCACCAGGGGTCGCGCAGCACCACGACGCCCAACGCCAGGCAGAGCACATGCGACACGCCGGTCAAGCGACCGCACCACAAGGCGACAGCTACGACCGCCAACATGTAGAGCGTGCGCTGCGCCGGCACGCCGAAGCCGGCGAGCAGCACGTAGAGAAGCGCGGCCGCCGCGCCGGCCAGCGCCGCCACCTTCTGCGCCGGCAGCATCAGGGGCAACTGGGCGCGCGTGAAGAAGGAGCGGCGCCACAGGCTGGAAGCGAGCCAGGCGGCCAGCCCGGCGATCATCGTGATGTGCAGGCCCGATATGGCAACCAGGTGGCTGACACCCGTGCGGTTGAACACGTCCCAATCGGCCTGCTCGATGCCGCGCTGGTCCCCGATCACCAGCGCCACGATCACGCCGGCATACGGCTTGCCCGCCAGCGCCTCCGCGATGCGTGCGCGCAGCAGGTCGCGGCAGCGCTCGACCACGTGGACCAAACTGAAGACGAAGCTGTCGATGCGCAGATTGCTTGCGCCCGGCCGCACGTAGCCGGTGGCGCGCACACCCTGCCCCAGCAGCCAGGCTTCGTAGTCGAAGCCGTGTGGGTTGGCGTTGCCGTGGGGACGCTGCAGGCGGACCGTCAGGCGCCAGCGCTCGCCGGGGCGGATCTTCGTGGTGTCGCCGGGTCCGTACCAGGACAGGGCCAGCGTTTGCGGCAGCTGCGCGGTATCGTCCACGACCTGCTCCACCTCGAACCGGAAACGCACGCCTTCGCCGAAATCGTGGGGCAGCCTGGCGATGGTGCCGATGACCGCGATGTCGCGGCCCTCGTCGGCTTTCGCGAGTTCCTGCGACAGCACGGCGTGCGCCAGGATAGCCGCCCAGCAAAAGCCGAGCAGGCTGCCGGCCACCGCTGCGCGTATAGCGCCGCGCAGGGCAAGCAGCAGCACCAGGGCGGCAAGCGAGCAGGCCAGCAGGTGCCAGGGATCGGGGAGTGCCGGGCGCGTCTGGAGGTAGGCTGCGCCTGCGACGAAGCCGAGGATGGCGCAGCGCATGGGGAACCTAGGGCTGAAGCGTCGTCATTCGCGGGCTGCCGGTAGTAGGGCAGCACCGACGGTAGCGGATCCAGTGGAGCCACGTACTTTCAGCGGCAACTCTACCTGACTCGTTTCGCGCGGGCCCACAGATCGTAAGCGAATACTCGAGGATACCGTGTCCCACAACGCAAGCATCCCCTCGTCACTCAGGCTGGATTGCACGGGCGCCCCGCCTGCCTGAGGGGCCATTCCTGTGTCCATCTCGAGAGACAAGTGCGGCGCCAGTACATTGGTACCGCTCCCCGGCGTTTCCCAAACAAAGCCGAAGACCGTCGCAAGATTCAGTTCCGTTACTCTGATTGCCACCTCTTCTCCGGCATATCCATTGATGGTACGTGTTCCCTCGCGCAAGGCGCGCGAGCGAGCCCGCATCAAAGGGCCCATAGCGGCGGTATGGCGTTCCAGCAGGCTTCCGCCTTTTGCCTTTGCATTGTTCGTCCAAAACAGAATGCTCAAGTCCGGGTGGCTCGCGAGGGTCGCGGACATTGCCACGCTCTCGGACCGATCACGATCATACGGGTCCCGGATCAACCCGCCGCCAATGCAGAAGCCCGGTTCCGCCGGTATCTCGTTCTCAGCGCGGTCTGTAAATTGTGCAAGCAGTCCTGGCAGAACATTTATCTGTGCAGGATCGTATGTATTGGCCACAAAGCCATATGTGACCCCGGCTTTGTGCACATGCCCCTCCACCGATATCGTGTCTACATATACCCGTCGCTCGTTTTCGATGCTGTAGCCGCGGTGACGGCTATGCACAAGGACTTTCCCGGAGAATCCATTATTTTGAACGTCCTCGCTTGATTCGATGTTATCTTGCCCTAGCATATTGGGCGTGCCGGACAGTCGGCTTTCACGGTCACTCAGCCTCGACTTGAATGTCTCGATAGGCTCAGCAAGCCTCGTGATCTCGAACCCGTCGACTGAGGCCAGACGCAAGCTTATTCGTGCTTCTGCCGGTACATCGATAAGAAACCGGCCGACACAAACGCTTTTCATTCTGCTCGTCAAGTCACTCACCGTTTCCATGTCCTGCCAGCCCTGCACTGTCTTCACGAAAAGCGCAGCTATAAACGACAGTGCGCCAAGCGCGACCACTGAGCTGGCCCATCTACGCGCGAACCCGATCATTTGTCGGCCTGCCGCTTCAGCCCTGGCAACGACGACAGCGGGAAGTCGTTTATGGCCGTTGATGAACTTGTGGCGATCGCCGGGATTGTCGTCATATGGGTTCTCTAATGTTTTAATCGGCGTTGTGCAGCTCGTTCAGTACCTGGAACTCGCTGTCCTGATCTGCCACGAGCTTTGGGTAGGGATGACACGCGCAAATGCACAGATCGTCGCTTAGCGCATATTCCTTCCCTTCGAAGGTATCGGAAAGCCGAGGCATGGCGCATTCGATGCGTCCTTGTTCGCCGCAGGCCGGGCAATCGACCAGGTCACCTTCGCGTGCCAGCGGCACGCCATCGAGTACGCTGAATTCGCTGGATGCATTGACCGTGCCACCAGCAGTCGTCGTCGCTCCGGCCCTGACGTAAAAGCGTCTGTAACTCATGCTCGCTCCACAGTTCACAGAGAAAACTGCAATCTAGCCGAGCCCGGACTGTGAGTATTGCGACAGGACAGTGCAACAGGTCCCACTGCGGAGGCACTGACGAGTACAGGAAGGATTGCGCAGCCTTCCGCAGCATTTCGATGGCCGCAGTAGTCGGCCATAATATGACTCTCTCTCGTAGTGGACGGTGGTGCCCTGTGCCGAGTTTTCAGTGGCGATGTCAAGCAACTATGGGCGGGTCGCTACCGGTATGAAGAGGGCCAGGATCTACGCTCGGCGCATCCGAATGCCGGACCAATTGCCAAACGCTGCGACGCTGGATTGCCTGCGTCTTCCCGAATGCACGCCCGAAAGCGGCGGAAGGCACTTCGAAGGTCGCAGCGGGCAGCAGCGCCCCAGCCGCAAACCAACGAGTCCCGTCGAGGGCGTGCGATTCCTCGCAACGCCACCAGCCGCTAGCCGGACATTGCATGCCAGTCTTGGCCACGCAGCCGATCGCGACCTCGGGATACGCCTTCGAGCGCGCGGTATCGATCGCGCTGCCGCTGTCTGCTTGCGCGGCAAGCGTCGCCTGGGCTAACGGGACAGAGGGTTGCGCACGGTCGCGCTCGCGTTTGTCGACGAGTTTCCAACCTGTTCGCGTCCTGCTTTCATAGCTGGGCTGCAGACCGCGCATCCTTTGCCAGACAGTTTGGGGAGGGAGCAGCAAGGCCTGCGGCATTTTCTGGTCCTTGCGCAGGTACTGGCGCTGCCCGCCGAGTACCCCAACGCCATTTCCGCCGTCGCCGCAAAGCCACCAGCCACTTTCCGGGCAGCGTTCCCCAGCCCAAGCGTGAATGCCTAATGGTGTCGGTGACGCCGCGACCTGACTACTGGATCTCGGCGCTACCGAGCGGGCCCGAATGCTGGACGATATCTTTTCCCATAGCCCCAGTGCAGCGCCCTCTGACAACGAGGAAGGTACGGGACCGTTGTCTCCTTTTCCCGTGTTCATCTTAAATACAAGATGCGGAACAAGTACGTCGTCCTCGGTACCACTTACCTCCCACCAGAAACTATAGACGTTCGAATCATTTGCCTCGACTGCGCCTCTAACTAACTCCTCGCCGGACAAGCCACCGATTGCCCGTGCGGTAGCGCGAAGTTTTGATATACGTTTTTTTTCGCCGAGCGAGAGCCGTGCTTCCGCCGCAGCCCCTCGTTGAAGAAGCCCTTCCTCATCAGGTTTGATCCCAGCGGTCAAAATAAGCATGAACCTGATATCAGGATGGCTCGGCATTCTGGCAAACATCATGATTTGTTCGCGCTGGTCCGCCTTAATCGGGTCGCGGAAATAGGCACGGTCGATGCAAAATCCCGGCTCAGTAGGCATTTTGTTCCCAGGGTTCGGAACCAGCTTCGCAACAAGTCTGGACAGGTTTTCTATTAGATCCGGATCATAATCGTCCGTCGCCAGATCAATGCTCACACCATTGCCGTGCACAAGGGCCTCAAGTGCAACTCCTTCGTAGCGATAGCGCTCGAGTTCTAAACCTCTTGCTCGGGTGCCTTCCGTGACTGTTCGACCATGCACAAAGATTTTTCCAACGATTCCACTGTCGGTCTTTACCGCAGTGACCGATTCGAGATTCTTCTTCCCACCTGAACGGTCCGGCGTGGATTTGATTTCGGCCTCGCGCGCATTAAGACGAGCCTGAAACTCTTCTAAGGACTCATCGAACGCTGTGATGTCGAAGCCGTGGATACGAGGCCGGGCCAGCTCCACCTGCGCCTCTTCCGGCATGTCAATCAAAAATCTTCCGACGCATACCGTTTTCATCTTCTGAGTCATACGCGCTACCTCTTGCTTGTCCCGACGCGCCATCTCATGTCTATCCAGAACCTGTCCCAAAGCCCAGGTCGCCGCTAATCCAGCGCAGACGATCCCGGCCAGCACCATTGCCAGCCTGTTCTGAACCCAACGCTTCACGACATCTCCTGGACAATCTTGGCGATCAAGCGAAGTGTCAACATGAGCATGCCGTCATTTTTGTACGATCCCTGATGATCATAGCCCCCAGTTACGAAAACCTGCTTGACCTTGCCAGTCGGTCCAGCACCGGACTGATGAGGAACAGTTCCGTCACCGCGAACATCCTGCGGCTCAGGCTCGAAGTGGAGCTCGGTTTTTCCCTCAACTAAGACTCGGCGTTGCCCACGGAAAGTTTGACCAATGTACTCTGCTGAGGCGAGATTGGCCGCGGTGAGTGCCGGCGTTGCTGCTATTCGGTAATGAGCAACCCATCGTACCTGTCCAAATGATAGTTGGGCTTTGTCGTCGCCATAGAAGACATAGGTATTGGGGTGATAGTAGTCGCCCAGTGAGCGGTGAAATCTTTCGGCGGTGTTGATCGCTGTCTCGACTACCTTTTGCACACCGCCCTTCCGATCAGCATATTTTGCAGCAGGGTCTGCAAATGCCGGGTTGATCAAGCGATACCAAGAGGTCGTATCGCGATAAATATCGTACGGGTTTTGCAATTTTGCATTTGGAAAGTGCAGAGGATCGTAAGTTGTCGTCTCATACCGGACTCCGCCATCCTTCGTTCCATAAGTAGCGTCTCGGGGCCCTCCGATTGACTTGACTACTCGTACATGGAGCCATGGCTGCGGGTAAAGGTGATTCGGGAGTAATTCAAGCGCGCCGGGGGACGTGGCGAGCACTGGAGTTGTTTTTTGGGGTGTCTCACCCAATATTTTCGCGAGCCTCGACGCCGTGAGGTTCTCGACAGGGCCATTGCTTGGGCTCGATGTCTCTGTTCCGCTGGCTATTCGACGATAGGCAACAGGCGCTCCAAGCGCTGGCATGACGCCATGGATCACGCCGGCTATCTTATCCGGTATGCGCTTAGCACAGGCACGCGTCACCAATCCGCCCATCGAGTGCGTTACTATGACGACCTTGTCGCAACGGCGTTTGGCTTTCCTCCACGATTCGATAATTGCGAGAATGCGCTTCTCAAGCAATTGGGACGACGATTCACAGTCGAGTAGCCAACAATATCCCACCGCATAGACAGGGAAGTAGTGTTGAGCGTGCTTTTCGAGGTGGCGTTCTGTCAGCGGCGTGAATTCGCGCAGTCCCCATCTCTGAGGGTCGCATGCCATCACGTCTTTCCAGTGCTGTCTGACGAAACGCTTCTTCTCCTGGTCGTTGTAGCCGAACGTTTGATTCAAGCGAATCTGTAGCGCGTAAAGTAACGCTCCATATGAATCGGCGTGAACCTCACCCCAGCCGCGTTGTCGCACCTCACGCTCCGTTAATACATAGCCATCGTCGGGGGCCGGAATGAGTACCGGACCACCGTCGTCAACCTCTAACGTGGCGGGATCGAATAGCTGCTGGCGGTTCGTTGGTGAATGACTGTCCCAATCCAGTGAGGCGAGCAACCCGTCGCCCGAGCCGTTAGGTGGGCACCATACAGCCTCACCAGGCTCAACAATTTTGTTTCTTTCGTCATCCTTTCTCCCAAGGCGTGGATGGCGCTTGGCCCTGAGATTGGTCCCCATAATGCCGGGTACGACGATGATCGGAACAATATGATTTGGGGGCATGAGCCCCAGCCCCCGCAGCGTGAACTCCGCCGAGGACATGAAAGAATTGACCTCCCATCCGCCGTTCGGTAGCGGGATAAGAGGCGGTAAGGGCCTGGTCGATTCACCCATGGCAACTCCTGGCTGGTCGAACGGCTGTTAGGGGAGAAGTTCGAATCGAACGGGACCCAGCATGTCGCTTTGGACCAGCGTCGTGCGGCCCTCCTCGTCGCTGATGCCTTCGATTGTCCTGCCGTCCTCCAGATGAGCTATGTAGCGCTGGCTGGGAATGGGTTCGCGTGTCTGCAGGCTCCGCAAAACGAGGCGCTCGTTGGTCGTGATTTTTGTAGCCGGGAAGTCCAATGCGGTTGGACTTCCCCCTCCGGCAGCGCCGCGCACGACGGAGGTCGCCTTGATGAACTGCTGCCCAGAACTTTGCTGAGTGATCCTGCCGTCGGTCCAGTCAGTCTGCGCCCCTTCCGAAACAATCCGCACAATCGGCGCCTCAATGTGGATTGCTTCGGAAGAGATCAGGCTGATCCGGCCGTAGGACTTGACTTCGACCGCCCCCTGCTGGGCCTCCACCGTCACGTTGCCGCGGCCGGCGACCAGCTTGATTCCCAGGGTTTGGGCGAACGCGCTGATACCGCGCGCTGCGCGCACGAAGAAGTTGTTACCAGTCGAGACCTCGGCGTCGCCGCCGCTGACGAGGTCGACTTTCCTTTCCGAGCCGATAGCGACATTGTCCTGGCTGCCGAGGATGATCCCGGCCGGCGCTGTCACGGCGACGATAGGGGCGGCACTGCCGGGGTCCGGCGCGGTATTCGACCCTGCTTCCCATCGCTTCAGCTTGTCGACCAGCTCTGCAAGGCGTCCTGTGCTGTGTTCGTCTCCCGCCTGCTGCACGGCCAGTTTGGCCATCTCGTCCACGATACTCTGCATCAGCTCCGTCAATCCGACCAGTCCCGCGCGCGCCATCTGCCCGCCCTCGGCCCTGGCCGAGGCCTCGGCCGAAATCAGCACGCCATCCCGCCCGCGGACGGCAACGTAGCGGTCGCTACGCAACTCCGCCCCTTCCCCGCGCGGCTCGGCCATCCCGTTCTCCTTCGGATGCGTCAGCCACCCCAGGTTCAGCTGCGAAGCAGCGTGCTCGCTTGCCAGCTGGGCGCTGATTTCGCCCCGCGTGTCGTCAAAACGCAGCTGGTTGCCACGCTGTCCGCCAATCTCACGGCTCTTGAGGCCGGAAAGGTAACGGTTGCCCGGCAGCCCGCCATGTGGACTCAGGGCGGGCGGCTCGCCGGCCTGATTGAACACTTGCGACAGGATCACGGGGCGGTCCGGGTCGCCGCCGAGAAAAGCAACCAATACCTCGGTCCCGACCCGAGGCAGCGTCAAGGCGCCGAACTGCTGCTGGCTGCCGGGACCGTTGCCGGCCCAGTTCGAGGCGACCCGCACCCAGCCCGAATCGGCAGCGGTGCCCGATGCGCCCGCGCCGTGTGCATGCTCATGGTCCACGGTGCGCATTCCGGGAAAGCGGATCTTTACCCGCCCCAGCCTGTCGCAATGAACCTCTTCGTTCTGCGGCCCGACCACGATCGCGCTTTGCAACTGCGGATGCGGCAGGTCGACGCGCGGATCGTAGGCGGGCACGATGGGTACGCCGCGCCGCACGGCCGTAAAACGTACGCGCACCGGCAGCTCGTTTATGCCTGCGGCCGACGTATCCCATCCATTCTGCGCCAACAGCCGCTCCACCCGCGCCGACAGATCGCCCGGCAGGTTGTTGCGCGCACTGACGTGCAATTCGGTGATGACGAACTGGCGTTCGGCCGCCGGATGGGTGTCGATCTCGGGATGCTCCGCAAGCGTGAAGTACTGCCCGGCGCAGAAGTCGCGCACGCTGCCCTCGCCGTGGAAGCACTTGGCCTCGAGCTCGTGGCGCTGCATGCGCAGCTGGCCGAGGCGCCAGTGGTCTTCGACGTCGTTGCCGGCGTGCGGGGTCTCGATCAGGTAGTCGTCGAGGCTGGCCGCCAGGCCGTTGCCGTGTCCGCCCTGGTCCAGGCTGGCGCGGGCCGTGGTCGACATGAACTGCAGGCCGCCCGGGTTCTTGTAGTCCCAGCTGTGGCGGGTGGCGCTGCCCGGCTGCAGGGTGCGGGCGGCGCCCCAGGAGGTGATGGTGTCGCGGTCGTCGGTCGGGTCGTCGCGGTGGTAGCGCACAGTGCCCGCGGCGTTCTCGGGCAGGCCGTTGGCGTCGGCGAACAGCACCAGGGTGTGCGCGGGAGTGCGGTCGTGCAGCGGGTCGACCGAGGTGGCGCGGCTGCGGCCCGGGCGCACAGTCCACGAGATGCCGCGGCGGCGCAGCAGGCGCCGCACGAAGGCGGCGTCGGATTCGTTGTACTGCATGGTCTGCTCGCGCGGCGGATACAGGCGCATGTCGAGCAGCGGATCGAGTTCGTACTCGAAGGCGCCGGCCAGCACGGCGTTAGCGTGGCGCCATTCGTCGAACAGGACCTGGACGATCTCGAGCTCGTTCTGGTAGCGGAAGATGCGGCTGTTGACGCGCTTTTCCATGACCGCCAGCGCGTCCCGGATCACCAGCTGGTAGGTGGCGAGGGCGCCGTCGGAGTCGCCCGAGCGCGCCTCGGTGACGATGCCGCAGATGCTGCGCAGCTGGCCGCGGTCGGTGACGACCTGGATCTCGGCCGGCAGCGCGATCAGTTCCTTGAGCGGCAGCGTCGCGTCGCTGGCGACGCAGGACACGCGGTAGTCGATGCCGCCGCAGATCGATTCGATGCCCGTGATCCGCTGGGGCAGCAGGATGTCGTCGGAGAGTTCCTCGGCATGGGCCAGTCGCAGGCGCAGGGCCCGGTGCGCGGTGCTCAGTGACTTCTCGTGCTCTAGCACGCGGAGAAACTCGCTCGCGCTGTCCAATTCCGTCTCCCTGGTTGAAAACGGTATGGTCACACGAACCCGACATTTCACAGTTGCGTTCCGTCACGATGCGCCGGTTGAACTGTTCAGGCGTGGCGGTGTCGCAGCGCGAAAACGTGAATATTCACGCCCGGAACGCGTCGCCGCCGCACCTGGACCCTAGCGCCCCATCGCCCCATGCAGGAAGGATGTCACGGCGCCGACCAGCGCCGGCGCCAGCGGCAGCGCCGGGTCGCCGTAGGACGCCAGTTGCGCGCCGTCCGCCGGCACCATCTTGAGCACATGGTTCATGCCCTCGACGATCTCCAGGCGAGCGCCCGGATTGGCCTTCTTCAGCGCCCGGGCATCCTCGACGCCGACCTGGATATCGGTCGTGCCCTGCACGATCAGCACCGGAACCGACAGCGCGGCGATGCGCTCGGCCGGCACGTAGCGGAACTGCGAGATCAGGTAAGGCTGCACGCTCGGACGGTACAGGGCGGCCAGCAGCGGCGAGACCCCGTCCACCGTCTGGCCCCGCTCGAGCGCGCCCAGGATGCGCTCGTTCTCCTTCAGCAGGTCGGGCGGCAGTTTGTCCGCCAGCTGGCGCCGCAGCACGGCCGGCAGCGGCGTCCCGACGCCGGCAATCGAGACGAAGGCGTCGGCGCCCGCCTGCCTGGCCGCGACCATGCCGATCAGTGATCCTTCGCTGTGCCCGATCACCGCCACCCTGGAGAAGCGCGGATCCTTGCGCAGGCGGCCGACCCAGGCGGCGGCGTCATCGATATACGTCTCGAAGCGCAGCGCCGATTCGCTCTGCATGGCCTGGGCGCTGGCGCCGATGCCGCGCTTGTCGTAGCGGACCGAAGCGATCCCTGCCCGTGCCAGCGCCTGGGCCAGCATGCGCAGGCTGTCGTTGCGGCCCGGGATCATGCTGGAATTGCCGTCGCGGTCCGTGGGTCCGGAGCCGGCGATGATCAGGGCGACCGGCACCGGACCAGCCGCGGCCGGCAGCAGCAGGCTGCCGACGATCTTGCCGGTCGGGGTGTCGAGCACGATCCCGGCCTCGCCGATGGACTGCGTGGACTGCGCCAGCGCAGGTGCGGGCACAAGCGCGGGCATGAGGACACACACCAGGAAAGACAGCAGCCGTCCGATCATCTTTGCCTCCGGTTGTAGAAAAACGCGTCTTACGACAGCAGCGGCGCCAGGCGCGGAACCGCGGCCAGCGAATTGCGCCAGGCGGCCTGGCGTAGTTCACTTTCGTCCATCCCGCGCAGGCCGGCCAGCGCCGCGCCGATCGCCGGCAACTGCTCGGGGCTGTTGCGCGCCGGGTGGATCCAGCTCGGCGAAATATCGGGCGCATCGGTCTCGAGCACCAGGGACTCGAGCGGCAATTCGCTCGCCAGGCGCCGGATCTGCAGTGCGCGGGTGAAGGTCATGGCGCCGCCGAAGCCCAGGTGCATGCCGAGTTTGATGAAGGCCTCGGCCTGCTGGAAGGAGCCGTTGAAGGCGTGCGCGATGCCGCCCGCCGGCGTGACCTGGCGCAGGTGCTTCAGGACCTGGTCCTGGGAGCGGCGCACGTGGGTCAGCACGGGCAGGCCGAAGTCGCGGGCGATGCGCAGCTGGGCGCGAAAAAAACGTTCCTGCTTCTCGCGCATCGCCGGCTCGCACAGCATGGGCAGGAAGAAGTCCAGGCCGATCTCGCCGATCGCGACGAAACGCGGGTCAAGCATCGCCTTCTCCACCGCCGCGCGCAGCACGTCCAGGTCTTCGTCCTCGGCCTGCGGTACATAAATCGGGTGGATACCGAGCGCATAGCTGGCGTTCGGAGATTGCGCCGCCAGGGCCGCCACCTCCTCGAAGTTGGCGCGCGCCACGGCCGGGATCACGATCATCGACACCCCCTGCTGCCCGGCGCGCTGCGCGACTTCCAGCGACTGCGCGCCGAATTCGTGGGCGTCGAGGTGGCAGTGGGTGTCGATCCACATGGATTCAGGCCTCCAGCGGCTGCAGGCCGTGCTCGGTCATGCGCAGCGCGCGGTCGCAGCGGCGCGCCAGTTCCATGTCGTGGGTGACGATCACGAACGAGGTGCCGAGGGTGCGCGACAGCTCCAGCATCAGGTCGAAGATCGCCATTGCCGTCGTGTGGTCGAGGTTGCCGGTCGGCTCGTCGGCCAGCACGCAGGCCGGCTGGGTGACCAGGGCGCGCGCCAGGGCCACGCGCTGGCGTTCGCCGCCGGACAATTCGCCAGGGCGGTGGGTGGCGCGCTTGCCCAGGCCCACCCGTTCGAGGATGGCCTGGGCCTTCTCGAGCGCGGTCGCGCGCTTCTCGCGCCGGATCAGGAGCGGCATGGCGACGTTGTCCAGGGCCGAGAATTCGGGCAGCAGGTGGTGGAACTGGTAGACGAAACCCAGCGAGGAGTTGCGCAGCTCGCCGCGCCGGGTTTCGGAGAGCGTGGCGAAGTCCTCGCCCAGCAGGGTCACCGAGCCGGTGGTCGGCGTATCCAGCCCGCCCAGCAGGTGCAGCAGGGTCGACTTGCCCGAACCCGACGCGCCGACGATGGCCACGCGCTCGCCACGGCGGATCGCGAAATCGATGTTGTCGAGCACCCGCACCTGGTACTCGCCCTGCCTGAAAGTCTTGCCCAGGGCGCGGCAGGCCAGCACCGGGCTCGCCTTGTCGATATCGGTCATGTTACTCATAGCGCAGCGCCTCCGCCGGTTTCACGCGCGAGGCCGAACGGCTCGGATAGATCGTGGCCACGAAGGCCAGCAGCACGGCGATGCCGCCGATTTTGAAAACGTCCGGCCAGCGCAGGTCCGACGGCACGGTGCTGTTTTGGTAGATATCCTTCGACAAGAACTGCACTCCCAACAAATGTTCAATGAATGGAACGATGACATCGATGTTCATGGCGACCAGCACCCCGCCGACCACCCCGACCACGGCGCCGAGCACGCCGACCATCGCGCCCTGGATCATGAAGATCTTCTGGATCGAGGCCGGCGAGGCGCCGAGCGTGCGCAGGATGGCGATGTCGGCCTGCTTGTCGGTCACCGTCATCACCAGGGTCGAGACCAGGTTGAAGGCGGCCACCGTGATGATCAGGGTCAGGATGATGAACATCATCTTCTTCTCGGTCTGTACGGCGCCGAACCACACGGCGTTGAGCTTCGACCAGTCGCGCATCTCGAGTTCGCCCGGCATCGATTTTTCCAGTTCGGCCGCGACCTGGGGCGCCTGGTGCATGTCGGCGATGCGCAGGCGCAGGCCGGCCGGGGCCGACAGGCGCTCCATCTTCTCGGCGTCCTGCAGGCTCACGAAAGCCATGCCGGCATCGAACTCGGCGTGGCCGGATTCGAAGATGCCCGAGACCGTGAAGCTGCGCATGCGCGGCAGCATGCCGGCCGGCGTGGTCTGGGCCTGGGCCAGCAGCATGGTCACCTTGTCGCCCACCTGCAGGTTCAGCGACGCCGCCAGCACATTGCCGAGCACGATGTTGAAGCTGCCCGGCGTGAGCGACTCGAAGCTGCCCTGGCGCATGGTGCTGGCTACCTCCGAGATATTGCGCTCGGCCTCGGGCAGCACGCCGCGGATGGTGGCCGGGCGCATGGCGCCGTCGCGCTGCTGCAGCAGGCCCTGCGACTCGACGAAAGGCGCGGCCGCCTTCACCGCAGGGTTCTTCAGGGCCTGTTGGGCCGCTTCGCGCCACTGCGGCATGTCGCCGCGGGTGTCGAACACCTCGATGTGGGCGAGCACCGACAGCATGCGGTCGGTCACCTGCTTCTGGAAGCCGTTCATCACCGACAGCACGATGATCAGGGCCGCCACGCCAAGCGCGATGCCCGCGACCGAGATCAGCGAGATAAAGGACAGGAAGCCGCTCTGGCCGGTTCCCTTGCCCGCACGCGTGTAGCGCAGGCCGACCAGCCATTCGAACGGCAGTTTGTGAACAATGCTCATGTTTATTCGTAGCGCAGGGCTTCGGCCGGCTTCACGCGCGCCGCCGCCCAGCTCGGGTAGATGGTGGACAGGAAGGCCAGCAGCACCGCCACGCCGCCGATCGCGCCGACGTCGAACCAGCGCAGGTCGGACGGGATCTCGCTGATCAGGTAGATCTCCTTCGACAGGAACTGGACCCCGAAGGTGTGCTCGATGGCGGGCACGATGACGTCCACGTTCAGCGCCACCAGCACGCCCAGCACGACGCCGAGCAGGCTGCCCAGCACGCCGACCAGGGTGCCCTGGACGATGAAGATCTTCATCACCGAACGCGGCGAGGCGCCCAGGGTGCGCAGGATGGCGATGTCGGCCTGCTTGTCCTTGACCGTCATGACCAGGGTCGACACCAGGTTGAAGGCGGCCACCG
>DEKZ01000251.1:0-237 GCA_002354135.1 Massilia sp. UBA2709 | reverse complement strand
GGTCAGGATGATGAACATCATGCGCTTTTGCGACTGCACGGCGGCGAACCAGATGGCGTTCACCTGCGACCAGTCGCGCACCATGTAGTCGCCGTGCAGGCTGCGGCGCAGCTCGGCCGCCACGCGCGGCGCCCCGTGCAGGTCGTGCAGGCGCAGACGCAGGCCGATCGGGCCGGCGAGCTGGGCCGCCTTGATCACGTCGTCGATCTGGACGAAACCGAGCATGGAATCGAATTC
>DEKZ01000389.1 GCA_002354135.1 Massilia sp. UBA2709 | reverse complement strand
GTGACCGGGTGTCGAAAGCGCCGCGGGCGCCGCTTTGCATACTGCTGTCGTCCGGCTCGGCCGCGCTGCGGGCTGCTGCGCCCGGCGCGGAAGCGGCGGCCGGGGCCGGGTTCGTGGTTGCGGTCCCACTTTCATCCTGGTTGCCAGTGAGTTGTTCGCCGCCGCTGCCGCCGGTCTCGCGCTGGGTCTCGTGGCTGGGCGTGGCGCCGCCCTGGCCGCTGGTCACGCCGCCGACACCGATCGTGGTCGACGGATCGTCACCTTGCTTGCCGCCGGTATTCGTTGCTTGTGAATTCATCGTATCCTCCGATTAAGCGTTGGCTCCGATTATGCGCCCCGCATCAGCGTGCGCCATCGGCAGGTTCAGCAAGATCGTGTAGGACCACGCCGCCAGCGTCAGCGGTAGCGCTTGTAGACGGTGGCGCTGCCGTCCTTCTTCACGAGCAGCACTTCGTAAGGTTCGCTGTGCGCGGCTTCCATGCCGGGCGAGCCCATCGGCATGCCCGGCACCGCCAGGCCCGCGGCGGCCGGCCTGGTTGCCAGCATGCGCTTGATGTCCGAAGCCGGCACATGGCCTTCCAGCGCGTAACCCTGGACGCGGCCGGTGTGGCAGGAGCCATACTGCTCGGCGATGCCGAATTTGGCGCGGTAGTCGCCCGGATCGGCCACGTCCTGGGCCTTGACGGCAAACCCGTTCTCTTCCAGGTGCTTGACCCATTGCTTGCAGCAGCCGCAGCTCGCCGTCTTGTAGACCTCGATGACAGGTTGGGCGGCGCCCGCGCTCAGCGGCAGGGCGATCAGCGCCGGCAACAGCGCGCGCGAAAGTGGTCCGAACAGCATGGTTGTCTCCACGAGAGTGCATGAGGGACCCGCGCCGGGACCGGCAAGCGGGTAAAGCGAGATCCTACACCAGGGGCCGGCGCCTTGTCAGGATCGCCTCGGCTCGACCGTCCGTCGCGACATCAAGCCACCGTCGCCGCAATGGTAGTATCTTTAGTAGTATCTTTACGGAAACGACAAGAAGGCGGCGCAGTTCGCTCGACCCGGAGACCAAACATGACCTCGCATCCAAGCGCGCGCGCCAGCGCAACCGCCGGCGCATCGGGTGCCGCCATCCTGCCCGCGACCAGCCCCGATGCGCCGCTCGACACCGTGATCGTCGGCGCCGGATTCGGCGGCGTCTGCATGGGCGTGGCCCTGCGCCGCGCCGGGCAGGAGCGCTTCCTCATCCTCGAAAAAGCGCAGGAGGTCGGCGGCGTCTGGCGCGACAATACCTATCCGGGCGCCGCCTGCGATGTCCCTTCCCACCTGTATTCCTTCTCGTTCGCGCCGAATCCGGCCTGGTCGCACACCTTTGCCACCCAGCCCGAGATCCACGCCTACCTGCGCGACTGCGCCCAACGCTTCGGCTTGATGCCGCACATCCATTTCGGCCAGACGTTGGCGCAGGCGCGCTACGATGACGGGCGCGACATCTGGGAGCTGACGACCGAGGGCGGCGCCTGCCTGCATGCCCGGGTCGTGGTCACGGCAACCGGCCTGCTCAGCCGTCCGGCCATGCCCCGCATCGAGGGTCTTGCCGCCTTCCGGGGGGCCGCCTTTCATTCGGCCCGGTGGGATCATGCAGTCGACCTGCACGGCAAGCGCGTGGCGGTGATCGGCACCGGGGCCTCGGCAACCCAGTTCGTGCCGGCGATTGCGGGGCAAGTCGAGGAACTGCTGGTGTTCCAGCGGACACCTTCCTGGCTGAAGCCGCGCGAGGACCGGCCCTATGCGGCCTGGCGCAAGCGCCTGTTCCGGCGCCTGCCGGTACTCATGCGCCTGCACCGCACACTGATCTATGTAAAGTACGAGTCGCGCGCGCTGGCCTTTTCGCGGCTCAAGGGGCTGATGCATCTTGCCGTCGGGCTGCCTTTTCGCCGCATGCTGGCGCGCGACATCGCCGACCCGGCCCTGCGCGCGCGCCTGACTCCGGACTACCCGATCGGCTGCAAGCGCATCCTGCTGTCGGACGACTATCTTGCCGCGTTCGCGCGCCCGAATGTCAGGCTGGTGACCGAAGCGGTACGCCGCATCGTCGCGGAGGGGATCGAGACCGCGGACGGCAAGCTGCACCGGGTCGATGCGATCGTCTACGGCACCGGTTTCGCCGCCACCGACTTCCTGGCGCCGATGGGCGTCACCGGCCGCGACGGACTGGACCTCAATAGCGCCTGGCGCCAGGGCGCCCAGGCGTATCTCGGCATGACCGTGCCGGGCTTTCCGAACTTTTTCATGCTCTACGGGCCGAATACCAACCTCGGCCATAACTCCATCGTCTACATGCTCGAAAGCCAGGTCGCGCACATCATGCGGACCCTGGCCGCGATGCGCGCCGCAAAGGCGACAAGCGTCGAAGCCAGCCCGGTTGCGCACCGCCGTTTCAACGCCGGCCTGCAGGCGCGGCTGGCGGGAACGGTCTGGAACGGCTGCAACAGCTGGTACCTGGACAGTCACGGCCACAACAGTGCGAACTGGCCCGGCTTCAGCTTCAGCTACCGCTGGCTGGCGCGCCATGCCAGCCTGGCCGCCTACCGATTCGCCGCGCCCTTGCCGGGGCACCCGGGCGGACTGCGCATCGCGGCGCCGCGCGCAGCGCTGGAACGCCTGCAGGCTGGCTTCCAGCGCATCTTCCTGCGCTGCTGTTTCCGGCCGCTGATCGGGCCGCCATTCCAGGCGGCCTCCCAGCGCGCCATCGTAGGCCTGCTGGCGCCGCTGATGCCCGGCGTGCGCGGCGTGGCTTGCCGCCGCCAGCGCTTCCACGGGGTCCCGGTGGAGCTCCTCACGCCGGAG
>DEKZ01000386.1:502-2837 GCA_002354135.1 Massilia sp. UBA2709 | reverse complement strand
GCATGGCGCCGCTGGCCGAAGACCTGGCGCGCGCCGGCGGCACGCCGCGCGCCGCCGACCTGATCGAAGATGCGCTGGGCTTCAAGCGCCCGGCCCCGCACGAGGACGCGCCGGACGGCGTGGCCAGCCTTGGATAACCCGGCTTCCCCTGCCGATGGCCCCGCCTGGGACCTGATCCTGGTCGGCGGCGGCCTGGCCAACGGCCTGATCGCCTGGCGCCTGCACACGACGCGCCCCGCCCTGCGCATCCTGCTGCTGGAAGCATCCAGCCGGATCGGCGGCAACCATACCTGGTCCTTCCACGACGGCGACCTCAGCAGCGAGCAGCGCCAGTGGCTCGCGCCCATCGTCTCCGCGCGCTGGCCGCGCTACGACGTGGTCTTTCCCGAGTTTGCGCGCACCCTCGACAGCGGCTACGCCAGCGTCACTTCAAACGAATTCGCGCGCGTCATCGAAGCGACGCTCGGCCCCGCGCTGCGCGTGAACGCGCGCATCGACAGGCTCAGCCCGACCACGGTGACCCTGGCCGACGGCGCCATCCTGCATGCGCGCGCCGTGATCGACGGCCGCGGCGTGCGGACCACGAACCGCCTGGCACTCGGCTACCAAACCTTCCTCGGCCAGGAAGTGCGCCTGGCCGAGCCGCACGGCCTCGCCGCCCCCATCATCATGGATGCGAGTGTCGAACAGCAGGGCGGCTACCGCTTCGTCTACGTGCTGCCTTTCGACGCCCACAGCCTGCTGATCGAGGACACGCATTACGTCGACAGCGGCGCCTGGGAGCCGGAGCGCCTGCGCGCCAACATCGCACAGTACGCGCAGGCGCGCGGCTGGCGCGTTGCCGAACTGCTGCGCGAGGAGCACGGCTCGCTGCCCATCGTGCTGGCCGGCGACTTCGACGAGTACTGGGCGGATCTCGCCGGCCAGCCCTGCGCAGGCCTGCGCGCCGGCCTGTTCCACTCGACCACGGGCTATTCGCTGCCGCACGCGGTGCGGCTGGCCGAACGGATCGCCGCACTTTCCGATCTCAGCGCGCCGCGCCTGTTCGCCGCGATCCGCGACGAAGCGCAGAAGGAATGGCGCCAGCAGCGCTTCTTCCGCCTGCTCAACCGCATGCTGTTCCTGGCCGGCAGTCCGGATAAACGCTGGCGCGTGATGCAGCGCTTCTACCGCCTGCCGCCGCGCCTGATCGAACATTTTTATGCCGGGCGCCTGAGCCTGGGCGACAAGGCGCGCCTGCTCACCGGCAAACCACCCGTCCCTCTGCTGGCCGCCTTTTCGGCCGCCTGCAAGATCCACCCCCGTCAGATCAGGAATTCCGAATGAACGAACGCAAAACCGCCGTGGTCGTCGGCGCCGGATTCGGCGGCCTGGCCCTGGCCATCCGCCTGCAGGCCAGCGGCATGCAGACCACGCTGCTCGAAAAACGCGACAAGCCGGGCGGCCGCGCCTACGTCTACGAGGACCAGGGCTTCGTGTTCGATGCCGGCCCGACGGTGATCACCGATCCATCCTGCATCGAGGAGCTGTTCGCCGCGGCCGGCAAGCGCATGCAGGACTACGTCGAGATGCTGCCGGTCGCGCCCTTCTACCGCCTGTGCTGGGAAGACGGCAGCCACTTCGACTACCTGAACGACCAGGAGGCCCTGGACCGCCAGATCCACGCGCGCAACCCGGCCGACGTCGCCGGCTACAAGCGCTTCCTGGCCTATTCGAAGGCGGTGTTCGAGGAAGGCTACGTCAAGCTCGGCACCGTGCCCTTCCTCTCCTTCCGCGACATGATCCAGGCCGGGCCGCAGCTCGCGCGCCTGCAGGCCTGGCGCAGCGTCTACGGCATGGTCGCGCGCTTCATCCAGGACGAGCACCTGCGCCAGGCCTTTTCCTTCCATTCGCTGCTGGTGGGCGGCAATCCCTTCGCCACCTCCTCGATCTACACGCTGATCCACGCACTGGAACGGCGCTGGGGCGTGTGGTTCCCGCGCGGCGGCACCGGGGCGCTGGTCAAGGCGCTGGCCAGGCTGTTCGAGGACATCGGCGGCCGCATCGAGCTGAACGCCCCGGTGGCGCGCATCGAAACGCAGGGCGGACGCGCCAGCGGCGTGCGCCTGGAAGACGGCCGCCTGTTCGCGGCCGACGCCGTGGCCTCGAACGCCGACGTCGTGCACACCTATGCCAAGCTGCTGGGCCACGATGCGCGCGGCGTGGCCGAAGCCCAGGCGCTGCGCAAGAAGCGCTTCAGCAATTCGCTGTTCGTGCTCTACTTCGGGCTCGACCACCACCACGCGCAACTGCAGCACCACACGGTCTGCTTCGGCCCGCGCTACCGCGAGCTGAT
>DEKZ01000386.1:0-290 GCA_002354135.1 Massilia sp. UBA2709 | reverse complement strand
AGCGCCTGGTTCCGCCCGCACAACCGCGACAGCGCACTGTCGAATCTCTACCTGGTCGGCGCCGGCACCCATCCGGGCGCGGGCGTGCCCGGCGTGATCGGTTCGGCCAAGGCGACCGCCGGCCTGATGATCGGGGAGGCGCCGGCATGAGCGAAGCATTGATGCAGCACGCCACCCAGACGATCGAGGTCGGCTCGAAAAGCTTTGCCACGGCGGCCAAGCTGTTCGATGCACGGACGCGCCGCGGCGTCCTGATGCTGTACGCCTGGTGCCGCCACTGCGACGACGTG
>DEKZ01000463.1:347-6032 GCA_002354135.1 Massilia sp. UBA2709 | reverse complement strand
CCTGGCGCCGGCGCTGCTCGACCGCCTGGCCTTGTCGCCCGCCGCGATCGCCACCATGGTCGACGGCCTGCGCCAGATCGCGACCCTGCCGGACCCGATCGGAGAAATCTCGAACATGAAGTCGCGCCCCAGCGGCATCCAGGTCGGCCAGATGCGCGTGCCGCTGGGCGTAATCGGCATCATCTATGAAGCCCGTCCGAACGTGACGGTGGACGCCGCCGGCCTGTGCATCAAGAGCGGCAACGCGGCCATCCTGCGCGGCGGCTCGGAAGCGATCCATTGCAACCGCGCGCTGGCGAAACTGGTCACCGAGGGCCTGGTCGCGGCCGGCCTGCCGGTCGATGCCGTGCAGGTGGTGGACACCACCGACCGCGCCGCCGTCGGCACGCTGATCACCATGCCGCAGTACGTCGACGTGATCGTGCCGCGCGGCGGCAAGGGCCTGATCGCGCGCCTGATGGAAGAGGCGACGGTCCCGATGATCAAGCACCTGGACGGCATCTGCCACGTCTACATCGACGACAAGGCCGACATTGCCAAGGCATTGCCGATCGCGTTCAACGCCAAGTGCCACCGCTACGGCACCTGCAACACCATGGAAACGCTGCTGGTCGCGCGTGCGATCGCACCAAGCGTGTTGCCCCAGCTGGCGGCGCTCTACCGCGAGAAGGCGGTCGAGCTGCGCGCCGACGAGGAAGCGCGCGCGATCCTGGCCGGCTACCCGCACCTGGCGGCGGCAGTGGAAGAGGACTGGAGCACCGAATACCTGGCGCCGATCCTGGCCGTGAAGGTGGTGGCCGGCATCGACGAGGCGATGGACCACATCGAGCACTATTCGTCGAAGCACACCGAGGCCATCGTCACCGAGGACTACAGCGCCGCGCTGCGCTTCCTGCGCGAGGTCGATTCGGCCTCGGTGATGGTGAACGCCTCGACGCGCTTCGCCGATGGCTTCGAGTATGGCCTGGGCGCCGAGATTGGCATCTCGAACGACAAGCTGCACGCGCGCGGCCCAGTCGGCCTCGAGGGGCTGACCTCGCTGAAGTACGTCGTGTTCGGCCACGGCGAAGTACGCACCTGATAACCAAGCTGACGGAACAACAACCACAAGGACCCGCATGCTCTACCTCTGGATCAAAGCCTTCCATATCGTCTTCATCGCCTCCTGGTTCGCCGGCCTGTTCTACCTGCCGCGCATCTTCGTGAACCTGGCCCAGGAAACCAACAACGTCGCCACCGCGCGCCTCTTGCTGATGGCGCGCCGCCTGTATCGCTTCACTTCGATGCTGGCGGTGCCGGCGCTGCTGCTGGGTATCTGGCTGTGGCTGGGCTTCGGGATCAAGGGCGGCTGGCTGCACGCGAAACTGGCGCTGGTGGTGCTGACGATCGGCTACCATCACGCTTGCGGATCGCTGCTGAAGAAGTTCGAAGCGGGCGTGAACAAGCGCAGCCATACTTGGTACCGCTGGTTCAACGAAGTGCCGGTGGTCCTGCTGCTGCTGATCGTGATCCTGGTGGTGGTGAAGCCGTTCTGATTTTTCGGCGCAGGTCATCCGCAAGGCGTGGTCGCGCGTTGAACAGGTATCGCGGCTGTGCCGGCGTACGTTGAACGCGTGGGCGTTCGTAATGTCGGCCATTGGCCAACATTACCCCGCCCACCCTACGGGTCTGTTCCGCAGTTGTAGGGTGGGCACCTGTGCCCACGCGGTCTCACCGGATGATCAGTGCCAGCGCCACTGACTGGTGCATGCAATCGAAATACCAACGTGGCTGCAAGCGATCGGCGCTTGCAGCCACATTATTTTTATTAACGGACAAAGGGTACCCCCATGACGTCATACTTTTGCCCATGCCCGCGCGGCATGGAAGCGGCGCTTGCCGAAGAACTTGCTGAAATCGCCCAGGCGCACAGCCCCACGCTGAAGGTGCACAACCAGGTACCGGGCGGCGTGCATTGCTCAGGCACGCTGGTCGATTCCTACCGCATCAACCTGCACTCGCGCATCGCGTCGCGCGTGCTCATGCGCATGGGCCAGCGCAGCTACAACAACGAGAACGACATCTACGACCTGGTGCTCGAGCAGCCCTGGGAAGACTGGTTCGGTGTCCACCACACGATCCGCGTCGACGTCACCGCCGTCAAGTCGCCCCTGAAGAGCCTGGAATTCACGACCCTGAAGATCAAGGACGCCGTCTGCGACCGCTTCCGCGACCAGTTCGGCAAGCGTCCCTCGGTCGACACCCGCGAGCCGGACATGCGCATCGTCGGCTTCCTCGACCAGCGCAACTTCATCATCTACCTCGACACCTCGGGCGAAGCGCTGTTCAAGCGCGGCTGGCGCGAAGAGACGGGCGACGCGCCGCTGCGCGAGAACCTGGCCGCCGGCATGCTGCGCGTGTCGGGCTGGAAGCCGGGCGTGCCGCTGTTCGACCCGATGTGCGGTTCGGGCACGATCCTGATCGAAGCGGCGCAAATAGTGCAGGGCATCCCGCCGGGTGCGCGCCGCCGCTTCGCCTTCGAGAAATTCGCCGACTTCGACCGCGACGCCTGGCAGGAGATGAAGGCCGCGATCAAGGCCAATCCGCTGCCGAGCGAACCGACCATCTTCGGCTCCGACATCTCGGGCGACATGGTCGCCATGACGCGCCATAACCTCAAGATTGCCGGCGTCCTGTTCGAGGTGCCCCTGAAGCAGATCGAGGCCCAGCACGTCTCGCCGCCGACTTCGCAGCCGGGCATCCTGCTGACCAATCCTCCGTACGGCGAGCGCATCGGCGTGCGCGGCGATTCGACCATGCCGCAGGACGAGATGGCCGTGTCCTTCTACGCAGCGCTGGGCACCACGCTCAAGCAGCGCTTCGCCGGCTGGACCGTGTTCCTGTTCACCGCCGACCTGTCGCTGCCCAAGCTGCTGCGCCTGAAGGAAGCGCGCAAGACGCCGTTCTTCAACGGCGCCCTCGAATGCCGCCTGTTCCGCTTCGACATGGTGGCGGGCTACAACCGCCGCGAGGAAGCAAAACCCAAGCAGGAACCGGGCGCGAACTGACCATGCTGCCACCCACAGAACCCGACGAACTGCCCCAGGACCCGGTGATCCCGGTTCCGCTCCCGGAACCGCACAAGATCACGATGCTGTCGGCCGGCGGCCTGGCCACCCTGCTGGCCGGGCTGTCGATGCTGGGGCCGTTCTCGATCGACGCTTATCTACCGGCCTTCCCGCAGATCCAGTCGACCCTCCACGCCTCGGCGCTGGAGGTGCAGCAGACCCTGACCGCCTACATGCTGGCCTTTGCAGGCATGGTGCTGTGGCATGGGGCGCTGTCGGACGCCTTCGGGCGGCGCAACGTGATCCTGGTGGCGCTGGTGGTGTTCGCCATCGGCACCTTCGGCTGCGCCGCCGCGTCCTCGGTGCACTACCTGTGGGTGTTCCGCATCATGCAGGGCGTCTCGGCCGGCGCCGGCGTCGTGGTCGGGCGGGCCATCATCCGCGACCTGTATTCCGATACGGCGGCCGCGCGGCTGCTGTCGATGGTGACGATGATCTTCTCGATCGCGCCAGCCATCGCGCCGGTGCTGGGCGGCTGGATCGTGATCTTCTTCGGCTGGCGCGCGATCTTCCTGGCGCTGTGCCTGTTCACGCTGGTGCTGGGCTGGGTGTGCTGGCAGCACCTGCCCGAAACCGTGCCGAAGGAGCGGCGCCAGCCCTTCAACCCGCGCTTCCTGGCGGGCAGCTACAGCGCGATCTTCGGTTCCTTCCTGTTCCACATGAAGGCCGGCATCACGGCGCTGAACTTCGCCGGGCTCTTCCTCTACATCACGGCCTCGCCGGTGATGCTGCCCCAGCAGCTGCATTTGGGCCCCTCGGGCTTCGCCTGGCTGTTCGTGCCCACCGTGAGCGGAATCTTCCTCGGCTCGATGGCGGCCAACCGCATGGCCGGCAAGAAGAGCTTCGCGCAGCAGATCTGGATCGGTTTCGGCTTCATGCTCAGCGCGGTGGCTTTCAACGTCGGCTACCACCTGTTCCTGCCGCCGGCGCTGCCCTGGACCGTGCTGCCGATGTTTTTCTTCACCTTCGGCAGTTCCATCATCGCGCCGGGCGCGACCCTGCTCGCGCTCGACCTGTTCCCGCACATCCGCGGCACCGTGGCGTCCTGCCAGTCCTTCGTCTCGACCCTGCTGGGTGCGATCGTGGCGGGCCTGATCGCGCCGGCGCTGTCGCATTCGGTGCTGGCGCTGGCGCTGGGGCAGGCGGGGTTTGCGCTGGGGGCGCTGGCTTGCTGGGTGATCGCGCGGCAGTATCGGAGAAGGTTGGCGCGTAACGGTCGGTGAGGTTCTTTCGGTAACAGCCCTGCGCGAGCGTCGTGGGGCTGTTGCCTGTTTCGTTCGCGGTGTTCATGATCCGCGTGGGCACAGGCGCCCACCCTACGGGAGAAGCCGCAGACTGCCGGACACATAGCCCGCTTCGGCCCGGCTCTTCCTTTCAATTGCAGCACGGCAATAAATAGCTGTGAAATGCATCATTCGTCCAGGAAAAACTCACACTTTTTACGGAAAGTATTGTTCCCGATCGGAAATGTATATATGCTAAGACCCTTGATCTAGCGTTGGAACAACAGTTGAAATTGTGTCTTGTTCCAACGATGCATAAATACCATGTTGTGGTAGCTCAAGAATGGAGCGGCCACCCCGCAACCTTCAGTGGCGTCCTCGATCGAGAAATGCACCAACCAGACCAGGATATCCGTAATCGCCTGCTCGTTGCCCGGCTGCCGGCGATGCCGCAGATTCTCGTCAAGCTGCTCGGGCACCTGCAGGCCGATGACCTGGGGATGGAGGAGCTGGCCGAGCTGATCGCCAAGGATGCGGGCATGACCGGCAAGCTGCTGGCCGTCGCCAACAGCTCGGCCTATCACCGCGGCAGCCGCACGGCCAACCTGGAGCAGTCGCTGGTGTCGCTCGGCACCGACATGATCAAGACCCTGGTCATCAGCGACTCGGTCTTCCAGACCTTTAATAATTTCCCCCATTCCGGCAGCACCGACCTGCGCGCGTTCTGGAAGAACTCGCTGGCCGCGGCAGTGATCGCGCGCGAGGTCGCACGCCGCATCGACTACCCGCACCTGGAAGAGGCCTACCTCGCCGGACTGCTGCACAACGTCGGCCGCCTCGCTTTGCTGGCGACCGCGCCCAAGGAATACAGCTTCAACTTCACGGCGCGCGACGACGAGGACCTGTGCGCGGTCGAGCAGCGTACGCTGCAGATTACCCATGCCGAAGCGGGCGCCTGGCTGGTCGAGCGCTGGCAGCTCGATTCCTTCCTGGCCGACGCCGTGTTGTACCACCACGAGTCGAGCGAGCGCCTGGAGGCGGCCCATCCGCTGATCCGCATCGTGCGCCTGGCGCACCTGATGACCGGCCACCCGGACGACACGCACGCGCTGGCCGAAGGCGCGGCGCTGTGCGGCCTGGCGCCGGGCGAGATCGGCGAGATGTTGGCCGCCGCCGCGCGCCAGGTCGACAGGGCCGCCGTCCACCTCGGCATCGACCTGGCAGGGGCCGACGACATTCCAGCGCCGCCTGCCTATGCGCCGCCGGCCGTCGATCCGGTCCAGCAGCGCCTGTCGGAAGAGGTGCGCAACCTGGTGCTGGTGTCCGAGGTCGGCCAGACCTTCGCGCGCCAGCAG
>DEKZ01000463.1:0-151 GCA_002354135.1 Massilia sp. UBA2709 | reverse complement strand
GCCCGCATCGCCGAATTCGCGATCCCGCTGTCCAAGGGCGGACCGATCGCCGACGCCGCCCTGGCCCGCAAGCCGGCCTACCTGCAGCGCGGCAGCGAGGCGCTCGGCCTGCCGGAAGAGCAGCTGCTGCGCATGCTCGGCACCGACAGCC
>DEKZ01000202.1 GCA_002354135.1 Massilia sp. UBA2709 | reverse complement strand
CTTGAGCCCACGCGGTGCGGCGGTACGGCAGTGTTTGCGTATCTTGCGGATGACTTCGTATGCAAATGGCTGGCTTGAAGCTGGTACTGATCAAGCGCTCAGACCGCGTGGGCAGTAGGGCCGGCTAGATGCCGGCACTACGAATGCCCACCCTACAAAATCCGGCCCACGCACGTTTGCCGTGCGCATCCGTTGTTCCGCCCTCAATATAATGGTATGGCGATTGCAGCATGCCCCGGAACAGGATATAATTTGCAGCCTAATCAAAGTTCTTCCCAGCGTTTATTTGGTGCAAGTGCTTTCATCTGGTTGGGTTGTGAATACAAAAAGATGGGCAGATGCCCATTTTTTTTTTGGTAAAACGTTTTAACGCCCTGGAGAAGTGTCGTGCAGCAGTTTGATTTGATCGCCAAGACAGTCGGTGGCCTGGGCTACGAACTCGTTGATGTCGAACGAGGCGAGCGCGGGATCCTGCGCGTGTTTATCGATTTCCCGGCTGCCGTCGCTGACGAGAAGGGGCCGATCACGGTCGAGGATTGCGCAACGGTGAGCCACCAGTTGTCGCACGTACTGACCGTGGAAAACGTCGATTACGAACGTTTGGAAATTTCGTCGCCCGGGCTGGATCGCCCGGTGCGCACCCTGGCCGATTTCGAGCGCTTCGCCGGCCACGAATGCACGGTGAAGCTGCGCGTCGCCATGCCGGGCACCGCGAACCGGAAGACCTATACGGGCATCCTGGTCGCGCCGGAAGGCGACAAGATCGGTCTGGAATTTGAAAGTAAAGATGGTCCGGCGTTGTTGGAATTTACGCTGGCCGAATTGGACAAGGCACGCCTGGTGCCGCAGGTGGATTTTAGGAGTCGCAAAGCATGAGTCGCGAAATTTTGTTACTGGTTGATGCGCTTGCGCGCGAAAAAAACGTCGATAAGGAAGTGGTCTTCGGGGCGCTCGAGTTCGCCCTGGCCCAGGCCACCAAAAAGCGCTATGAAGGCGAGGTCGACATTCGCGTGAGCATCGACCGCGACAACGGCGAGTTCGAAACCTTCCGCCGCTGGCACGTGGTGCCGGACGAAGCGGGCCTGCAGCTGCCGGACCAGGAAATCCTGCACTTCGAAGCCAAGGAACAGATCCCGGACATCGAAGTCGACGAATACATCGAAGAGCCGGTGGAGTCGGTCGAGTTCGGCCGCCGCTTCGCCCAGGACACCAAGCAGGTCGTGCTGCAGCGCGTGCGCGATGCCGAGCGCGAGCAGATCCTGCAGGACTTCCTCGAGCGCGGCGATTCGCTGGTCACCGGCACCATCAAGCGCATGGAGCGCGGCGATGCCATCGTCGAGTCGGGCAAGATCGAAGCGCGCCTGCCGCGCGACCAGATGATTCCGAAGGAAAACCTGCGCATCGGCGACCGCGTCCGTGCCTACATCCTGCGCGTGGACCGCAACATGCGCGGCCCGCAGGTGATCCTGTCGCGCACCGCGCCGGAATTCATCATGAAGCTGTTCGAACTGGAAGTGCCGGAAATCGAACAGGGCCTGCTGGAAATCAAATCGGCTGCCCGTGACGCCGGCGTGCGCGCCAAGATCGCCGTCTACACGGCCGACAAGCGCATCGACCCGATCGGCACCTGCGTCGGCATGCGCGGTTCGCGCGTGCAGGCCGTGACCGGCGAGCTCGGCGGCGAGCGCGTGGACATCGTGCTGTGGTCGGACGATCCGGCCCAGTTCGTGATCGGCGCGCTGGCCCCGGCCAACGTGTCGTCGATCATGGTCGACGAAGAGAAGCACGCGATGGACGTCGTGGTCGACGAAGAAAACCTGGCGATCGCGATCGGCCGTTCGGGCCAGAACGTGCGCCTGGCGTCGGAACTGACTGGCTGGAAGATCAACATCATGACGGCCGAGGAATCGGCCAACAAGGTGGCCCAGGAAACGGCGGCGATCCGCGCGCTGTTCATGGAAAAGCTCGATGTTGACCAGGAAGTGGCCGACATCCTCGTGGAAGAAGGCTTCTCGAGCCTTGAAGAAATCGCGTATGTACCAATTTCGGAGATGCTCGAGATCGAATCCTTCGACGAGGAAACCGTCAACGAACTGCGTACCCGCGCCCGTGACGCGCTGGTGACCGAAGCCATTGCCTCCGAAGAAGGTCTGGAAGGCATGGAAGAGGCGCTGGTGAACCTCGAGGGCATGGACCGCACGACCGCAGGCAAGCTCGGCCTGGCTGGCATCAAGACGGTGGAAGCATTCGCGGGTCTCGCATACGACGAATTCGGCGCCATCCTGGCGCTCTCGTCGGACCGTGCCCGTGAACTGATCAAGAATGAATTTAATGATGTGACCGACGATGAGATGAAGCTGGTCGACGCGAAATACGACGACCGCGCGAAGGCATTGCAGGCGAAAGCCTGGAGCCAGGTCGAAACGGCCAAGGCTTAATTGCTGCTGCCGGAACGACAAAAAATCTTTATCATCTCCGCGACACATAGAAAAGAGGACTGAATGGCGAGTAACAACGTAGCCCAATTTGCCACCGAACTGAAGATGCCTGCAGATTTGCTGCTGACGCAGCTGCGTTCTGCCGGCGTCGAGAAAAGTTCGACGTCAGATCCCTTGTCAAAGGATGATAAGGACAAGCTGCTGAACCACCTGCGCCGTACCCACGGCGCGGGCGAACAGACCGAGAAGAAGAAAATCACGGTCACCCGCAAGGAAACGAGCGAGATCAAGCAGGCTGACGCGTCGGGCAAATCGCGCACGATCCAGGTTGAAGTACGCAAGAAGCGCACCTTCGTCCAGCGCGACGATGTGGCGCCGGCTGCCGCCGCGGCGCCTGCCGCCCCGGTAGTCGATGCCGCTGAAGTCGCACGCCGCGAGGAAGAGGCGCGCCGTCACGCCGAACTGGTCGCGCGCCAGGAAGCCGACCTGCGCGAGAAGCAGGAACGCCTGGCCAAGCTCGAATCGGAACGCGCCGAACAGGCCCGTGCCGCCGAAGAGCAGGCCAAGCGCGACGCCGAAGAAAAAGCCAAGCGCGAAGCCGCCGCCGCTGCCGCCGCCAACTCGGCCGCCAGCGAGCAGGCCAAGCAGGCCGCTGCCGACGACGCCAAGCGCAAGGCCGACGAAGCCGCCAAGGAAGCCGCCGAACGCGCTGCCGCCACCGAGCGCGCACGCAAGGCCGTGGCCGACGAAGTGGCCCAGATCAAGGCCATGATGGCCCAGCCGCGCCGCGTCATCAAG
>DEKZ01000205.1:5406-5605 GCA_002354135.1 Massilia sp. UBA2709 | reverse complement strand
AGCCTGGCGCTGGTCAGCGCGACGCGGTAATGGGCGGACATGGCGATCTCGAGACCGCCGCCGAGGGCCGCGCCGTGGATGGCGGCGACCACCAGCTTGTCCGATGCTTCGATGCGGTTGCAGACGTCGGGCAGTGCCGGCGGCATCGGCGGCTTGCCGAATTCGCGGATGTCCGCGCCGCCCAGGAAGTTGCGGCCGG
>DEKZ01000205.1:4444-5362 GCA_002354135.1 Massilia sp. UBA2709 | reverse complement strand
GCCCGCCAGCACGATGGCCTTGACGCTTGCGTCGGCGTCGGCGGCCTCGATCGCCTCCATGAGGCCGCGGCGCACATCGACGCCGAGGGCGTTCACGGGCGGGTTATCGATGGTTACCAGAAGGATGTCGCCATGCTGTTCACGTACGACCTGGGCAGCTGCGCCGGAATTCATGAGTCCTGTCTCCTTGTCTTGTAGTTGGCTCACACCGCGTGGTTCGCTGTGCGAAATTGTGTTTTGCATTTTGCAGCGAAGTCAACGATACCCCATTTTTAACGGGAATGTAAACGTCTTGACGCACCCCGTTTCCGGGACCAAAAAACCGTTTTTTTGCCTTTTTACCCGTGTTTCATAGGAGCGTAAATATTCAGCATTTCGCACTGCGAACGACCATTTCACAAAACAGTTGACACTGCCGTTTTTCGTGTGTGATCATCAATTCCAGACTCAGCCACAGATGCTGGGCATTGGAGACAATCGAGATGGACGCAATCCAGTCATTCACTGAGGAAGACAACGCCAAGGACCGTCAATTCGTGACCGCCCTGGCCCGCGGGCTCGAGATCCTGCGCTGCTTCCGGCCCGGCGAGGCTTCGCTCACCAATAGCGAGATGGCCAAGCGCACCGGCATGCCCAAGCCGACGATCTCGCGCCTGACCTATACGCTGACCCGCCTCGGCTACCTGACCTATTCCCCCGACCAGGGCCGCTACCAGCTCGGCGCCCCGGTGCTCGCGCTCGGCTACACCCTGCTCGCCAACATCGACGTGCGCAAGCTTGCTCGTCCCGCCATGCAGGAACTGGCCGAGTACGCCCAGTGCAGCGTCGCCATCGGCATCCGCGACCGCCTGGACATGGTTTACGTCGAAGCCTGCCGCGGCAGCGCTGCCGTCACCCTGCGCCGCGATGCCGGCTCGC
>DEKZ01000205.1:1593-4390 GCA_002354135.1 Massilia sp. UBA2709 | reverse complement strand
GACCGCGGCTTCGTGCTGTCCTCGGGTCTGTGGGACGCCAACATCAGCGCCGTCGGCGTGCCCCTGATCGACCCCGAGAACGCCAAGACCATGTCCTTCAACTGCGGCGGACCAGCCTTCCTGCTGCCGAAGGAAAAGCTGGTCGAGGACCTGGGCCCGCGCCTGGTGCAACTGGTGCGCAACGTGGGAACGAGCATGGGGCGCCACATCAATTAAGCGGGGCCGCGCGCCCCGCTGACCCGGCAGGAAGGAAGGACACGCCCAGCCCATGCGCAGCGTGAAAGCCACCGGCTTGCCAGCGATTTTGTAGAACGGATGTCACACGGGCCTGGCCCGGACGGCACGAGAAGGCGGCTCCGGCATTGGAGCCAGTATCGACAACAATCTGAAAAGGTGGAGACAATGAGCAAGATGAAGACAATCGCCCTCGCAGCATGCGCAGTGAGCGCAGCCCTGAGCGCCAGCTCGGCATATGCGGAAGAATTCCTGGTCGGCGTGCAGATCCCGCTGACCGGCCCGCTGGCACGCGTCGGCATGGGCACCCAGGAAGGCATCCGCGTGGCGGCCGAGGTCTTTAACAAGACCAACGGCAAGCACACCATCAAGCTGGTCACCGTGGACGATGAGTCCGCCCCGGCCAAGGCCGTGGCTGCCGTGGAGAAGCTGGCCAGCCAGGGCGTGGTCGCGGTCACCGGCGGCTACGGCTCGAACAACATTTCGCCGGCGTCCGACGCCGCGAACAAGCTGGGCCTGGCCTACATCACCTCGGGCGGCGTCGACGACGGCCTGGTGAAGGCCGGTCGCAAGAACTTCTTCCGCATTAATAATACCGAGGGCTACCAGAAAGCCCTGGTGGGTCTGATTTCCGACCTCGGCGTGAAGTCGGTCTCGATCATCTACTCGACCAAGGACGCGACCCACGGCCTGGCCGCCGACGTCCAGAAGACCCTGGCCGCCAAGGGCATCAAGGTCGCCATGCACGCCTTCGATCCGGCGATCACCGACTTCAAGCCCATCCTGAACAAGGTCAAGCTGCGCGACCGTTCGGAATTCATCGCCATGGTCGGCTACGAGAACGAATACGTCGGCATCCTGCGCGCCGCCCGCGTGCTCAAGCCGAACACCGTCAAGGCGATCGCCGGCGTGTGGTCGCTGGCCACCCCGAAGATGGCGGCCGACTTCCCCGACCTGATGCCGAACGTGTACGGCACCGCGGTCCTGCCCTTCCCGGTCAACTTCACGACCGCCGACGGCAAGGCCTTCGGCGAGGCCTATACCAGGCTGCACAAGAAGGAGCCCGACTACCTCGGCCAGTTCGGCTACGTGCAGTCGATGCTGCTGTTCGAAGCGATCGCACGCGCCGCCGACAAGGGCACCATCAAGAAGGGCGGCGTGATCGAGGAAATGCGCAAGACCGACCGCCAGACCCTGATCGGCCGCGTGCAGTTCGACGCCAACGGCGACAACAAGAACTTCACCCAGCGCATGGGCCAGCACCAGGGCAAGAAGGTCGAACTGGTGTGGCCGAAGGAAGCGGCGACCGCCAAGCCGGTGTTCCCGGGTGTGCCCTGGTAAGACCGCGGCGTGACGTAAGCGGGCCGGATCCCCGGCCCGTGTGGATTTGATGGGAACTGAGCGATGGGAATGCAGAAATGACGGACTTGATCTTACAAGCCGTGTATTCAGGACTCTTGCAGGGCGGCTCCTACGCCCTCATTGCACTTGGCCTGGCGCTGGTCTTCGGCGCCATGAAAGTGATCAACCTGGCACACGGTGAACTGGTACTGCTGGCGGCGTATATCGCCTACACGGTGGAATCGAAACTTGGCTGGAACCCGCTGACCGCGATTCCGGTGGCCGTGATCGTCGTGACGATTACCTCGGCGCTGCTGTACTTCGTGGTGGGCAAGATCCGCACCAACCGCGAAATCAATTCGCTCACCCTGACCTACGGCGTCGGCGTGATCCTGACCAACCTGGTCCTGATGATCTGGAGCGCCGACGTGCGCGCCACCAGCTCGAGCTGGATGCAGGAAGCCTTCGTCGTCGGCGAGCTGTATTCCATGCGCTCCGAAGTGCTGTTCTTCGGCGTCAGCATCGTCCTGATCGTCGCCCTCTGGTGGTGGCTGTCGCGCTCCTGGTATGGCCGCGCCGTGCGCGCCGTCTCGAGCAACCGCGACGCCGCCAAGCTCATGGGCATCAACCCCGGCTACACCGAACTGGTCTCCTTCATCGTGGCCGGCATCCTGGCCGCCTTTGCCGGCGTCGCCCTGTTCAGCTATGGCGTGATCACCCCGGCCTACGGCAGCGTGCTGACCGTGAAGGCCTTCATCATCACCGTCCTGGCCGGCATCGGCTCGATCCCGGGGGNNGCTGATCGGCGCAGTCCTGCTGGGCGTGGCCGAATCGCTCACCGTCACCCTGGCCAGCTCGGCCCTGCAGGAACTCGCCGGCATGGGCCTGTTCCTGCTGGTCCTGTTCGTCATGCCCAACGGCCTGTTCGGTGCCGTACGGAGGCGCGGATGAAACTTAACAAACTCCTGATCGCTACCCTGGTGGCGGCCTACATCCTGGTGCCGGTCCTGCTGGGCGGCGACGCCTACGTGATGAGCCTGGTGATCGCCTCGCTGGTCATCGGCGGCATCGCCCTGTCCTGGGCCCTGCTGGGCAACCTGGGCGGCATGGTCAGCTTCGGCCACGCAGCCTTCTTCGGCGTCGGCGCCTATACCTCGGCCGTGCTGAGCATGCAGCACGGCGTGCCGATCTTCCTCGGCCTGCTGCTGGGCGGCGTCGGCGC
>DEKZ01000205.1:822-1580 GCA_002354135.1 Massilia sp. UBA2709 | reverse complement strand
CCGGTGCTGCGCCTGCGCGGCCCTTACTTCGCGCTCGCGATCCTGGCCTATGCCCACATCTTCCGCATCCTCGCCACCGAGTGGGAATCGGTCACGGGCGGCTCGGCCGGCATCGCCAGCATCCCGCAGCTGCCGACCCTGTTCGGTTTCGACTTCGCCAGCAAGATCGGCAACTACCTGGTAATCCTGACCATCGTGCTGGTGTTCGCCTGGATCTACGACCGCATCCGCCGCAGCCCGCACGGCCTGGCCCTGCGCGCCATGCACGACAGCGAGGACGCGACCCGCGTGGTGGGCGTCAACAACACCCTGCTGAAAGCCATGATGCTGCTGGTATCAAGCTTCATGTGCGGCGTGGTCGGCGCCTTCAACGCCCACTACATCAACTTCCTCGAGCCGGACTATGCCTTCAGCGCGCTGTGGGTGACGATCCCGATCGTGGCGGCCATCTTCGGCGGCTACCGGACGATTACCGGCCCGCTGATCGGCGCAGTCGTGGTCTACCTGGTCGACCAGCTGTTCGTGAAGAACATCATGCCGACCGGTCACCAGCTGGTGCTCGGCCTGGTCCTGGTCGTGATGATCATCGCCAGCCCGGATGGCCTGCTCGGCCTGTTCCGCAAGTTCATGAGGAAAAAAGATGCTGCAGCTTGAAAACGTCACGGTCCGCTTCGGCGGCCTCACGGCGGTCAACGATGTCACGCTGTCGGTCGGCACCGGCGACGTGGTCGGCCTGGTCGGCGCCAACGGCGCCGGCA
>DEKZ01000205.1:375-794 GCA_002354135.1 Massilia sp. UBA2709 | reverse complement strand
GGCATCGGCCGCACCTTCCAGATCCCGCAGCCCATGCACGAGCTGACCGTGCGCCAGAACCTGGAAGTGGCGCAGCGCTTCGGCACCGGCTCGGTCGACAGGAAGCGCATCGACGAGATCCTGGCCTTCACCAACCTCACCGCCAAGGCCGAGCGCGACGCGTCGACCGGCCTGGCGCTGACCGAACTGAAGGCGCTGGAAGTGGCCAAGGCCTTGTCGACCAATCCCAAGCTGCTGCTGCTGCTGGACGAGGTGCTGGCAGGCCTGGAAACCAACGGCAAGCGCAACTTCATGAACATGCTGAAGGACCTGCACCAGAAGTTCTCGGTCGGGATCGTCATCATCGAGCACGACATCGAGACCATCAGCAACCTGTGCAAGCGCGTCGCCGTGCTGAACTTCGGCGGCCTGATCGCCGA
>DEKZ01000205.1:0-249 GCA_002354135.1 Massilia sp. UBA2709 | reverse complement strand
TGCGCGCCATCATGGGCCTGATCCCGGTGTCGCAGGGCGCCATCCTCCTCGACGGCAAGCCGCTCAACGGCAAGCCGACCTGGGACATGATGCAGGTCTCGATGGCCATGATTCCCGAGGGCCGCATGGTGTTCCGCGACATGACGGTCGAGGAAAACCTGATGATGGGCGCCTTTGCGCCCCAGCACCGCGCCAAGGCATCGAGCAACCTCGAGCGCTCCTACGAGATGTTCCCGCGCCTGCGCGAGC
>DEKZ01000203.1:1642-5141 GCA_002354135.1 Massilia sp. UBA2709 | reverse complement strand
GTCCTGTTTGCCGCCGCGGCAGCCTTGCCGCCGCCGGCCCTGGCCCAGAACGGCGGCGCCAGCCAGGCGCTCGAGCGCCGCGTCAAGGCCGCCTTCATCTACAAATTCCTCGGCTATGCCGAGTTCCCGGCAGCGAGCTTCGCCGATCCCGGCGCGCCGGTGACGATCGGCGTGGTCGGTTCCGACGAGATGGCGGCCGAGCTGGCGCGCGTGGTAGCGGGACGCAACGTCGGCGGCCGTCCGGTCGTGGTGCGCCAGCTGCGCGAAGGCGAGGGCGGGTCGGTGCACCTGCTGTTCATTGCCGGCAGCGATTGCGCGCGCGCCGCACGCGTCCTCAAGAACGGCCCCGCCGCGCTGCTGCCGGTGACCGAGTGCGACCTCGGCCTGCAGCAGGGCGGCGTCATCAACTTCCGGATCATCGACGAGCGCGTGCGCTTCGACGTCTCGCTCGATTCCGCAGAGAGGAATAACGTGAAACTCAGTTCGCGGCTGCTCACCGTCGCCAACCGTGTCGTGAAAGGGGCGTCCTGATGAACGCGCACGATACCGGCTCCGTCCGCAGCAAGCTGATCAAGATGGCGGTGTTTACTACCCTGGCGGCGCTGCTGTCGGCCTCGGTCGCCATGCTGGTGCTCGACCTGCGCACCTTCCAGCGCCTGTGGATCGACGACCTGTCCACCCAGGCAGACATCATGGCCAGCGTCACCGCGCCGGCGCTGGCGTTTTCCGACGCCAAGACCGCCCAGCAGCAGCTCGCCGTGCTGCGCGCGCGTCCGCAGATCCTGGCCGGCGCCGTGTTCACGGCGTCGGGCTCGCGCTTTGCCAGCTACGTCAAGGCCGGCACCGAGCAGACCCTGCCGGCGCGCCCACGCGCGGCCGGCTACCGCATCGAGCGCGGCGGCCTCGAGGTCTGGCACAACATCGTCGAGAATGGCGAACTGGTCGGCACCGTTTACCTGCGCTCGCGCTACGGCCTGGTCGACCGCCTGCTCAACTACGGCGCCATCCTCGGCGGCGTGATGCTGGGCGCGCTGGTGATCGCGGCCCTGGTCGCCTCGCGCCTGCAGGCCGCCATCACCCGTCCGCTCGAGGCGGTCACCAACGTCGCGCGCCAGGTCATGCAGCGGCGTGACTTCACCCTGCGCGTGCCGGGCAACGACAGCGGCGAGATCGGGGTGCTGGTCGAGGCCTTCAACGACATGCTGGCCGAGATCGGGCGCTGCGCCGACGCCCTGCAGGCCGCCAACCGCACGCTGGAGCACGAGATGGACGTGCGCCAGAAGGCGGAAGACGCGCTGATCGTGGCCGACCGCAGGAAAGACGAGTTCCTCGCGACGCTGGCGCATGAACTGCGCAACCCGCTGGCGCCGATCCGTACCGGCCTGGACATCCTGCGCATCCGCAGCGGCGACGCCCAGGCCACCCAGCGCGCCACCGACATCATGGAGCGCCAGCTGCGCCAGATGGTGCGCCTGGTCGACGACCTGCTCGACGTCTCGCGCATCAACACCGGCAAGTTCGCGATCAAGATGGGCCGCGTCGAACTGAAGGCGGTCGTCAACGACGCCCTCGAGGTGGTGCGCTCCTACATCGAGCTGCACGGCCACGAATTGGTGCTGGACCTGCCGGACCGTCCGGTGTTCCTGCACGGGGACGCCACCCGCCTGGCCCAGATCCTGTCGAACCTGCTGAACAACGCGGCCAAGTACACCAACCGCGGCGGACGCGTGACCCTGTCCGGCCACGTGGAAGAGAAGACCCTGGTGCTGGAAGTGCTTGATACCGGCATCGGCATTGCACCGGAAATGCTGGACTCGGTGTTCGAGATGTTCGTGCAGGTCGACTCGACCCTGGAGCGCACCAATGCCGGCCTGGGCGTCGGCCTGTCGCTGGCGCGCAAGCTCGTCGAGCTGCACGGCGGGACCATTGCCGCGCGCAGCGATGGGCTGGGACGCGGCAGCTGCTTCACCGTGCGCCTGCCGATCGTGGTCGAGCCGGAATTGCCGACCAAGCCGACCCCGGCCGCCTTCATCAGCACCGAGACCTACCGCATCCTGCTGGCGGACGACAACGTCGACTTCGTCAACAGCATCGGCGCGCTGCTCACCGCCATGGGCCACAGCGTGGTGATCACCCACAACGGCCCGGACGCGCTGGCGGCCGCGGCCCGCTTCTGCCCGGACTACGCCTTCCTGGACATCGGCCTGCCGCAGATGTCGGGCTACGACCTGGCGCGCGGCATCCGCAAGCTCTCCTGCGGCGCCATGACCGCCCTGATCGCCGTGACCGGCTGGGGCCAGGAGAAGGACCGCCAGCTCGCCTTCGAGGCGGGCTTCGACCACCACATGGTCAAGCCGGTGCGTTTCGAGCAGATCGAGGAAATCCTGGGCAACCGCAGCATCATCAAGAAGCTGCGCACCTGAGGCCGGATCGGAGAAAGGATGAAAAAACGGAGACGCGGCGCGTCTCCGTTTTTTTTCGCGCCATTGCCTGGGTGGCGCGCCGGGCCGGCATCACCCGCGTTTGGCCTTGCGGCGCCGCGCCAGGTAGCCCAGTACGCCCAGGCCGCCAAGCATCATGCCGTAGGTCTCGGGTTCGGGGACCGGCGCCAGCATGATCGCGCCGCCGAACGAAGCTGCATCGTTCGACACCATGTTGCCGTTCACCCGCAGGTAGTAATCGCCGGCGCTCAAATTGCCGCCCGCGACCGTCCACACGTCCACCGCGCCCGACTGCAGCGACGTTCCCTGGCTGATCAGGGTGTCGTTGCCGTCGAACAGCCACAGGCCGGTAATGTCCAGCCCGACGTCCGGCGAACGGCTCACCGAGGCCACGATGGCGTCGACGTTGATGCCCACCGTCCCGTCGATCGTGAAGGTGAAGCGGTCGGCGAAGGTGCTGCCGCTGTTGCCTTCACCCAGGCTGTCGCCGAAGAAGGCGGCGGTATCGTCCACCAGGTCGAGCGCCTGGGGTGATTCGCCGATGACCTGCGCCTGTACCGCCGTCGACCCGAACGACGCGCCTGCCAACACGATTGCTGCGATCAAAGATTTCTTCATAGTTAACTCCCGCAAGAAGTCAGCCGCGTCATGCGGCCGGTTGTGGCAATCGGGGCTTTTTATGCTAGCAAAGGGATCAGCGCTGCACGCGCATCATGCTGAGATGTGTCACGCAGGCGACAGGACTGCCGTCGAGCAATTCATGCCCAGGAGCGACTGAATCGGAGCGGTCATAGAGGGAAGGGCGGTGCGATCCTTTTGTTGAGAAAAAGATCACAGGCATTGATCAGATAAAGTCAGTGTGCTCCTACAAAAACAAAAGCAGGAGTCCTGTGCAGAGCTAAGCCTCATTTAAGCCAGTCGCTTGACTGTTGACCCTAACCCCGGGGTAGCCCCTGCGGCGGCCGTGAGGCGGAAAGAAAACGGAGAGAGAAAAGAAAAATGGCTCAGAATTTCTTCTGAGCCATTCTCTTGAAAAAGTTGGTGCGGCTGGCAGGAAT
>DEKZ01000203.1:1225-1440 GCA_002354135.1 Massilia sp. UBA2709 | reverse complement strand
GAGGCACGCATTATAGCGGGGCCTCGCCGATTATGGAAGTGCCAATTGAGACTGTGGCAAAACCTGGCTGGGCGCGCACGTGGCCGGAAAGCGGGCCGGGCGCCGATCGGGAATGGCGCAGAAGGATGGGACGGAAGCGAAAGGCGGGGCGGAAAACGAAAAAGGCCAGATCTTGCGATCTGGCCTTCCGTGTTGGTTGGTGCGGCTGGCAGGAA
>DEKZ01000203.1:0-947 GCA_002354135.1 Massilia sp. UBA2709 | reverse complement strand
AGCTGAGCTACAGCCGCCCGATGCACGCATTATAGCAGTCGCATGTTATTTGCGGAAGTCTTAATTTATTTCAACTCCATGAGGGGTTCTGGTAGATTAGGAGCAACCTGTTTTGATCCGGAAGACTATGCTGGGGTTTACCAGGCGCGCCCGCCACCGTAGCGCGCGCACCGTGCTGTCCGCGCTGGCCGGCGTCCTGCTTGCCGGCGCCCTGGGCGATGCCGGCGCTACCTCGCCGCGCAACCTGCGCTTCGAGCGCCTGTCGATCGAGGACGGGCTGACCCAGGAGTCGGTCCTGACCATCCTCCAAGACCGCGAGGGCTTCATGTGGTTCGGCACCCAGGCCGGCCTGAACCGCTACGACGGCTACCGCCTGACTGTCTACCGGAACGATCCGCGCGACCCCGCGTCGCTGCCGGACGGCTTCGTCAACGCCTCCTTCGAGGATGCCGAAGGGCGGCTCTGGTTCGGCACCAAGGGCGGCCTGGCGCGCTTCGACCCGGGCAGCGGCAAGTTCGCCCGTTATTCCCTGCTCGAACCCGGCGCCGGACAGGAAGCCAACCGCAGCGTGAACGCCATCGTGGCCGACCGCCAGGGACTGCTCTGGGTCGGCACCAGCGACGGCCTGAAGCGCTTCGATCCGCGCTCCGGCGCCTTTGCCACCTTGCGTTACCCCGACACCCGGCCGGGCGAGGCCGCCGACAGCACCGTGAATGCCCTGGCCTTCGACGGCGAGGGGAGTCTCTGGGTCGGCACCACCGGCGGCCTGGCGCGGCTGGCGCCGGGAGCAAGACATCTGGAGCATTTCGCGGCCGCGGAGAGCGATCCGCGCCGGGCGCGCATCCTGTCGCTGTCGATGGGGCCGCGCGAGACCCTCTGGGTCGGCACCGAGGGCGGGCTGGAGGAGTGGCGCCTCGGCGCGGGCCAGCCGCAGCGGCGCAAGGTGG
>DEKZ01000023.1:36723-37307 GCA_002354135.1 Massilia sp. UBA2709 | reverse complement strand
CTGCTGGTGCTGGCGCTGGCCGGTGTCGCCGCCGCGATCTCGCTCGGCGTGGCCTTCCTCGCCACGCGCAGCATCACGCGGCCGCTGAACCAGGTGGTCGATATCGCCCGCCGCGTCGCCGACGGCGACCTCACCAGCGAGATCCGCGCCGACACGCGCGACGAGACCGGGCAAATGATGCAGGCGCTGCAGCACATGAACAGCAGCCTGGTGCGCATCGTCGCCGAAGTGCGCGGCAGCACCGAAGCGATGGCGGCGGCCTCGAACGAGATCGCCAGCGGCAACCTCGACTTATCAAACCGCACCGAGCAGCAAGCCGCCGCGCTCGGCCACACCGCCGGCTCGATGCGCGGCCTGACCGACACCGTCCAGCAGAACGCCGACAACGCGCGCCAGGCGAACCAGCTGGCGGCCAAGGCGTCCGACGTGGCCGAGCAGGGCGGCACCGTGGTCGCGCGCGTGATCGACACCATGGGCTCGATCACGGCGTCCTCGCGCAAGATCGTCGACATCATCGGCGTCATCGACGCGATTGCCTTCCAGACGAATATCCTGGCCCTGAACGCCGCGGTGGAAGCGGCGCG
>DEKZ01000023.1:4308-36554 GCA_002354135.1 Massilia sp. UBA2709 | reverse complement strand
AACGCCGCCCTGGTCGAGGAAGCGGCGGCCGCCGCCGCCTCGATGCAGGCGCAGGCGGCGCAACTGGCGCACGCCGTCAGCATCTTCAAGCTGGCCGAAGACACGGCCCGGCTGGCCGCGCCCGCACCCCACAAACGATTGACCGCCCACTAGAACCTATCTCAGTAGGGAGGAGGAAGTTGATGACGATGACTGGCAAGCGCGGGCAAGGCGCGAGGAGGCCGCATGGCGAGCCATGCAACGACGAGCAACGCAGCACCCGCTTGTCAGGCGCGTCAGCAACGACTCATTCCCTACTGAGATAGGTTCTATAACAAACAAGGAGACACCATGAAAGCCCTGAAAACCCTCGCAAGCGGCGCCGCCCTGGCGCTGGCCATCGCCCTGCCGGCCGCGGCCGCCGTCGACGTGAACGGCATCAAGTTCGAAGACACCAACACGGTCGGCGGCAAGGACCTGAAACTGAACGGCGCCGGCATGCGCACCAAGCTCGTGATCAAGGTCTATGCCGCCGGCTTGTATTTACCGGAGAAGAGCAGGAACGTCGCCGACATCCTCAACATGGATGGCCCGCGCCGCGTCACCCTGGTGATGGCGCGCGACATTTCGTCCGAAGACCTGGGCAAGGCCTTCATGGACGGCATCAACGAGAACCTGGACAAGGCGGAGAAGGCGAAGATCGTCGGCCAGATCGGCAAGTTCGGCGAGATGTTCGCCAGCGTCGACCAGATCAAGAAGGGCGACGTGCTGCACATGGACTGGATCCCGGGCACGGGCACGGTGTGCGAGCTGAACGGCAAGCGCATCGGCGAGCCTGCGTCGGACATCAATTTCTATAACGCCGTGCTGCGCATCTGGCTGGGCGAAAAGCCGGCCGACCGTTCATTGAAACCGGCGCTGCTGGGCGACGCCAAGTAATTCGCACCGACGATAAAAAACGCGGCGCCGGATCTCCGGTCGCCGCGTTTTTTCTTGATGCGGGAGCGTTTTTGCTTCAGGCGCCGGAGCCCAGTGTACCGGTGCCGGGGCCCTTGGCCGAGTCGATGGCGCGCTGCAACACGGCGCCGGTCTTTTGCGCCAGGCGGGCGGCGCGCTGTTCCTTGCTCATGCGTGGGCGGATGGTCAGCACCAGGGCGCGCGCGATGCCGCTCAGCAGCGGCCGGAAAAACATCAACACACTGGCCAGCAGCGCCAGCAGCAGAGCGGCGCGCAGCAGCTCCGCCAGCGGAAGCACAGGGAAAGAGAACTGCGTCAGGGTGGAGACGAATGACATGATCAGGCCGGAATGTTGTTTTTTAGAACTATAGTGCAACGCAACATATAAATCTAATTCCGTTCAATGATGTGCCTTATATTGATCATGAATGAAATGGGGTACACTGGCACACAGACCTATAACCGGCGTGAATTTTTCGCCAATATTGAGACACATCATGAGTTTTCTGACGCTGGACCTGAACCTGCTGCGCGTATTCGACGCAGTCATGACCGAACAAAACCTGACGCGCGCCGCCGGCCATCTGGCGATGACCCAGCCGGCGGTATCGAACGCCATCAAGCGCCTGCGCGAAAGCCTGGGCGACGAGTTGCTGATCCGTACCGCCTACGGCGTGAAACCGACGCCGCGCGCCGAAGCGCTGTGGCCGGCCGTGCGCCAGGCCCTGGCGGCGCTGGAAGCGGCCGTGATGCCGGAAACCTTCGACGTCTCCAAAGCCCAGGCCACCTTCCGCATGGCGATGGCCGACGCCACCGCCGCCTACTGGCTGCCGTCGCTGATGCGTTCGATCGAGCGCGAGGCGCCCGGCGTGAACATCCGCATGGTGCCGCTGACCACGCGCGAACCGCGCCCGATGCTGCTGCGCGGCGACATCGACCTGGCCGTGGGCTTCTTCCCTGGCGTGGCGGCCCAGCTGTCCTACGAGACCGGCTCGCCGATCCGCCATGAGCGCCTGTATTCCGGACAATACGTGTGCGTGATGCGCAAGAAGCATCCGCTGGCCGAGGGCAAGCTCGACCTCGATTCCTATTGCAAGGCGAACCACCTGCTGGTGAGTTTCTCGGGCCGTGCGCACGGCCTGGTCGACGAAGCGCTGGCCCAGATCGGCCGCGAGCGCCGCATCCTGCTGACCGTGAACCAGTTCTTCACCGCGGACCGGGTGGTGGCCAATTCCGACCTGATCACGGTGCTGCCGAAACACCTGATGGTGTCGACCGGCATGACCGATGCGCTGATCTGGCGCGAACTGCCTTTCCAGCTGCCGGCCGTGCACCTCGATATGCTCTGGCACGAACGCGACGGCCGCAGCCCGGCGCACCGCTGGCTGAGAAGTAACCTGGAAGCGACGGCGGCGACGGCAACCAAGCCGCTGATGGAGCGCCAGGCGGCGTAAGTCTGAAACGCGGAACCGTTACCGGACTCCGCGGCCGTGACCGTAGGGTGGGGTCATTGATGCCGGGGGCATCAATGACCCCACCCTACGGTCAACGCTACTGTTGAATTAACGAATCGGCAGCTTCGTCGTATTTTTGACTTCTTCCATCACCGCATACGTGTGCGTTTCACGCACGCCCTTCTGCAGCAGGGTTTTGCCGAGGAATTCGCGGTATGCTGCCATGTCCTTCACGCGCGCCTTCACCAGGTAGTCGAAGCCGCCGGCCACCATGTGGCACTCGAGCACTTCCGGAATCAGTTGCACGCTCTGTTTGAAGGCGTCGAAGACTTCCGGCGTGGTGCGGTCCAGCACCACCTCGATGAAGACCAGCAGCGACACATCGAGCAGCTGGGGATTCAACTGGGCCGTGTAACCCGTGATATAGCCGGACTCGTGCAGCTTGCGCACGCGCTCGAGACAGGCTGCCGGCGACAGGTTGACCCGTGCCGCCAGCTCGACGTTGCTGATGCGTCCGTCGTTCTGCAACTCGGCCAGAATTTTTTTCGAAATCTTGTCCAGCATGGTGTCTCTCTCTTCACCGTAAATATTATTTGGCCGAATTCTCGCATCAAAAACTATCTATTGCTAGTACCCTTTAAAAACAGAATTAATCCAGAAGATTTCCTTCTACAATCAAACGATTGAGAGTGCCCAACAAATCTCCGGGGCGCGGCGCGGCAGAACGCAGCCATGGAGGTTTTTAGGCGCCCGGAAGCACGTACCAAAACGCGCGCCGACTGCCCTGCAGGACGGCGCGTTTTGCTGTGCACCACCCGTTCACCTGACCCTTCTTTTTTAAAGACACGCCATGCAGATCGCCGCCACCCCGGCCACCACCTTCGTTCCCTTCGACGCCTACCAGGCAGAAACCAAGCAGGAGCAGACGCCGCTGCGCGCCGCCATCACGGCCGCCTACCGCCGCGACGAATTTGACGCCGTTCAATGGCTGCTGGCCCAGGGCGCGCGTCCGAGCGCGGACGCGAAACCGCTGGCCCACCGCCTGGTCTCGAGCGTGCGCGCGAAACGCACGCGCGCTTCGGGCGTCGATGCGCTGATGCATGAGTTCTCGCTGTCGTCGGAAGAAGGCGTGGCGCTGATGTGCCTGGCCGAAGCGCTGTTGCGTATCCCCGACAGCGCCACCGCCGACCGCCTGATCGCCGACAAGATCAGCAAGGGAGATTGGCGCAGCCACCTGGGCGAATCGCCTTCGCTGTTCGTGAATGCGGCCACCTGGGGCTTATTAGTCACCGGCAAGCTGGTCTCGACCACCAGCGAACGCGGCCTGGGCTCGGCGCTGACGCGCCTGATCGCCAAGGGCGGCGAACCGCTGATCCGCAAGGGCGTCGACATGGCCATGCGCATGCTGGGCAACCAGTTCGTCACCGGCCAGACGATCGAGGAAGCGCTCAAGAACAGCCAGGCCAACGAGGCGCGCGGCTACCAGTATTCCTACGACATGCTGGGCGAAGCGGCGCTGACCGAGGCGGACGCGCAAAACTACTATGCTTCGTATGAAGCGGCGATCCACGCGATCGGCAAGGCCTCGAACGGCCGCGGCATCAAGAACGGACCCGGCATCTCGATCAAGCTGTCGGCCCTGCACCCGCGCTATAGCCGCGCCCAGTATGCGCGCGTGATGGGCGAACTGCTGCCGCGCGTGCGCAGCCTGGTGCTGCTGGCGAAAAGCTACAACATCGGCATCAACATCGATGCCGAGGAAGCGGACCGCCTGGAAATCTCGCTCGACATGCTCGAAGCCCTCGCTTTCGACGCCGAACTCGCCGGCTTCGAGGGCATTGGTCTCGTGGTGCAGGGCTACCAGAAGCGCTGCCCCTTCGTGATCGACTACGTGGTCGACCTGGCCAAGCGCAGCGGCCGCAAATTCATGGTGCGCCTGGTGAAGGGCGCCTATTGGGACGCCGAGATCAAGCGCGCGCAGGTCGACGGCATGCCGGGCTATCCGGTCTACACGCGCAAGGTGTACACGGACGTCTCGTATCTCACCTGCGCCCAGAAACTGTTGGCCGCGACCGACGTCATCTACGCCCAGTTCGCGACCCACAATGCGCATACCCTGTCCGTCATCTATACCTGGGCGCAAGAGCGTGGCGTCGACAACTACGAATTCCAGTGCCTGCACGGCATGGGCGAAACCCTGTACGACCAAGTCGTGGGCAAGGACAACCTGAACAAGGCCTGCCGCATCTATGCGCCGGTCGGCTCGCACGAAACCCTGCTGGCCTACCTGGTGCGCCGCCTGCTGGAAAACGGCGCCAACTCCTCCTTCGTGAACCAGATCGTCGACGAAAAGATCCCGGTCGACACCTTGCTCAACGATCCGTTCGAGGTGGCGCGCGCTGCCGGCGGCCTGCCGCACACGGGCATCGCTCTGCCGCGCGCCATGTTCGGCGCAGAGCGCAAGAATTCCGCCGGCCTCGACCTCACCAACGAAGATACGCTGCGCCTGCTCGGCACGGAACTGTCGCGCCAGCGCGAATACAAGGCGGCGCCGCTGGTCGCCGGCAACGTGCAGGGCGCCGATGCGCTGGCGGTCGTCAATCCGGCGCAGTCGGCCGATATCGTGGGCAGCGTGCTCGAGGCCTCGAAGGCCGATGTCGACACCGCCCTGCAGGCGGCCGCCGGTTTTGCCGGCCAGTGGCAGGCCAGCGCCAACGGCGAACGCGCCGCGATCCTGATGCGCGTGGCCGACCTGTTCGAAGAAAACATGGCGGAATTGATGGCCCTGGCCGTGCGCGAAGCCGGTAAATCGCTGCCGAACGCGATCGCCGAGATCCGCGAAGCGGTCGACTTCCTGCGCTACTACGGCGCGCAGGCGAAAGATGCCGGCACCGTGCAGGCCCTCGGACCCGTGACCTGCATCAGCCCGTGGAACTTCCCGCTGGCCATCTTCACCGGCCAGGTTGCCGCCGCCCTGGCTGCCGGCAACGTCGTGCTGGCGAAACCGGCCGAGCAGACGCCGTTGATCGCCTGGCGCGCGGTGCAGATGTTCCACGAAGCCGGTGTCCCGGTCGCCGCGCTGCAGCTGCTGCCGGGCCGCGGCGAAGTGGTCGGCGCCGCACTGACTTCCGACACGCGCGTAAAAGGCGTGATCTTCACCGGCTCGACCGAAGTGGCGCAACTGATCAACCGTACGCTGGCCCAGCGTGCCGATAAAGAGGGCATCGACATCCCGCTGGTGGCCGAGACTGGCGGCCAGAACGCCCTGATCGTCGACTCCTCCGCGCTGCCGGAACAGGTGGTGCAGGACGTGCTGACGTCGGCCTTCGATTCCGCCGGCCAGCGCTGCTCGGCCCTGCGCGTCCTGTTCCTGCAGGAAGATATTGCGGACAAGACGATCCGCATGCTGAAGGGCGCCCTGCAGGAGCTGCGCGTCGGCAGCCCGGACCGCCTGTCGACCGACATCGGCCCGGTGATCGACGCCGAGGCCCAGCGCAACCTGCTGGCCCACATCGAGCGCATGAAGGCCACCGCGAAACAGCATTTCGCGCTCGAGCTGCCGGCGGCCATCACCGCGCAGGGCACCTTCGTGCCGCCGACCGTGCTGGAAATCGGCGCGCTGTCGGAACTCAAGCATGAAGTCTTCGGTCCGGTGCTGCACATCGTGCGCTACCGCCGCGCCGACCTGGGCAAGGTGATCGACGCGATCAACGCCACCGGCTACGGCCTGACCCTGGGCGTGCATTCGCGCATCGACGAGACCATCGACTTCATCGTCTCCCGCGCCCACGTCGGCAACATCTACGTGAACCGGAATATCGTCGGCGCCGTCGTCGGCGTGCAGCCTTTCGGCGGAGAAGGCAAATCCGGCACCGGCCCGAAAGCCGGCGGTCCGCTCTACCTGAAGCGCCTGCAGCGCGGTGCCGCGCCGCTGCTGGAGCACAGCAATACGCCGAATCCGGCCCTGGTGTCGCTGCTGGTATGGGCGCGCAACCACGGCCACGACGACGTGGTCAAGCTGGGCGAACAGTACATCCGTACCCACCTGAACGGCATCACGCTTGACTTGCCGGGCCCGACCGGCGAACGCAACCGCCTGTCCTTCTGCCCGCGCGGCGCCGTGCTGTGCGCGGCCGCTTCGCAGCAGGGGATGCTGAACCAGCTGGCCGCGGCGCTGGCCACCGGCAACCGCGCCTATGTGCTGGCCGGCGCCCAGTCGGCGGTGCCGGACGACCTGCCGGCCGAGGTGAAGGACCGCATCCGTTTCGTCGGCGCGGCCGAGGTGGCGCAGTGCGACTTCCAGATCGCCCTGGTGGAAAGCGGCATGGGGGGAGAACTGCGTTCCCAGCTGGCGGCGCGTCCGGACGCCATCGTCGGCATTGTCGATACCGATGCGAAGGCGCCGGTGGACCTGTGGCGCCTGGTGGCCGAACGCGCCGTGTGCGTGAACACGACCGCTGCTGGCGGCAACGCAAGTCTCATGACGCTGGGGCTGTAATCATGTAAAGCTGAAGCGCTAAAGCGCCCAGCAACACCCACGATGCAACGCAGCCATGTGGGCGTTCCTGGGCGCTCTCTTAAAATCATGGAGGAAGACATGCTAGTCGGCGTTCCGAAGGAGATTAAGAACCATGAGTACCGGGTCGGCCTGACCCCGCCTTCCGTGCACGAGCTGGTCGCACGAGGGCACCAGGTCATTGTCCAGACCAACGCCGGCAGCGAGATCGGGCTGTCCGACGATCAATACCTGGCCGCCGGCGCCCGCATCGTCGAGACGGCGAAGGAGATCTTCGAGCGCGCCGACATGATCGTGAAGGTCAAGGAGCCGCAGCCGCTCGAGTGCGCGATGCTGCGCGCAGGCCAGATCCTCTACACCTATTTGCACCTGGCGCCGGATCCCGAGCAAACCTCGGCCCTGGTTGCGTCTGGCGCCGTCTGCATTGCCTACGAAACCATCACCGGCCCGGGCGGCGGCCTGCCGCTGCTCGCGCCGATGAGCGAGGTGGCGGGGCGCATGGCGATCCAGGCCGGCGCGGCCCACCTGGAAAAATCGAAAGGCGGCATGGGCCTGCTGCTCGGCGGCGTGCCGGGCGTGGCGCCGGGCCACGTGACGATCATCGGCGCCGGCGTGGTCGGCACCAATGCGCTGCAGATGGCGGTCGGCAGCGGTGCCCGCGTCACCGTGCTGGATAAAAACATCGACCGCCTGCGCCAGCTCGACCTGGTCTACGGCAACCGCATCGCGACCCTGTATTCGAACGCCCACGCGATCGAGGAAGCCGTGGTCTCGAGCGACCTGGTCATCGGCGGCGTGCTGGTGCCGGGCGCCGCGGCGCCGAAACTGGTCACGCGCAGCATGATTTCACGCATGAAGAAGGGGGCAGTGGTGGTCGACGTCGCCATCGACCAGGGCGGCTGCTTCGAGACCTCGCACCCGACCACCCACGCCGATCCGACCTTCGTCGTCGACGGCGTGGTGCATTATTGTGTGGCGAACATGCCCGGAGCGGTCGCCCGCACCTCCACTTTCGCATTGAACAACGCGACGATAGGCCACGCCGTTGCGCTGGCAAGTAAAGGCTGGCGCCAGGCCCTGGAGGACGACGTCCACCTGCGCCAGGGCCTGAACGTCTGCCAGGGCAAGGTCACCTACCGGGCCGTGGCCGAGGCGCTGGGCTACGACTACACGCCGGCCGACTCGCTGCTGGCCTGAACGGCCGATCCTTCCGTCTCCAGGCAAAAGCGCCTGACGATGTGAAAGGCATAACGCGCGGCCACCGACTTCACGAAACGCATGAAGTCGGTGGCCGCGTTTTCATTGGCGTTGTCCGAAATCGTCCGGATCACCGCGCAGGGCAGGCCGAGCTCGTAGCAGACCTGGGCCACCGCTGCTCCTTCCATTTCCACCGCCACCAGCCCGGGTAGCGCCGCATTCAATCCATTGATGTGCTCGCGGTCATTGACGAACTGGTCGCCGCTGGCGATCAGGCCGCGGTGGATACGCGGCCGGGTCAGGCGAAACGCCGCCTGCTCGAGCGGATCGATGGCGTCCACGAAATCCCGGTCCAGGAAGGCTTGGGCCGCATCCATCAGGCGCGCAGCCAGGCGGTGGTCGGCCGGGAAATGGGTCAGGCCGGTCAGGGGCACTTCGAAGCGGGGAAACAGGGGACTGGCATCCATGTCGTGCTGGATCAGCGATTCGGCGACCACGATGTCGCCCACCTGGACGGTTTTATCCCCTGCACCGGCAACGCCGGTAAACAGGATGTGCGTAACTCCGAACTTCTCCACAAGCGTGGTGGCCGTCAAAGCGGCTGCAACCTTACCTATACGCGATAAAACGCACACAGCGTCGATTTTCCAGAGTTGTCCGAGCCAGTACTCGCGTTGGCCATGGATGAGCTTGTAGGGCCCTCCCATGGCTTCCACGAGCCCCTGCTGTTCTTCGTACAGCGCGCTGATGATCCCTAGACGCATGGTTTTGATGTGGTTTGACAGGTTGAGAGACCGCTAGCAGCGGCTTGTCGAGCTGGCGGATGGTGCGTCTTGCAGTGCTTTTGCCCGCTGTTCGCGTTTTTTTCTGTTTACAGTAGTAAACGTATATATAAGCCTGGTAGTGATAGTAAACGATGCCGTTGTTGTGGATAAGAAGAGATTTCTCCACAAGATCAGCAGTTTACGGCAGCGCGAACTGGCTGGACAAGGATTGTATCGGCCTTGCACGGATGTTGGAGAAAAAACGGCTTGTCTTCAGTAAACGCGTTTCTGCACATCCGATCCTGTGGATATTCAGCGGCTTGTCCACAGTCGCGCTGTTCGACAGCCTGTTTTTGCCGGCAAAACCCGGTTTCTACGCCGTTTTCCTGTCCCATCTTGCCCGCGCCCGGGCAGACGGCGCACCTTGTGCGGCTCGGAAGCTGGCCGGACCAGGTAGCGAAGCAGTCTCCAGAACCTGGTCTGCATGCTTTCAGTCCAATCGGTGCGACCGGCGCCAACCGATGCGATGCCGGTTCAGCCAGTTTTTTTGCGTGCATCCAGGTTTGCATGTCGCGAACCCTTTTCTGTGCCGTTGTCAAAGTGTTCAACCAGAAGCCTGCAGACCTTTACGCCTCCATGGTCGCCAAGGTTTGCGCGATCGCGACTTCCTGCCAAACCTTGCTTCAGCCAGAAGATCGCTAACGCCAGCATCGGCCAGGATGTGCGCGCGAGCTTGTACACCGTGCGCAGCACTCATCTTTTTAATAAATAGAGATAGATATAAAGCTGGTAGTAGTAGTAAACGCCGCCTGAACTGTGGATAAAGACGCTTTTCTCCACAGCGTCAAGGGTTTACGTGCGAGCTGAAGTGCTGAACAAACCTTGCGTCTGGCTTGCATGGAATTTGTACAAATTTTCGGGGGATCCAAAAGTCAGCCGTTCTGCACATTCGTTCCTGTGGATATGCATGGGCTTGTCCACAGTTGCCATACGCGTGGCAGCGAGGATGCATGCTGTCGAGCTCGCCGGCAGGGTGCGAGAAAGCGCTTGCAGGTCCTGGCGTGCAGCGCAGGGATGCGCGAACACGGGTTTGCGGCTTTGCGCCAACAGTCGGGCAGCCGCGAAAAAAAAAAATTTTGCCGAGCGCACAGCGCGCGGCGTCTCAGGTTTACAACCAAAATCTGTATACAACGATAGTAGTAGTGTTAACAACTGCCACTTTCTGTGGATAAGCCGGTTAACGGACGAGAAATCAGCGGTTTACGCGCGGTATAAGCCGGTGGCTTGCCGCTGTATGTTCCTGGTGGCAAATCTGGACAAAAATCGCGAGCGTGGAAAAAGCCGCGTTTTTGCACAAACCGTTCCTGTGGATATCAAGAAGCTTATCCACAGCAGGGGGTCTGGCGCATCGTTTACGATCTGGTAAGCTTGCTGCTGTGAACTGAAATGACGGGCGCCAGGCGGCGCCGGTGGGCTGTTTGCGCGCTGCTGTTTGTGCTGCGTTGATCGAATCGTTTAGCGGAGGAATTTCGAATGGACTTCAGTTCGCTGTGCAAGCTGCCCATCGTCCAGGGACCGATGGCGGGCGGCGCCACCACCCCGGAACTGGTCGCGGCCGTGTCGAATGCCGGTGCCTTGGGTTCGTTCGCCGGTTCGCTGCTGTCGCCGGAGGCGATCCGCAGCCAGGTCGAGCGCATCCGCAGCCTGACCGGACGGCCTTTCCTGTTGAATTTCTTCGTCCAGAAAACGCCGGCGCCGACGCAAGACGAGGTGGCGCGCGGCACGGAGCTGCTGCGCCCCGTGTGGGAAAGCCTGGGCTGGACCGAACTGCCGCGCCCGAAAAGCTGGTGCGAGGACTTCGACGCGCAGTTCGAAACGCTGCTCGAACTGCGTCCGGCCGCCGCCAGCTTCACCTTCGGCATCCTGGACGCGGTCCAGGTCGAACGCCTGCACGCGGCCGGCATCCTGGCGATCGGCACCGTGACCACGGTCGACGAGGCGCTGGCCTGGCAAGCCATCGGCGCCGACGCCGTCATCGCATCCGGCATCGAGGCGGGCGGCCACCGCGGCACGTTTATCGGGCGCCAGGAAGACGCGACCCTCACGGCACGGGAACTCTGGCCGGCCGTGGCGCAAGCGGTGTCGATCCCCGTGATCGCCGCCGGCGGCATCATGACAGGCGAGGACATCAAGGCGGCGCTGGCGCTGGGCGCGAGCGCGGTGCAGATGGGCACGGCCTTCCTCGTCACCGACGAATCCGGCATCCATCCGGCCTATAAACTGCGCCTGATCGAGGCGCAAGGGCAGCCGACCCGGCTCACGCGCAGCTTTTCCGGGCGCTACGCGCGCGGCATCGAGAACCGTTTCATGCGGCAGATGGCGGCCATCGAAGACCAGGTTCCGCCTTACCCGGTCCAGAATGCGCTGACCGGCAGCATCCGGGCCGCCGCGGCCAAGGCCGGCGACACCGAACTGATGTCGCTCTGGGCCGGCACCGGCGTAGCGCGGGCGCGGCCGATGCCGGCAGGGCGCCTGGTCGAATTGCTGGCATCCGAATTGCAGTCCTGACTGGGAGACACCTGGGTGGAATCGGCTGGAGAATACGACTACATCATCGTTGGAGCCGGTACCTCGGGGTGCGTGCTGGCCAATCGTCTCACCCGCGACAAGGACGTGAACGTCCTCCTCATCGAAGCCGGGGCGCGCGACGACTACCTCTGGATCCACATTCCGGTCGGCTACCTGCACTGCATCGGCAATCCGCGCACCGACTGGCTGTTCAGCACCGAACCCGATCCGGGCCTGGGCGGCCGCGCCCTGATCTACCCGCGCGGCAAGGTGTTGGGCGGCAGTTCGTCGATCAACGGCATGATTTACATGCGCGGGCAGAAGGGCGATTACGACCGCTGGGCCGAAGCCTGCGGCGACGATTCCTGGCGCTGGGAACACGTGCTGCCGCTGTTCAAGAAGAGCGAAGACCATTACCGCGGCGCCAGCGAATTGCACGGGGCCGGCGGCGAGTGGCGCGTGGAAAAGCAGAGATTGTCCTGGCAGATCCTGGATGCTTTCCGCGACGCCGCGGCCGAAGTCGGCATCCCGAAAGTCGAGGATTTCAACACCGGCGACAACGCCGGCTCCTCCTACTTCGAGGTCAACCAGCGCCGCGGCATCCGCCTGAATACGGCGAAAGCATTTCTGAAACCGGCGGCCCAGCGCCCGAATCTCACCATCATGACCGGCTGCCACGTGGAACGCCTGCTGATCGAGAAGGGCGAGCATGGCCAGGTCTGCCGCAGCGTGCAGTTCAGCGGCGGCGGGCGCATGTTCACGGCGACCGCCCACCGCGAAACCCTGCTGGCGGCGGGCGCGATCGGCTCGCCCCACATCCTGCAATTGTCGGGCGTCGGCCCGGCAGCAAGCCTGCAGCGCCAAGGCATCACGCCCCTGGTCGATGCGCCCGGCGTCGGCGAAAACCTGCAAGACCACCTGCAATTGCGCATGGTCTATAAAGTCAGCGGCGTGAAAACCCTGAACGAGACGGCCTCGAACTGGTTCGGCAAGATGAAGATCGGCCTCGAGTACGCGCTGTTCCAGAGCGGGCCGATGTCGATGGCGCCCTCGCAGCTGGGCGTGTTCGCGCATTCGGGGCCGCACGAAGCGACACCGAACCTGCAATACCACGTGCAGCCGCTGTCGCTGGATAAATTCGGCGACCCGCTGCACGGTTTTCCCGCCTTTACGGCCAGCGTGTGCAACCTGCGCCCGACCGCGCGCGGCCACGTGCGCATCGCCTCGAACGACAGCTACGCGCCGCCGAAGATCACGCCGAATTACCTGAGCACGCTTGAAGACCGGCGCACGGCCGCGGCCGCGCTGGCGCTGACGCGCCGCATCGTCGCCGCGCCGGCATTGGCGAAATACCAGCCGCAGGAATTCAAGCCGGGCCCGCTGTACCAGACCGAGGAAGAGCTGGCCGAAGCGGCGGGCCTGATCGGCACCACGATTTTCCACCCGGTCGGCACCTGCCGCATGGGGAGGAGGGACGATCCCCTGGCCGTGGTCGACAGCCAGCTGCGCGTGATCGGCGTCGAACGCCTGCGCGTGGTCGACGCGTCGATCATGCCCTTCATTACATCCGGGAATACGAATTCGCCGACCTTGATGATTGCCGAGAAGGCCGCCGAGATGATCGTCGGGCGGGCGGATTCGTCATCGCACAACGAGTCCGCATTGCTCGCGCGGTGACGCAGGGTGGGCACAGCGTGCCCACCCTGCGGTTCGGCGTTTCAGGTTCTATCTCGTCCGCATCGCGAAACGCTGTGATCGCTCGTGCATTTATGCACAATGACTGGGCAAATCTACCCACCCTGTGCACCTGCGCACAGGGCTTGCGTTGTATTGTGGACCATAACTGTTGTGTGTAATATCTGCCAAGAGTCTACGCAGATAGGCTGAAGTTCTCGAGCAGTACGTGTAAAACGTTCCGGAGACACAATGGCAGACGTCATTCTTGAAACAAAGCGCCTTACCAAGGAATTCAAGGGTTTCACTGCCGTCAGCGGCGTTGACCTGCGTGTGCAGCGTGGCCATATCCACGCGCTGATCGGCCCCAACGGCGCTGGCAAGACCACCTGCTTCAACCTGCTGACCAAGTTCCTCGTTCCCTCGTCCGGCCAGATCCTCTTCAACGGCCGCGACATCACGCAAGCGAAACCGGCGCAGATCGCGCGCATGGGCATCATCCGTTCGTTCCAGATTTCCGCCGTGTTCCCGCACCTGACCGTGCTGCAGAACGTGCGCATCGGCCTGCAGCGCGGACTGGGCACCAGTTTTCACTTCTGGCGCAGCGAGCGCTCGCTCGACCAGTTGAACGCGCGCGCGATGGCCTTGCTTGCCGAGGTCGACCTGGAAGGCTTCGCCGATCTTGTTACCGCCGATCTGCCCTATGGTCGCAAGCGCGCGCTCGAGATCGCCACCACCCTGGCGATGGAGCCGGAGCTGATGCTGCTCGACGAGCCGACGCAAGGCATGGGCCACGAGGACGTGCACCGCGTGACGGAGCTGATCAAGAAGGTGTCCAGCGGGCGCACCATCCTGATGGTCGAACACAATATGAATGTCGTGTCCGGCATCTGCGACCGCATCTCGGTATTGCAGCGCGGCGCCATGCTGGCCGAAGGAACCTATGCCGAGGTGTCGAAGAATCCCCAGGTGATGCAGGCCTACATGGGCAGCGCCGACGGCGAACTGGAAGGAGCCCACGCATGAGTCCAGCTTCCACCCCGGCAGCACTCGAGATCCGCAACCTGCAGGCCTGGTACGGCGAATCGCACATCCTGCACGACATCGGCTTTTCGGTGGCCCAGGGCGAGGTCGTCACGCTGCTGGGCCGGAACGGCGCCGGCCGCACGACCACGCTGCGCGCCATCATGGGCCTGACCGGCCGCCGCACCGGCTCGATCAAGATCAACGGCGTCGAGTCGATTTCGCTGCCGACGCACCGCATCGCCCACCTCGGCGTCGGCTATTGCCCGGAAGAGCGGGGCATTTTCTCCTCGCTGTCGGCCGAGGAAAACCTGCTGCTGCCGCCCGTGTTGCCGAAGGCCGGCGCCGCGATGTCGCTCGACGAGATCTACGAGATGTTCCCCAACCTCTACGAGCGCCGCCACAGCCAGGGCACGCGCCTGTCGGGCGGCGAGCAGCAGATGCTGGCGGTGGCGCGCATCCTGCGCACCGGCGCGCGCCTGCTGCTGCTGGACGAAATCTCGGAAGGCCTGGCGCCCGTCATCGTGCAGAGCCTGGCGCGCATGATCACCACCCTCAAGGGCAAGGGCTACACGATCGTCATGGTCGAACAGAATTTCCGCTTTGCAGCGCCCTTGGCGGACCGCTTCCACGTGGTCGAACACGGCCAGATCGTCGAGACGATCGGCGCCGCGGAGTTGGAAACCCGCATGCCGGTGCTGACCGAGCTGCTCGGAGTTTAAGCAGAAGTTCAAGCAGACGTTTTTTCACGCTTCACATACAACAACGGAGACAAGATGAAACGCACGACCCTCGCCCTCGCCACCGCCGCCGCCTTTGCCGGCTTCGCCCTGCCAGCTTCCGCCCAGATCAGCGGCGACACCATCAAGATCGGCATGATTACCGACCTGTCCGGCGTCTATTCCGACGTCGACGGCAACGGTGGCGCCGAAGCCGTGCGCATGGCCATCGCCGACCTGGGCGGCGCTGTTGCCGGCAAGAAAATCCAGTTCATGGTCGCCGACCACCAGAACAAGCCCGACATCGCCGCCTCGAAAGCGCGCGAATGGTTCGACCAGCAGGGCGTCGACATGCTGATCGGCGGCACCAATTCCGGCGCCAGCCTGGCCATGGCCAAGGTCGCGGCCGAGAAGAAGAAGGTGTTCATCTCGATCGGCGCCGGCACCGCGCAACTGACCAACGAGCAGTGCTCGCCCTACACCGTGCACTACGCCTACGACACCGTGGCGCTGGCGCGCGGCACCGGCTCGGCCGTGCTGAAGCAGGGCGGCAAGAGCTGGTATTTCCTGACCGCCGACTACGCCTTCGGCCAGTCGCTCGAGAAGGACACCTCGGACGTCATCAAGAAGAACGGCGGCAGCGTGCTGGGCAGCGTCAAGCACCCGCTGTCGGCCTCGGACTTCTCGTCCTTCCTGCTGCAGGCGCAGTCCTCGAAGGCGCAGGTGCTGGGCCTGGCGAACGCCGGCGGCGACACCATCAACTCGATCAAGGCCGCGAATGAATTCGGCCTGACCAAGAAGATGAAGATCGCCGGCCTGCTGGTGTTCATCAACGACGTCCACACCCTCGGCCTGAACACCACCCAGGGCATGTACCTGACCGACGGCTGGTACTGGGACCAGAACGCCGACACCCGCGCCTGGGCCAAGCGCTACTTCGCCAAGATGAAGAAGCAGCCGTCGATGCTGCAGGCGGCCGACTATTCCGCGACCACGAACTACCTGAACGCGGTGAAAGCCACCGGCACCGACGACGCGACCAAGATCATGGAGCACCTGAAGGCCACCAAGATCAACGACATGTTCGCCAAGAACGGCGTGATCCGTCCGGACGGCCGCATGGTCTACGACATGTACCTGATGCAGGTCAAAACGCCGAAGGAATCGAAGGGCCCATGGGACTACTACAAGGTCGTGGCCACGATCCCGGGCGAGCAGGCGTACACGACCAAGGCCGAGACGAAGTGCGCGGCGTGGAAGTGATTGGTTTGCTCGCGTTCGACATCGCCGTCGCGTTGATGCGAGCCTGAGTTGAACGCGTGGGCGGCGTACCTGCCGCGTGTGCGCATCATGCCGGGTATAGCCGCCCACCCTACGTCCTTCGCATACTCGTAGGGTGGGCGGATTCTCCGCCCACGCGTTCAATGCACATTCGAATTACCCCCGGCGCTTGCCGGCTTGGCGCCACATGCAATGTCTTCGCTGGCGCCGCAACTGCTTCCGACTTAACCCTGGTGCCTATGGAAATCTTCGGAGTCCCCCTGCAAGCCCTGATGAGCCAGCTCCTGCTGGGCCTGGTCAACGGTTCCTTCTACGCGATGCTCTCGCTCGGCCTGGCCGTCATCTTCGGCCTCCTGAACGTCATCAATTTCTCGCATGGCGCCCTGTACATGATGGGCGCCTTCATTGCCTTCATCGGCGTCAGCACCTATGAACTGAACTACTGGATGATGCTGGTGCTCGCGCCACTCGTGGTCGGCGCCTTCGGCATCGCCGTCGAGAAGACCATGCTGCGCTGGCTCTACAAGCTCGATCACCTGTACGGCTTATTGCTGACCTTCGGCATCACGCTGCTGCTGGAAGGCGTGTTCCGCTCCTTCTTCGGCGTCTCGGGCCAGACCCTGGACGTGCCGGAACAACTGGCCGGCGCCACCGACCTCGGCTTCATGATCCTGCCGAACTACCGCGCCTGGGTCGTCGCCGCTTCGCTCATCGTCTGCCTGGGCACCTGGTTCGTCATCGAAAAGACCCGCCTCGGCGCCTACCTGCGCGCCGGCACCGAGAACCCGAAGTTGGTCGAAGCCTTCGGCATCAACGTGCCGCGCATGGTCACGCTGACATATGGCTTCGGCGTCGCGCTGGCGGGTCTGGCCGGCGTGCTGGCCGCGCCCGTGATCAACGTCACGCCGCTGATGGGCTCGAACCTCATCATCGTCGTGTTCGCCGTGGTCGTGATCGGCGGCATGGGGTCGATCCTCGGCTCCATCGTCACCGGCCTGATGCTGGGCGTGATCGAAGGCCTGACGCGGGTGTATTACCCGGAAGGCTCGGAAGTCGTCGTGTTCGTGGTCATGGTCATCGTGCTGCTGCTGCGCCCGGCCGGCCTGTTCGGGAAGGAAAAGTAAGCATGAACAAGAAAATCGGTTACGGCATTGCCCTGGCTCTCGCGCTGGCGGCGCCTTTCTTCGGCTATCCGGTGTTCCTGATGAAGCTGCTGTGCTTCGCCCTGTTCGCCTGCGCCTTCAACCTCCTGATCGGCTTTACCGGCCTGCTCTCGTTTGGCCATGCTGCCTTTTTCGGCAGTGCCGGTTACGTGACCGGGCACCTGCTGGCCAATATCGGGCTGCCGACCGAGCTCGGCATCCTGGCGGGCGTGGCGGCCAGCGCGGTGCTGGGCCTGGTGATCGGCGCACTGGCGATCCGCCGCCAGGGCATTTATTTTTCGATGATCACCCTGGCCCTGGCCCAGATGGTGTACTTCGCCGCGCTGCGCAGCCCCTACACCCATGGCGAGGACGGCCTGCAGGGCGTGCCGCGCGGGCGCCTGTTCGGCGTGCTCGACCTGGGCAACGACCTGACCCTGTATTACGTGGTGCTGGCGATTGCCGTGCTCGGGTTTGCGCTGATCGTGCGCACCGTGCATTCCCCCTTCGGCCAGGTCCTGAAAGCCATCAAGGAAAACGAGCCGCGCGCGATCTCGCTCGGCTACGACGCCGACCGCTATAAATTGCTCGCCTTCGTTTTGTCGGCCGCGCTCACCGGCCTGGCCGGCGCCACCAAGACCGTCGTGCTCGGTTTCGAAACGCTCACCGACGTGCACTGGACCATGTCGGGCCTGGTGGTCCTGATGACCCTGGTGGGCGGCATGGGCACCATGGCCGGACCGATCATCGGCGCCTTCATCATCGTGGCGCTGGAAAACAAGCTGGGCGACCTGGGCCTGTGGCTGGCCGAGACCACGGGCGTCAACTGGTTCTCGACCCTGGGCGAGTCGGTCGGCATGGTGACGGGCCTGATCTTCATTGCCTGCGTGCTGCTGTTCCGCCGCGGCATCGTCGGCGAGATCGGCGCGCTGCTCGAGCGTCGCGCGCGCGCCAGGCCCGACGCTGGCGCTAGACTATCCGTGAACAAGGAGCGGGAGGCGGCGTGAAAGACACATCGGCAATGTTGAGCGTAAATGGTCTGCGCATGTATGTGATGAGCGCAGGGGAGGGGCCGGCGGTCTTGCTGCTGCACGGCTTTCCCGACACCCACGTCGTCTGGCGCAAGCAGGTCGGCCCGCTGGTGCGCGCCGGCTATCGCGTGATCGCTCCCGACCTGCGCGGCTATGGCCGCACCGATGCGCCCGAGGCCGTGGCGGCCTACCGCACCGAACATCTTGTTGCCGACATGCTGGCGCTGCTCGACGTCATGGGCATCGAGAAGGCGCGCGTCGTCGGCCACGACTGGGGCGCGCTGGTCGGCTGGTTGCTGTGCATGCGGGCGCCGCAGCGCGTCGAACAGTATGTCGCGCTGTCGGTCGGCCATCCGGCGGCGTTTGCGCGCGCCGGTATCATGCAGCGCCTGCGCAGCAGCTACATGCTGTGGTTCATGACGCCGCTGCTGGCCGAGAAATCCCTGACGGCCGCCGACTTCTTCGCGATGCGCCACTTCACCTCGGATCCGACCCAGCTGTCGCACTGGCGCAGCGACCTGCGCGAGCCCGGCCGCATGACCGCGGCCCTGAACTATTACCGTGCGAATGTGCCGCATGGTTTCAATCTGGGCGGCCAGACCGAGCCGGTGAGGGTGCCGGTGATGGGCGTCTGGAGCAGCCGCGACGTCGCGCTCACGGAAGAGCAGATGCGCGACTCCTCGCAGTACGTGGCCGAGACCTTCCGCTACGAACGCATCGAGGGCGCCGACCATTGGCTGCAACTGACCGCGGCCGATCAGGTCAATGCACTCCTGCTCGATTTTTTCGCCAGCCTGCCCCAGAGCGCGACCTCGACGGCGCAGTCCGGCTGAGTTTATCGTGCGCTTCTACAACGCGGCGGCGTAGATCGCGCGCGCGTCCGCCCGCGTCACTTCCCTTGGATTGTTCCCCAGCAAACGGGTCTGGCGCATGGCGTCGTCCGCCAGCCGGTCCAGATCGCTTTCCCTGATGCCGACCTGCTGCAGCGTAGTCTGGATGCCGGTGATCCGGGCCGTGTGCTGCATCGCTGCGATGAGCGCCTCGGTGCGCGCCTCGATGCTGCCGCCGGCTTGCGGGACGGCAACGGCTGCCAGCTCCGCATACAGGGGCGCAGCCTCGGGCGCATTGAAGCGCAGCACATGCGGCAGCACCAGGGAATTCGACAGCCCGTGGGCGACGTGGAAGATGCCGCCGACCGGATAGGCCAGCGCGTGTACTGCCGCCACCGGCGCGTTCGAAAAGGCCTGGCCGGCCAGGCAGGCGCCCAGCAGCATCGCTTGCCGCACCTCGAGCCGGCTGCCGTTTTCGCAGGCAGGGATGAGATTGCGCGACAGCAGCTCGAGTGCCTGGCGCGCCAGGGTGTCCGATACCGGATTCTTCTTGTGCCTGCTGGTATAGGCGTCGATCGCATGGACCATGGCGTCGATCCCGGTCGCGGCCGTCACCATGGGCGGCAGGCCGAGGGTGAGGGCGGCGTCGAGGATTGCCAGGTCGGCGTAGAGCTGGGGCGCGACCACGCCCATCTTGGTGGTGGCGCCGGTCGTGACGATCGCGATGTTGGTGACCTCGGAACCGGTGCCGGCTGTCGTCGGCACTTGCACCAGGGGCAGGCGCGTACCCGTCACCTTGCCGATACCGTAAATCTCGGACAAGGGCTGCTCGCCGGCCGCCAGCACGGCGATCAGCTTGGCCACGTCCATCGAGCTGCCGCCGCCCAGGCCGATGACCAGGTCCGCCTCGTTCTCGCGGGCGAAGCGCACCGCGTCCAGCACCACGTCTTCGGGCGGATCGGCGACCACGCCGGAATAGACGCTGACGGTGAAGCGGTGGCGCTTCAGGTCCAGGCAAGGCATCTCTGCCAGGCCGGTGCGGAGAAAACCCGGATCGGTCACGACGAGGGCGCGGCGGGAGGAGGGGAAGCGTTCGCGGACGATCTCGCCAAGGCGGCTGGCGGCGCCGGGTTCGGAAACGATGTGGGCGACGGTGCTGAAGGCAAAGGCGGTCATGGTTGTTCCCCGTGCGTTTGGATCGATCAAGATTACACCAGAATGGCTGGGCTGCGGAAAAGTTGGCGGCTGCGTCATGGTGCTAACCTGCGTACAATTTCGTCTCTTCAACGTATCGAAAGCAGGTGATGATTGACTTCGTATGGCTTGGCGGCGCAGCCTTTCTCGCCGGGCTCGTGGACGCCGTGGTGGGCGGCGGCGGCCTGATCCAGGTGCCCGCGATTTTTTCCGTGTTACCGAAAGAAGTGCCGGCAACCCTGCTCGGCACGAACAAGCTGGCCAGCATCTTCGGCACCGGCGCGGCGGCGGTAAATTACAGCCGGCGCGTGCGCGTTGCCTGGAGCGCGGCGGCGCCGGCGGCGCTGGCGGCCTTTGCCCTGTCCTTTGTCGGCGCCTGGACCGTGACCCGCGTGCCGGGCGACTTCGTGCGCAGCCTGCTGCCGCTGATCCTGCTGGCGGTCGCCATCTATACCTTCCGCAAGAAGGACCTGGGTTCAGTCCACGCGCCGGTGCACAGCGGCTCGGCGGAACGCTGGTGGGCAATCGGCATGGGCGCGGCCATCGGTTTTTATGACGGCTTTTTCGGGCCGGGCACCGGCAGCTTCCTGATCTTTCTTTACGTTCGCTTCTTCGGCTTCGATTTCTTGAGCGCCTCGGCGGCGGCGAAAATCGTGAACGTGGCCTGCAACCTGTCGGCGCTGATGTGGTTCGGCTACAGCGGGCACCTGCTCTGGCAGTTGGGCCTGCTGATGGCGGCTTGCCAGATTGCCGGTTCCCTGGTCGGTACCCGCCTGGCGATCAAGCACGGCAGCGCCTTTGTACGCAAGCTGTTCCTCGTCGTGGTGTCGACCCTGATCGTAAAGACGGGCTTCGATGCGGTCGTGCGCTGGGCCAGTTGAGTTGCGTGGTGACCTTGTTTCACGTGGAACAAAAGCCGGGCTTGCCCGGCTTTTTTTGTGCCTGAACGCTTCCCGGCGGAGCAATTGTTTCACGTGAAACAGTCATAACGGCGTACGGCTGTTGTGTTCCACGTGAAACAAAAACCGTCGCGTTTTCAGCCCGAGCCGAGTCCGCGCCAAGAAATGCTTCTATAATCGTGAATTAGTCTCCTCGCTCCACACTTCCATCATGCTATTTCCTACTGAATTCGACGTGATCGTCGTCGGCGGCGGCCATGCCGGCACCGAGGCTGCACTCGCGTCCGCACGCACGGGGCAGAAGACGCTGCTCCTGACGCACAACATTGAAACCCTGGGCCAGATGTCGTGCAACCCCTCCATTGGCGGCATCGGCAAGGGCCATCTGGTCAAGGAAGTCGATGCCCTGGGTGGCGCGATGGCCATTGCCACCGATGAATCCGGCATCCAGTTCCGCATCCTGAACTCGTCCAAGGGCCCGGCCGTGCGCGCTACCCGCGCCCAGGCCGACCGCATCCTGTACAAGGCGGCGATCCGTTCGCGCCTGGAAAACCAGCCGAACCTGTGGCTGTTCCAGCAGGCCGTCGACGACCTGATGGTGGAGGGCGACCGCGTGGTCGGCGCCGTCACCCAGATCGGCCTGCAATTCCGCGCCCGTGCCGTCGTGCTGACGGCAGGCACTTTCCTGGACGGTAAGATCCACGTCGGCCTGCAAAACTACTCGGCCGGCCGCGCGGGCGATCCGCCTGCGCTCTCGCTGTCTGCCCGGCTCAAGGAATTGAAGCTGCCGCAAGGCCGCCTGAAGACCGGCACACCGCCCCGCATCGACGGCCGCAGCATCGATTTCTCGGTGCTGACCGAACAGCCGGGCGACCTCGATCCGGTGCCGGTGTTCTCGTACATGGGCAAGGCCAGCATGCATCCGCGCCAGGTGCCGTGCTGGGTCACGCACACCAATGCGCAAACCCACGACATCATCCGCAACGGCCTGGACCGTAGCCCGATGTACACCGGCGTCATCGAAGGTGTCGGCCCGCGTTATTGCCCTTCGATCGAGGACAAGATCCACCGTTTCGCCTCCAAGGAGTCGCACCAGATCTTCCTCGAGCCGGAAGGCCTGACGACCAACGAGTTCTACCCGAACGGGATCTCGACCAGCCTGCCGTTCGACGTGCAGCTGGCGCTGGTGCGCTCGATGAAGGGCATGGAAAACGCCTTCATCCTGCGTCCGGGCTACGCCATTGAATACGATTATTTCGACCCGCGCGGCCTCAAGGCCTCGCTGGAAACCAAGGCGATCCGCGGCCTGTTCTTCGCCGGCCAGATCAACGGCACCACCGGCTACGAGGAGGCGGCGGCCCAGGGCCTGCTCGCCGGCCTGAACGCGGCGCTGCAGACGAAGGGGCAGGAAGCCTGGACCCCGGGCCGCTCGGAAGCCTACCTGGGCGTGCTGGTCGACGACCTCACCACCCAGGGCGTGGCCGAGCCCTACCGTATGTTCACGAGCCGGGCCGAGTACCGCCTGTCGCTGCGCGAAGATAACGCGGACATGCGCCTGACCGAGATCGGCCGCAAGCTCGGCGTGGTTGGCGACGCGCAGTGGCAAGCGTTTGAAGAGAAGCGCGAAGCCGTCGCACGCGAGCTCGAACGCCTGCGCTCGACCTGGGTCAATCCGCGCATTCTCGCTGCCGCTGAATCCGAGCGCGTGGTGGGCCAGGCCCTGGAACGCGAGTACAACCTGGCCGATCTGCTGCGCAGGCCAAACGTCGATTACGACACCCTGGTGACGATGACCGGTACCGAAGGCCAGCTCCTGGGCGGCCCGGGTGTGGAAGATCCGGCGGTGAAGGAGCAGGTCGAAATCCAGCTGAAATACGCGGGCTACATCGACCGCCAGGCGCGCGAAGTGGAGCGTCACGACCACTACGAGAACTTGAAATTGCCGGAAAACCTGAACTACCTGGAGATTGCGGCGCTGTCGATCGAGGTGCGCCAGAAGCTCGATAAACAGCGTCCGGAAACCCTGGGCCAGGCTTCGCGCATCTCCGGCGTGACCCCGGCGGCCATCTCCCTGCTGCTGGTGCACCTGAAAAAACGCGGCGCCAAGGGCTTCACGTCGGCTCCGGCAGCGGACGCGGAGGCCGCGCAATGAGGGGTTTTGACCGCGAAAAACTGATGCAGGTGCTCAACGACGGCATCGACGAACTCGATTTGCCGCTGTGGGCCGCGCAGCGCGAGCAATTGATGGACTACCTAGCGCTGATGGCCAAGTGGAACGGCGTCTACAACCTCACTTCGCTGCGCGACCCGATGCAGATGGTGACCCATCATCTGCTCGATTCGTTGGCGGCAGTGTCGGCGTTCGAGGGCGTGAAAAGCCTGCTCGACGTCGGGGCAGGGGGCGGCTTGCCGGGCCTGGTGCTGGCCATTGCCCGGCCCGACATGCAGGTATCGCTGATCGACACCGTGCACAAGAAAACCGCCTTCCTGACCCAGGTAAAAGCGGAACTCGGCCTGGCGAATGTCACCGTGTACACGATGAAGGTGCAGGATCTGAAGGCCGGGCCTTTCGAAGTCATCACTTCGCGTGCGTTTGCCGACCTCTCGGATTTCGTCAACTGGTCCGGGCACCTGCTGGCCGAGGGCGGCAGGTTCATTGCCCTGAAAGGCACGGCGCCTGCCGAGGAGCAGCAAAGGCTGCCCCAGGAGTGGAAGGTGCAGGAATTGCGGCCTTTGCGGGTGCCGAAACTGGAAGCGGAACGTCACCTGGTATTCATCGAACGAGCAATATAAAAAACAGAGGCAAAACGGGAGCGGCAAAACGGCAGAACCGAAAGGCCGCTCGACAGCAGATTGCCAAGGGCAAGAAAGGCCCTCCTACAGCTAACAATATAAACGGTTTATACCGTTTAAACTGAATAAACCGTTTATACGGTTTAAAAGGTATGAACGGTATAGGTCAATATAGTCGTGTCCGGATAAGATAGATGGCAAAGATTTTTTGCGTTGCAAACCAAAAGGGGGGAGTCGGCAAGACGACCACCAGCGTCAACCTGGCCGCGGGACTGGCCAAGCTGGACCAGCGCGTGCTGCTGGTCGACCTCGACCCGCAGGGCAATGCGACCATGGGAGCGGGCATCAACAAGGCGACGCTGGAAAGCTCGACCTACGAGGTGCTGCTGGGCGAGGCCGAGGTGAGCGCGGCGCGTGTGCGCTCCGAAGCCGGTCACTTCGATGTGCTGCCGGCGAATCGCGAGCTGGCCGGCGCCGAAGTCGAGATGGTCGAACTGGACAGCCGCGAGCGCCGCCTGAAGCACGCGCTGGCCAAGGTGGATGCGGACTACGACTTCATCCTGGTCGACTGTCCGCCGGCATTGTCGATGTTGACCCTGAACGGCCTGTGCGCGGCCCACGGCGTGATCATCCCGATGCAGTGCGAGTACTACGCACTGGAAGGCTTGTCCGACCTGGTCAACACGATCAAGAAGGTGCACGCCAACCTGAACACCGACCTGAAGATCATCGGTCTGTTGCGCGTGATGTTCGATCCGCGCATGACCCTGTCGCAGCAGGTCTCGAAGCAGCTCGAGCAGCACTTCGGCGGCAAGGTTTTTAAAACCATCATTCCGCGCAACGTGCGCCTGGCCGAGGCGCCGTCGTATGGCGTGCCCGGCGTGACCTTCGATCCGTCCTCGAAAGGGGCGCAGGCCTACATCGCGTTCGGGGCCGAGATGGTCGAGCGCATCAAGACGATGTAACCAGGGAGTGTTCTAGAAATGGCTACCAAAAAACTCAAGGGCCTCGGCCGCGGTCTCGATGCATTGCTCGGCGGCGACCTCGACAGCGCACCGGCGCCAACCGGCGCACCGTCCGCGCTGCCGATCTCCCAGCTCCAGGCGGGCAAGTACCAGCCGCGCACCCGCATGGACGAGGGGGCGCTGAACGAACTGGCCGCCTCGATCAAGAGCCAGGGCGTGATGCAGCCGGTGCTGGTGCGCCCGGTCGACGGCGGCCGCTACGAGATCATCGCCGGCGAACGCCGCTTCCGCGCGGCCCAGCTCGCCGGCCTGGAAGAAATCCCGGTGCTGGTGCGCGAGGTCGACGACCAGGCCGCCGCGGCGATGGCGCTGATCGAGAACATGCAGCGCGAAGACCTGAATCCGCTGGAAGAGGCGCAGGGCATCGCGCGCCTGATCTCGGATTTCAATTTCACCCATGAACAGGCCGCCAGCGCGGTCGGCCGTTCGCGCAGCGCCGTGTCCAACCTGCTGCGCCTGGTGAACCTGGCCGGGCCAGTGCAGACCATGCTGATGGCCGGCGACATCGACATGGGCCACGCCCGTGCGCTCCTGTCTGTGGATAACGCCAGCCAGATCGCCCTGGCGAACCAAGTCGTCGCCAAACGCCTGTCGGTACGCGAAACCGAAAAACTGGTGGCGCGCGCCATCGAGGAACAGAACAGCCCGGCAGCCCAGGCGCGCCTGAAGGAAAAGTCGGGCGACATCGTGCGCCTCGAAGAAGAGCTGTCGGACCGGCTGGCGACGCCGGTCGTGTTCAAGATGGGACCGAAGGGCAGGGGGCAGATGATCATCGACTTCCAGAACCTGGATGTGCTGGAAGGTGTGCTGGCGCGGCTGCGTGCCTGATCATGGAAACGCAGGGACGCCGGGGCGGCTTTGCCGTCCACGCGTTCCACCACGTTTGCGCACACCTCTGTGCAGCACCTGTTTTCGCGCGACACCAAAACCCGAACGGCAGCTCAACGCTCAACAACTGTCGCTATTCTCCAACAATAGTTTGGAGTTGCTTTATATAACACAGGCAAACCGGATTCCGACCGCATCGACATGCCCGGTCGGCTGCAGTTCCTTGCACGCGTGGACGGGAAACCCGTCCACCCTACGTCCCTGCGCCCATCTTCCGCGCCAATTCCTCATCAAAATCTTCTGCTACACATCTGCATTTCGACACGCGAACTGCATCGAAAACTGAGCTTACTGTCAATATTTATGTCACATTTCAAGCCCTCCGGAGGCGGTACGGAAGAGGCGGAATCGTTTGACTCAAATGCACTAACGAACTTATAATCCCGCTGATTCATGTAATTACCACACCGTAACTCGGTTCTCATGGCTAAGGCGAAAGAATAAAAATGTTGCGCCTGGTCTCCCTGCAATTGATCGTAACAGTAGTCGCCGGCCTCGTCGCCGCACTGCTGGGGGGATGGCCTGCGATGTTGTCGGCGGTACTCGGTGGAATCTGTTGTGTCTTGCCCAACGGCATTATGGCGCTGCGCTTGTTCGCCGCCGCACAAAAACCAGGCGGGGCTAACCCGTTCTCGTTTTTCATTTGGGAATTTATAAAGATTGCATTAACGCTTGCCCTGCTGGGAGCAACTGCGTGGCTGTACCGCGATCTGAACTGGCTGGCGCTCCTCGCCGGGTTCATCGTGGCACTGAAGAGTTACATATTCTTATTATTTAGGCACTGAAAATGGCGACGACAACCGTAGAAGGCGCACACCACGCGCCCACCGCATCAGAGTACATCCGGCACCACCTGGGCCACCTGTCGAACACCCACCAGCAGGGTCCGGTCGACTTCTCCGTCCTCCACTACGACACCATTTTCTGGTCGATCGCAATGGGCGTCATCGGCTGCCTGATCATGTGGATGGCCGCGCGCAAGGCGACCTCCGGCGTGCCGGGCCGCTTCCAGGCCGCCGTCGAGATGCTGGTCGAGATGGTCGAGAACCAGTCGAAGACCATCGTCCACGGCGACCGCAGCTTCATCGCCCCGGCCGCGCTGACCGTGTTCGTCTGGGTCGCCCTGATGAACTCGCTGGACTTCCTGCCGGTCGACATCTTCTCCGAAGCCTTCAAGTGGTTCGGCGTCGAGCACCTGTTCCCGTACCACCGCGTGGTCCCGACCGCCGACCTGAACGGCACCATCGGCATCTCGCTGGGCGTGCTGATCCTGATGCTCTACTACGGCATCAAGATCAAGGGCCTGGGCGGCTGGCTCCACGAACTGTTCGCAGCACCGTTCGGCATCTACATGGCGCCGTTCAACCTGCTGCTGAACATCATCGAATACGCAGCAAAAATGGTGTCGCTCGGTATGCGACTGTTCGGCAACATGTTCGCCGGCGAGCTGCTGTTCCTATTGATCGCTTTGCTTGGTTCAACCGCTACCGTCTTCGGTTTCGCGGGCCAGGTGATTGCCGGCTCGATCTGGGCGATCTTCCACATCCTGATCGTGTTCCTGCAGGCATTCATCTTCATGATGCTGACGCTGGTGTACCTCGGTCAGGCTCACGAAGGCCACTGATCGGCGCCGCAAGCATCGAACAAGATAGTGGTTGTAACGAAGTTGTAGTTTTTAATCTGGTTTTTAAATTAACTTTTTGGAGTAATCATGACTGACGTTTCTTTTGTTGCACTGGCTTGCGGTTTGATCATCGGCCTCGGCGCTATCGGCGCATGTATCGGTATCGCTCTGATGGGCGGTAAGTACCTGGAAGCCTCGGCACGTCAGCCTGAACTGATGAACACCCTGCAAACCAAGATGTTCCTGCTGGCCGGTCTGATCGACGCGGCATTCCTGATCGGCGTTGGTATCGCAATGCTGTTCGCGTTCGCTAACCCGTTCACCGGCTAAGACGACGCATCTCGTTTTCAAGGGCCGAACCATCGCGGTTCGGCATCCGTTTTTGTGAGAAGGGAAAAACCGTGAACCTTAACGCAACTCTGTTTGCACAGCTCGCCGTCTTCCTCGTCTTGGCGCTGTTCACGATGAAGTTCGTGTGGCCGCCGCTGATGAAAGCGCTCGACGAGCGCGCCGAGAGGATCGCGAATGGTCTGGCCGCCGCCGACCGTGGCAAGGCCGACCTGGCAGCCGCCGAGAAGCGCGTGCAGGCCGAACTGGCCGGCGCCCGTGACGAAGGCCAGAAGCGCATCGCTGACGCCGAAAAGCGCGCCCAGCTGATCATCGATGAAGCCAAGAAGACCGCCGCTGAAGAAGCCGCCCGTATCGTCGCTGCCGCCAAGGCCGACGCCGAGCAGCAGGTAACGCGCGCGCGCGAAGAACTGCGTGGCCAGGTGGCCGCACTGGCAGTGCAAGGCGCCGAGCAGATCCTCAAGCGTGAAGTGAACGCAGAAGCGCACGCCGCCCTGCTGTCGCAACTGTCGACCGAGCTCTAATCATGGCTGAACTCGCAACCGTCGCCCGTCCCTACGCCGAAGCGCTGTTCCGTGTCGCCCAACAGGGCAACATGGCAGCCTGGTCCGAACTCGTGTCCGAACTGGCACAAGTCGGCGCCAACCCTGATGTGCAGGCGTTTGCCGCCAACCCGAACGTGTCCGCCGCCGATATCACCGGCGCCCTGGCCGCGCTCGTGAAGTCGCCGATGACCCCGGAAGCGTCGAACTTCCTGACGATGCTGGCCGAAAACGGCCGCATCAGCCTGCTGCCGGAAATCGGCGCGCAGTTCCAGGTGCTGAAGAACGCGCAGGCAGGTGCTGCCGACGCGACCATCTACAGCGCGTTCGACATGACCGACGCCCAGGTGGCGCAACTGGTCGCAACGCTGGAAAAGAAATTCGGCCGCAAGCTCAACCCCACGGTCACTGTGGACCCGTCGCTGATCGGTGGCGTGCGCGTGGTGGTCGGTGATGAAGTGCTCGATACCTCGGTACGCGCCAAGCTGCAACAAATGCATGTTGCGCTGGTCTCGTAAGCGGAACTTCGCAGGAACTTAGCACTGTCAGCCGGCATCTCACGTCCTTGCCCTACGCATCAAGAAACTATTAGGAGTTAGCACTCATGCAACTTAACCCATCTGAAATCAGCGAACTGATCAAGAGCCGGATCCAGGGCCTGGAAGGTTCGGCTGACGTTCGCAATCAAGGCACGGTGATCTCCGTCGCCGACGGTATCTGCCGCATCCATGGTCTGTCGGACGTGATGCAAGGCGAGATGCTGGAATTCCCTGGCAACACCTTCGGTCTGGCGATGAACCTCGAGCGCGACTCGGTCGGCGCCGTGATCCTGGGTGCTTACGAGCACATCTCGGAAGGCGACACCGTCAAGACCACCGGCCGCATCCTGGAAGTGCCGATCGGTCCGGAACTGCGCGGCCGCGTCGTCAACGCACTGGGCCAGCCGATCGACGGCAAGGGTCCGATCGCTACCTCGCTGACCGCGCCGATCGAAAAGATCGCGCCGGGCGTGATCGCCCGTGAATCGGTCTCGCAGCCGATGCAGACCGGTATCAAGTCGATCGACGCGATGGTGCCGATCGGCCGTGGCCAGCGTGAGCTGATCATCGGCGACCGCCAGACCGGTAAATCGGCTGTCGCAGTCGACGCGATCATCAACCAGAAGGGCCAGGGCGTCACCTGCGTGTACGTCGCAATCGGCCAGAAGGCATCGACCATCAAGAACATCGTGCGTTCGCTGGAACAGCACGGCGCGATGGAGTACACCATTGTTGTCGCAGCATCGGCGTCGGAATCGGCCGCCATGCAGTACATCTCGGCCTACTCGGGCTGCGCGATGGGCGAATACTTCCGCGACCGCGGCGAAGACGCGCTGATCGTGTACGACGACCTGTCGAAGCAGGCAGTCGCCTACCGCCAGATTTCCCTGCTGCTGCGCCGTCCGCCGGGCCGCGAAGCCTACCCGGGCGACGTGTTCTACCTGCACAGCCGTCTGCTCGAGCGCGCAGCACGCGTGAACGCCGACTACGTCGAGAAGTTCACCAACGGCGCCGTGACCGGCAAGACCGGCTCGCTGACCGCACTGCCGATCATCGAAACGCAGGCGGGCGACGTCTCGGCCTTCGTGCCGACCAACGTCATCTCGATTACCGACGGCCAGATCTTCCTGGAGACCTCGCTGTTCAACGCCGGTATCCGTCCTGCGATCAACGCAGGTATCTCGGTGTCGCGCGTCGGTGGCGCTGCCCAGACCAAGGTCATCAAGGGCCTGTCCGGCGGTATCCGTACCGACCTGGCGCAGTACCGTGAACTGGCTGCGTTCGCGCAGTTCGCATCGGACCTGGACGAATCGACCCGCAAGCAGCTGGACCGCGGTGCACGCGTGACCGAACTGCTGAAGCAGCCGCAGTTCTCGCCGCTGTCGACCTCGCTGATGGCCGCATCGCTGTTCGCCGTCAACAAGGGCTACCTGGACGACATCGAAGTCAAGCAAGTGCTGCCGTTCGAGCACGGCCTGCACAACTTCCTGAAGGCGAGCCACGCTTCCCTGCTGTCGAAGATCGACGAAACCAAGCAACTGGACAAGGACGGCGAAGCTGCGCTGGCCGCCGCCATTGCTGATTTCAAGAAATCCGGCGCATTCTAATAAATGAGGAAGAATCCAGCATCGCATTGGCAACATGGCGATGCTGGTGACCGGAAGGAGTAAGGACTCATGGCAGTAGGCAAAGAGATACGTGGCAAGATCAAGAGCGTAGAGAATACGAAGAAGATCACCAAGGCGATGGAAATGGTCGCCGCATCCAAGATGCGCAAGGCGCAGGACCGGATGCGCGCCGCCCGTCCCTACAGTGAGAAAGTTCGTAACATCACGGCTAATCTTGCTGGCGCGAATCCGGAGTACACGCACGTCTTCATGGCGCAAGCCAAGCACGTGCAGGCAAAAGCTGTCGGCTTCATCGTCGTCACGACCGACAAGGGTCTGTGCGGCGGCATGAACACCAACATCCTGCGCCAGGTGACGCAGAAGTCGCGCGAACAGGAAGCGGCGGGCAACCGCATCGAGGCCGTTGCCATCGGCAACAAGGGCCTGGGCTTCCTGAACCGCATCGGCGTCAAGGTCGTGTCGCACGCCACGCAAATCGGCGACACCCCGCACCTGGAAAAGCTGATCGGTCCGATCAAGGTCATGCTCGACGCATACCAGGACGGCCAACTGGACGCTGTGTACCTGTGCTACACCAAGTTCATCAACACGATGAAGCAGGAACCGGTCGTCGAGCAGCTGCTCCCGCTGCCCGCCAAGCACCTGGAACAGGAAGCTGGTGGCATCTCGTGGGATTACATCTACGAGCCGGAAGCGCAAGTCGTGATCGACGAGCTGCTGGTGCGCTACGTCGAGGCCCTGGTGTACCAGGCCGTCGCCGAGAACCTGGCGTCCGAGCAGTCGGCGCGCATGGTGGCGATGAAGGCGGCAAGCGACAACGCGGGTAACGTCATCGGCGAACTGAAGCTGGTCTACAACAAGACCCGCCAGGCAGCGATTACCAAAGAACTCTCCGAGATCGTCGCCGGCGCGGCAGCGGTCTAAATAAAGAATTTAACTATATCTGAAGGAACGAACATGGCTGATGGCAAAATCGTTCAGTGTATCGGCGCAGTGGTTGACGTGGAATTCCCGCGTAACGCCATGCCGAAGGTTTTCGATGCACTGAAAATGGAAGGCTCCGAACTGACGCTGGAAGTGCAGCAGCAGCTCGGCGACGGCATCGTCCGTACCATTGCTCTGGGCAGCTCGGAAGGCCTGCGTCGCGGCATGACCATCCAGAACACCGGCGCACCGATCATGGTCCCGGTCGGCGTCGCGACCCTGGGTCGCATCATGGACGTGCTGGGCAACCCGATCGACGAGTGCGGTCCGGTCAGCCACGAGCGCATGGCCTCGATCCACCGCTCGGCTCCGGTGTACGACGAACTGTCGCCATCGACCGACCTGCTGGAAACCGGTATTAAAGTGATTGACCTGGTCTGCCCGTTCGCCAAAGGCGGTAAGGTCGGCCTGTTCGGCGGCGCCGGCGTCGGCAAGACCGTCAACATGATGGAACTGATCAACAACATCGCTAAAGCGCACTCGGGTCTGTCCGTGTTCGCCGGTGTTGGCGAGCGTACCCGTGAAGGCAACGACTTCTACCACGAAATGGCGGACGCCAAGGTCGTCGACCTGGAAAACCCGACCAACTCGAAAGTGGCGATGGTCTATGGCCAGATGAACGAACCGCCGGGCAACCGTCTGCGCGT
>DEKZ01000023.1:0-4297 GCA_002354135.1 Massilia sp. UBA2709 | reverse complement strand
TACACCCTGGCCGGTACCGAAGTGTCGGCACTGCTGGGCCGTATGCCGTCCGCGGTGGGCTACCAGCCGACCCTGGCCGAAGAAATGGGCCGCCTGCAAGAGCGTATTACCTCGACCAAGACCGGTTCGATCACCTCGATCCAGGCCGTGTACGTCCCTGCGGACGACTTGACCGACCCGTCGCCGGCAACCACCTTCGCCCACCTGGACTCGACCGTCGTTCTGTCGCGTGACATCGCTTCGCTGGGTATCTACCCGGCAGTCGATCCGCTGGACTCGACCTCGCGCCAGCTGGACCCGCTGGTCGTCGGCCAGGAACACTACGAGACCGCGCGCGCCGTGCAGGGCACCCTGCAGCGCTACAAGGAACTGCGCGACATCATCGCGATTCTGGGCATGGACGAACTGGCGCCGGAAGACAAGCTGACCGTGGCACGCGCTCGCAAGATGCAGCGTTTCCTGTCGCAGCCTTTCCACGTCGCTGAAGTGTTCACTGGTTCGCCAGGCAAGTACGTTTCGCTGAAAGACACGATCAAGGGCTTCAAGATGATCGCGTCGGGCGAACTGGACCACCTGCCGGAACAGGCGTTCTACATGGTCGGCACCATCGAAGAAGCGATCGAAAAAGCCAAGAAACTGGCTTCTTAATCGGTTTCTTCAACTGAAGGACACACATGGCAAACACTATTCACGTTGACGTGGTATCGGCCGAAGAGCAGATCTTTTCGGGCGAAGCAACTTTCGTCGCGTTGCCGGGCGAAGCGGGTGAGCTGGGTATCTACCCGAAGCACACCCCGCTGATCACGCGGATCCGTCCGGGTGCCGTGCGCATCCAGACGACTAATGGTGGCGAGGAATTCGTCTTCGTCGCCGGCGGTATCCTCGAGGTGCAGCCGAACGGCGTGACCGTGCTGGCCGACACCGCGATCCGCGGTGGCGACCTGGACGAAGCGAAAGCCCAGGAAGCCAAGCGCCAGGCGGAAGAGCTGATGCAGAACCAGGACTCGACGATCGACTACGCGAAAGCCCAGGCGGAACTCGCCGCGGCGATCGCGCAGCTGGCGGCGATCCAGAAGCTGCGTTCGAAGGGCCGCTGAGCCTTTCCTTCGGTAGCACAGACAAGGCAGCCTTCGGGCTGCCTTTTTTATTTTCCGCCTCCGGACCAGCGCGGCGCGCCACCCTCGCTGCATAAGCCCGCCAACCCTTGCGTTAGATCAATCTTCTGGCGCAACAGTCCATTTCTTTGCGGAATATCCGTCGATACACTTAGTTGGATCAACTGAGCGAGGTGCCATCGATATGTCCGCTATCCCTCCTACGCTGGGCCTGTTCGCCAGGCAGCTCGACACACCCTTCCAGGTGGCCGCCCAGCGGCCGCTGGCGCTCACGCTGTACGAGGTCGACCCGCTCGACCCGCGCCGCCCGGATGCCCGCCATTTCTCGCTGATGTTCCGCGGGCCGGCGCAGCCGCTGCTGCCGCAGGCGACCTGGACGCTCGAACACGCCGCCCTCGGGCTGCTCTCCATTTTCCTGGCGCCGGTCGGCCGCGACGCCGACGGTGTGCATTACCAGGCCATTTTCAACTGAGGCCGGAGCGGTTCCGCGCCCTGTCCGCCATCCCGACGAGGAGTCCAGATGTCCGAGTGCTATGTCGGCGAGATCCGACTGATTTCGTTTCACTACGCGCCCAGGGGCTGGGCCTTGTGCAATGGCCAGACCCTGCCCATCAACCAGAACCAGGCCTTGTTTTCGCTGCTGGGCACGCGCTTCGGGGGCGACGGCGTGACCACTTTCCGGCTGCCGGACCTGCGGGGCCGGGCGCCGCTGCACGCGGCAGCAGGCAATCCGCCCGGGGAGATGGGCGGCGCCGAAACGCATACCCTGAGCGTCAACGAGATGCCGACGCACCTGCACAGCCTGCAGGCAAGCAGCGCGCTGGCGACCGGCACCTCGCCGGCAAATGCCCTGCTTGGCAAGAAGGGGCGGGTCGGGCGCGACGTCTACGCGGCGCCGGCCAACCTGACGACCCTGAACGCGAACAGCGTCAGCCAGGCCGGGGCTTCGCAGCCGCACGACAACATGCAGCCCTTCCTGGTGCTGAATTTCGCCATTGCCCTGACCGGCATCTACCCCACACGTAACTGATACTGGAGAAGACCGATGTCCGATCCCTATGTTGGCGAGATCCGCATGTTCGGGGGTAACTTCGCGCCGGCAGGCTGGGCCCTGTGCAATGGACAGCTGCTGTCGGTCAGCGAGAACGACCTGCTGTTCAACTTGATCGGCACTTCCTACGGCGGCGATGGCCAGAGCACCTTCGCCTTGCCCGACCTGCGTGGACGCGTGCCCATCCATGCTGGCGCCGGCGCCGGCCTGAGCCCGCGTGCCCTGGCCCAGCAGGGCGGCGCCGAGAGCGTCACCCTGAACCCGAACCAGCTGCCTGCCCACACGCACGCGGCCTATGCCTCGAACGACCCCGCCACCAACGACTACACGGCCGCGACCGGGCTGCCCGGCAACACCGGCGGCACCAGCATCTATGGGCTGATGGGTACGCCCGGCGCGATGACAGCGAACGTCATCGGCCCGGCAGGATCAGGCATGCCCCACGAGAACATGGCGCCCTACCTGTGCGTGAATTTCATCATTGCGCTGTACGGCCTCTACCCCATGCAGGACTGAAGGAGCCCATCCAATGAGCGACCAATTTCTCGCGGAAATCCGCATCATGGCGACCGACTATCCGCCGCACGGCTGGGCCGTCTGCAACGGCCAATTGATGCCGATCAGCCAGAATACCGCCTTGTTCTCCCTGCTTGGCGTTACCTATGGTGGCGACGGCAAGACCACCTTCGGGCTGCCGAACCTGCAGCGGCGCATGCCCATGCATCCCGGTATCGGACCCGGCCTGACGCAGCGCATGCTCGGCGAGCTGGGCGGCAGCGCCGGCGTCACCCTGCTGCAGTCGGACATGCCGTCCCACACCCACCAGCTGATGCATTCGGGCAGCGGGGCCAGCTCGGCGGCGCCCGGACCCGCGTCCGGTTTCGGCCGCACCAGCACCGCCCAGATCTATGCCAGCGGCAGCCTCACGCCGGCCGCGCCGCAGTCGCTCGCGCCGAATGGCGGCAGCGGGCCGCACAACAACCAGCAGCCCTACCTGGCGCTGATCTTCTGCATCGCCCTGCAGGGCATTTTCCCGCCCCGTTCCTGATGAAGCCGATCCTGCACCTGCGCCCGATCCACGCCGGCGACGAGGCCTTCCTGCGCCGCGTCTACGCGTCCAGCCGCACAGCCGAGATCGCGCTCACCGGCTGGGACCAGGTCACCGCCGAGGTCTTCCTGCGCATGCAGTTCGAGGCCCAGCACCATCACTACCGCCAGCATTACCCGCAGGCGCGCTACGACATCGTCGAGTGCGATGGGGAGCCGATCGGCCGCCTGTACGTGGCGCGCGCGCAGGACGAGATCCGCGTGATCGATATCGCCCTGCTCGAGGCGCACCGCGGCCAGGGCATCGGCACTACCCTGCTCGGCGGCCTGCTGGCCGAGGCGGGGGCCAGGGGCCAGCGCGTCGTCCTCCACGTCGAGGAAAACAACCCGGCCTGCGCGCTGTACCGGCGTCTCGGCTTTTGCCCGGCCGGGATGCAAGGCATGTACCGGCGCATGGAGTGGCGCGCGCCATCGCCTGCCGCCAGGGTCCGGGGAGCGGCATGAAACGGCGCACCCTCCTGAAAATCGCCGGCAGCGCGCTGGTCCTGGCCGGCGTCGCTGTCGAGGGCGGCCCCGCGCGCGCCGGCGACTCCGAACCCGGATTCGCCTGGGGCCGCGCCAGCGCCCAGGGCCTCGTCGGCCAGGCCTTCTGGCTGCACCACCCGCAGGCCGGAGCGCTGCCGCTCATCCTTGCCGGCCTGAGCCTGCACCCAACGAAGAGCGCCGATCCGCGCATCGAGCAGTTCACGCTGGTGTTCCACGGCCCGCCCCAGCCGGCCGTCGCCGCCGACACCTATGCGCTCGACCATCCCGCGATCGGCCGCTTCCAGCTCTACCTGTCGCCGGGCGGACGCGCCGGCGCCAGCGCCGTCTACCGTTCGGACTTCAGCCTGCTGCTGTAGGCGTGCGCAGGCCCATCCTTCGCCTTCCTCCACGGACTTCGCCATGCATAAACATGCTTCGATCAACCGTTTCTACCGGCTCGTCTGGAGCCACGTCCATTCCTGCTGGGTCGCGGTGGCGGAAGGCGCACGCGGATGCGGCAAGCGCGCCGCGCGCAAGCTCTCGGCCGCGCTGACCGGCG
>DEKZ01000107.1 GCA_002354135.1 Massilia sp. UBA2709 | reverse complement strand
CCCCGCCCCCCCCCCCCCGCTATCCCGCCCCCCTGGTCCCCGCCGGCCAGCCGGTGCAGGAGGACAAGCTGGAGCGCGCGCTGCTGCTGACCCAGGACCTGCCGGGCGTGCGCGCCCGCGCCGAGCTCAGTCCGGGCGCCGCGCTGGGCGAGACCGCGGTCGCGGTCGACCTGTCCGAGGGGCCGCGGCTGAATGCCAACCTCGGCCTGGACAACTCCTCGAACCGCTACACCGGACGCCTGCGCGCCACCGGCGGCATCCACTTCAATGACCCGAGCGGCAATGGCGACCAGGTCTCGCTGCTGGCTTCGAGCACCGGTTCGGATTTCAAGTATGCGCGCGCCGGCTATGTGCTTCCCGTGGGCGCGGCCGGCACCCGCCTCGGCCTGTCGTATGCCGGCCTGCGCTACCACCTGGGCGAGGAGTTCGAGGCGCTCGACGCCCACGGCACCGCGAAGGTCGGCGAGGTGCTGCTGACCCATCCGCTGCTGCGCACGCGCCGCACCAGCCTGCAGCTGCGCCTGTCCTACGAGGACAAGCGCTACCTCAACCGCGCGAATGGCGTCGACATCAGCGACAAGGTGGTGCGCACGCTGCCGCTCGGGCTGGTGTTCAGCGCCCAGGATGGCTGGCTGGGCGGCGGCGTCACCAGCGCCTCGCTCGACCTCACGCCGGGCCACCTCGATTTGTCGGGCAATAGCGCCTTCGAAGCGGCCGACGCACTGGCCGAGCGCAGCGCCGGGCGCTTCCTGCGCACCAACTACCAGTTGAGCCGCCAGCAGCGCCTGCTTGGGCCGGTCAGCCTGCTGGCCAGCGTCAGCGGCCAGTTTGCTTCGACCAACGTGGAATCGGGCGAGAAGATCTCGCTGGGCGGCCCGGGGCGGGTACGCGCCTATGCGGCGGGCGAGGCCAGCGGCGACGAGGGCCACGTGGCCACGCTGGAAGCGCAATGGGAGCTGGCGGCGGCGAATGCCGGACTGAGCGCCTTCTTCGACTACGGACACATCACCCTGAACCGCAACCTGTATCCGGGCGCGCTCGCGGCCAACGGCGTGGGCAACCACTACGCGTTGAAAGGGGCGGGACTGGCGCTGAGCTGGCGTGCGCTGGCCGGCACCGCGGTCCAGGTCACGGTGGCGCGCAAGGTCGGCGGCAACCCGGGCGTGGGCGCGACTGGCCGCGACGTCGACGGCAGCAGNNGGCAGCAGTTCGCGCACGCGTGCATGGTTCCAGCTGACGACGTACTTCTGATGTGCGCCGCGCGGACATTGTCGCCCGCACGGCGGCAAGGCCGCTGCCAGGCGGCCTTTTTACTTGCCGGACGCCCCGTCCATGCTCGCCAGGCAGCGCGTGAGGAAGTCGAGTGCGTAGATGAGGCCGAACAGCGCTACCGAGGCTGCGCCGGCCAGGACCAGGTAGACATTCGCCATCGGCTCCCTGGACAGGATGAGCAGGCTGGCCAGCACGGAAACCGGCAGCGCGGCGCAGAAGGCCATCAGCATGACCAGATTGATTCGCAGCTCGCGCATCCTGCTTCCTTCAGAAAGTTGTGATTAAAACATTTTGTACGCACGGGGCGGGGCTGTCAACGCGCCGCCCAGGTGGCGCTTCTGGGCGCTCGTCGCGCGCATCCGCACTCTGTCGCATACCGGCCGGCGCCGGTGCCGGACTGGGCTACAGTGCATGTTCCATTACTTTCCCTGGGAGCCTGAGCATGCCAAAGCTGTCCGCAGTCTGTGTCGCCGTCCTTGTCCTGCTGGGTGCGCCCGCCGCCCAGGCCTGGGAAGCCCCCGTCGCCGTCCAGGCAACCCAGCCCCTGGCCGCGCGCCTCGACGCGGCGATCGCCCCCTACTACAAGGCGGGTGAGCCGGGCGCCACGGTCATCGTCGTCAAGGACGGCAAGACGCTGCTGCGCAAGGCCTACGGCATCGCGGACACGGCCGGCATGAAGCCGATGAGCGGCGACGCGGTGATGCGTCTCGGCTCGATCACCAAGCAGTTCACGGCGGTCGCCATCCTGATGCTGGCCGAGGAGGGCAAGCTGGCGCTCACTGACGACATCACGCGCTTCTTCCCCGACTACCCGACGCGCGGCAAGAAGATCAGCGTCGAGCACCTGCTGACCCATACCTCGGGCATCGTCAGCTATACCAGCCGGCCGGAGTATCCGCTGACCATGGCGCGCGACATGACGGTGGCGCAGATGATCGATTCGTTCAAGAACGAGCCGCTCGAATTCGAGCCCGGCACGGCCTACCGCTACAACAATTCCGGCTACTTCCTGCTCGGCGCGATCATCGAGAAGGTGTCGGGCCAGCCTTACGCCAAGTTCCTGGAGCAGCGCATCTTCGTGCCGCTGGGGATGGAGAATACCGCCTACGAGGGCGTCGAGCGCGGCAAGGCGCCGCGCGCGGCCGGCCACGCGCCGGGCGAGAAGGGTTTCGGCCCCAGCGCCGCCCTGAGCATGACGCAGCCCTATGCGGCCGGCGCCCTGGTCTCCACCGTCGACGACCTGGCGCGCTGGGACGCGGCCATCGCCCAGGGCAAGCTGCTCACGCCCGCGAGCTGGCGCCGCGCCTTCACGCCCTATACGCTGGCCGACGGCAAGTCGACCGGCTATGGCTACGGCTGGGAAGTGCGGCGCCTGCAGGGCGCGCAGGTGGTCGGGCACGGCGGCGGCATCAACGGCTTTTCCACCTATGCGCTGCGCCTGCCCGAGGAGAAGGTCTTTGTCGCGGTGCTGAGCAATGCCGAGGACGGCGTAGCCAACCCGGCGGTGGTGGCGAACCGGGCCGCCGCGCTCGCGATCGGCAAGCCTTTCCCCGAGTTCAAGGAAGTCACCCTCGACGCCGCCACGCTCGAGCGCTATACCGGTGTCTACCAGGTCGACAAGGCGGCCACGCGCACCTTCCGGCGCGACGGCGACACCCTGGTGATGCAAAGGAGCGGCCGCCCGTCGGTGCGCCTCAAGGCCTATTCGCCGACCGGTTTCTTCGTGCCGGGCGGACTCGAGTATTTTGAGTTCAGCAGTGACGGCCAGGGCAGGGCGGACAGCGTGACGCTGCACCAGGATGGCGAGCAGTACAAACAGGCGCGCATTGCCGACACGCCGCCCGCGCGCGCCGCCGCGAAGATCGCCAACGCGTCCTTCGACACCCGCGTCGGCCGCTACCAGCTGGCGCCGAACTTCGTGCTGGCGCTGAGCCGCGAGGGCGACCGCTACTACGCCCAGGCCACGGGGCAGCCCAGGCTCGAGATCTTCCCGCACAGCGAGACCGTGTTCTTCGCGCGTGACATCGAGGCCGAGGTGCGTTTCGACGGGGCGGACAGCAGTTACCTGGTGCTGCACCAGAACGGCCGGCAGATGAAGGCGCCGCGCCTGTAAAAAAACGCATGGCGGCGTTGCATCGTCTCGCCGTACCAGCGTCCTGTCTTCGACGATGCGCCCGCTGAGGGTTTACCTGCTACCTTCGGCGGCCGCCAGCCTGGCCGCGACCTGTTCGCGGAAATAACCGCTCTGCACGTAGCGGTACAGGTTGGCGCCCGGGCAGACGGTCTTGTCGGAGTGATCGCGGTGGCTGGCGATGCGCTCGACCGGCACGTCGTACTTCGCCGCCAGCATGGCCATCAGCTTGACCACGGCGTCGAGCTGGGCCGCGTTCGGTTCGACTTCCTCGAAATTGCCGACCACTTCGATAAGGGCATGGCCCTTGGGGTCGTACTCGGTGTTGGTGTCGCCGGCAAAGGCGATGTCGCGCGCCGCATAGATGCGTCCCTGGAGGTCGATCACGTAGTGGTAGGGGATGTCGAGCCATCCCTTCGTATTGCGCGACCAGGCCTGCAGCTTGCGCAGGTACTGGCGCACGTCGGTGCCGGGCTTGAAGGGCTCGCCCTGGTGGTGCAGGGTGATGTGGGTGATGTCGTGGCGCCGCGCGCGGCCTGCGTCGGCCGGGGTGCCGCCCCAGTCGGCGACCGGGACGATCGCCGGCCTGCTGGGGGCGGGCGGTTGCACGGCGCAGCTGGCGCAGGCCAGGGCGACACAGAGGGCGGCAAGGGTGCGCGCGGCGCGGGATCGGAAGCTCATGGATGGGTTCGCTGTGGAAAACACGCCATCTTTCCACAGGCGCAAGCGAATTTGCAACCGCGTGCAAACCGCATGCGAACGGCCGCGCAAGTGTGCTCGCAGCGCGCGATGCTTTCCTGTTAAGCTAAGTGCCACATCGTCAAATACACTCACCCATGAGAACCATTGCCCAGATCCTCAAGGACAGCAAGACCATCGCCATCGTCGGCCTGTCGAACAAGCCGGACCGCGCCAGCTACGGCGTGGCCGAGTACCTGCAGCAGCAGGGTTACCGCATCATCCCCGTGAACCCGGCCTATGACGGCCAGGAGATCCTCGGCGAGCGGGTGTATCCCGACCTGCAGGCCGCCGCCGACGCGCTGGCGCCGAGCGGCACCCGCATCGACATCGTCGACTGCTTCCGCAAATCCGAGGATATTCCGCCGCTGGCGCGCGACGCGATCGCGATCCGCGCCGGCTGCCTGTGGATGCAGCTCGAGATCGAGAACCAGGCCGCCGCCGACCTCGCGCGCGCCGCCGGCCTGGACGTGGTGATGAACCACTGCCTGAAAATCGAACACCGCAAGCTCAACGCCTGACACTGCCTGCCATGCTGAAATCCACCCTGTTCCTGCTTCTCTCCGCCGCCTTAGGCTCCGCCATGGCGCAAGGCCCGGCCACGCCGCAAGGCGCCGCCCCGGCCCTGGCCGCCGCGCCGGCGTCCTGCCCGGCCCTGCTCAACCAGAACTTCAAGCGCCTGCAGGACGAGGCGCCGCAGAACCTCTGCCAGTACGCCGGCAAGGTGGTGCTGGTGGTGAACACGGCCAGCTACTGCGGCTACACCAAGCAGTACGAGGGCTTGGAAAAGCTGTACGCCAAGTACGGCCCGCGCGGCCTGGTGGTGCTGGGCTTCCCCTCGAACGACTTCAAGCAGGAAGCCGAGAGCGCCAAGGAAATCGCGGACCTCTGCTACAACACCTACGGCGTGAAATTCCCGATGTTCGCGAAAACCGTGGTGTCCGGCCCGAACGCCAATCCCCTGCACGCCAGCCTGGCAAAACAGACCGGCAAGGAACCGAAGTGGAACTTCACGAAGTACCTGATCGGGCGCGACGCCAAGGTGATCGAGTATTTCCCGAGCAAGGTGGCGCCCGAGGATGCGCAATTGGTGAGCAAGATCGAAGCTGCTCTTTAAACCCGACGCAACATTGTCGTTTTTGATCCACATCAACGATTTTGTTGCGTCGCATCAATAAGCTTACCTCATCGTATTTGATGAAGAAGAGGTAAGCAAAAATGAAAAAACTGAGTTTGACCCTGATCGCGGCCGTGCTCGGCCTGGCAAGCAGCGCCGCCATGGCGCAGGAATCGTCCTGGCTGGTGCGCGCCCGCGCGGTGCACATCGATACGGCGAACAAATCCGATCCGATTGGCGGCGCCGGCGCAGCCAACCGCATCCATGTCGACGACAAGACCATCCCCGAACTCGACATCAGTTATTTCGTGACGCCGAACATCGCGGCCGAGCTGATCCTGACCTATCCGCAAAAGCACGACGTGACGCTCGATGGCGCCAGGATCGGCAGTTTCAAGCACCTGCCGCCGACCTTGAGCCTGCAGTACCACTTCGCGCCCGAACAGGCCTTCAGCCCCTATGTCGGCGCCGGCGTGAACTACACCCGCATCTCGAAGGTGCGCCTGCTCGACGGCGCGGGCGACCTGGAAAACGACAGCTGGGGCTATGCGCTGCAGGCGGGCGTCGACTACAAGCTGGACCGCAACTGGTCGCTCAACGTCGACGTCAAGAAAGTGCAGATCCGCAGCGACGTCTTCGTCGCCGGCGCGCGCGCCAGCCGCGTGAAGGTCGATCCGGTGCTGTTCGGCGTCGGCCTCGGCTACCGCTTCTAAGAGCGTGTTAAATGTTGCTGGCGGTGTCCAGCACCGCCAGCAGCGGTCCCCGCAGCGCATTGCAGACGATGATGCCCTCGGCCCGCTCCAGCATTGCGCGCGTGATGATGCGCTCGCTCGCCTTCCACGCGGACGCGGCCAGGATCACGCTGCGCATCACCCCCGGCAGCAGGCCGCAGGACAGGGGCGGCGTGTACCAGCGCCCATCGATGCGCACGAACACATTGCTGCGTCCCCCTTCGGTCAGTTCCCCGCGCTCGTTGAAGAACAGGGCATCGAAGGCGCCTTGCGCCTCGGCTGCGCGCCAGGCCGCGTCGTAGCGCTGGCGCACCGAGGTTTTATGGCGCAGGAAGATGTCGCTTGAGGCGACCGGCGTCTCGGCCAGCACCACGCGTACCGGTTCGTGCAGGGGCGCGAGCGGCGCCGCCGTGATCGCGATCGCCCCATCGGCGCCGCTCGCCAGGCGCAGCCGGTGCAGGCCTGCGTGCGGCAGGGCCAGGCAGGCGTCGACCATCAGCGCGCGCGCGGCCGCCATGTCGAAATGGCGCCCGAAGTACGCGCAGGAGGCGGCGATGCGCGCCAGGTGCTCGTCGAGGTGGCGCGGCCCGTCTTCCCACGAGGCCTTGATGGTCTCGAAGATCTCGAAGTCGTTCTGCAGCCCGGTGAGAAAACTCGCCTTCAGCCGGCACTCGGCATATTCGGCCTGGGCGTCGCTGTCGAACACGATGCCCGCGCCCACGCCCAGTTCGCCGCGCCGCAGGTGCTCGCCGGGGCCCAGGGCCAGGGTGCGGATCGGCACGGACAGGCAGAAGTCGCCCACAGGTTGCCCGCCTGCGGGCGGATCGAACCAGCCGATCGCGCCGGTATAGACGCCGCGCGCATCGGGCTCGAGTTCGTCGATGATTTCCATCGTGCGCCGCTTGGGCGCGCCCGTGATCGAGCCGCAGGGATACAGCGCACTAAACACCTCGGCCAGGCCGGCGCCCGGGCGCAGCTGCGCACGCACGGTGGAGGTCATCTGCAGCACGGCGCCGAAGCGCGTGACTTCGAACAGCTTCGGCACTGCCACGCTGCCGGTGTGCGCCACGCGCCCCAGGTCGTTGCGCAGCAGGTCGACGATCATCAGGTTCTCGGCGCGGTTCTTCGGGTCGAGCGCCAGCTCCGCCGAGCGGCGCGCATCGGTGTCGGGATCGCCGCTGGCCGGGGCCGTGCCCTTCATGGGGCGCGCCAGCAGGATGCCGGCTTCATGGCGCACGAACAGCTCGGGCGAGAACGAGAGCAGGGCGCCGCCGTCCGGCAGGCCGACCAGGGCGCCGTAGGGCACCGGCTGGCGCGCGCGCAGGCGCTGGTACAGGGCGAAGATCGAGCCGAAGGCGTCGAAGCGCAGCCGGTAGGTGTAGTTGACCTGGTAGGTGTCGCCGGCGGCGATGTAGTCGCGGATGCGCCCGATGGCGTCCACGAATTGCGCCTCGTCGATATTCGCCTGCACGCCGGCGACGCCGGCCGCAGCAGCATCAGGGCCGGTGCCGGCGCGGGTGGCGACCCAGCGCGCGGCCTGCTCGGCCGTCATGCGCTCGCAGCGTTCGAACAGCAGCACCTGGGCCAGCGGGGCGTCCATGGGCCGGGCGTGGATGCCGAGCAGGTGGGCGCCGAGCTCGTAAGTGAGCACTGGCACCGCGTACAGGCCGCGCCTCAGCGCCGCTTCCATCTCCCGCAGCACCTCATCCCAGCCTGCAGCGTCGGTGCAGGCGAGGGTGCCGGCGTGGCCGCTGTACAGGCGCGACAAGGCCTGCGCATGACCGTCCGCGCTCGCGTCGTCGAGCAAGGCAAAGACTGCCGAGTGCATGATGAAAGCCTCAGGCTGCCAGCAGGAGCGACAATTGTACGCCCGTTCCATCCGACGGATGCTGGCGGAAACCGCTCTTGGCGTAGCGGTGCCAGCGCCCGGTGACGTAGCTCACCAGCAGGCTGGCGCGCGCGGCGACGTCGTCTTCCACGCCGTGGCCCTGGGTCACCGCCAGGCGCAACGCGCCCTTGCAGGCCAGTTCGACCCGGTCGTAGAACTGGTTCATGCGCAGCTGCAGGCGCTCGTCCTCGCCCACCAGGGCGTCGCCGATCAGGACCCGCGTCATGCCCGGGTTGTTCGCGGCAAAGGCGAGCAGCATCTGCAGGATCGCGTAGGCCTGGTCGACGCCGCGCTCTTCCTTTTCCACGATCTGGTTGATGACGCCGAACACGCTGGACTCGATGAACTCGATCAGGCCCTCGAACATTTGCGCCTTGCTGGCGAAATGCCGGTACAGCGCCGCTTCCGATACGGACAGGCGGGCCGCCAGCGCGGCGGTGGTGATCTTCTCGCCCTTGGGCTGCTCGAGCATCGAGGCCAGGGCCTGGAGGATTTGCAGCTTGCGCTGGCCTGGCTTGGTACTTGCCATTGGAATGTGTTTTCTAGTTATGGATGAGCTGGTGCAGCTGCTTCGGCAGTTGCCGCACGGATTTTACTTTGACATCGACATAGTTGGGGTGAATCAACATCTTCGGCCGGGCCGCAGCCAGGGCGCTGCGCTCGCCGCGGCGCAGGTAGCCCGTCACCCACACGGTGCGCAAGCCGAGCTGCTTGGCGCTCTTCAGGTTGGCCAGCGTGTCCTCGACCAGGATGCAGTCGCGCGCAGCCACGCCATGGCGGCGCAGCACGCGCTGCAGCATCAGCTTCGAGGGCTTGGGGCGCAGCTGGCCGTGCACGTGCATCTGCTCGATCGCGACGTGGTGGGCGAAGTGGCGGCCCAGGCCCAAGTGGCGCACCACCTGGGTGGAATAGTCGGTCGGGCCGTTGGTGAGCAGGATCTTGCGCCCCGGCAGGCGCAGCAGCAGGCGCCCGAGGCCGGTCTCGGCGCGCATCATCTGGCGCAGGTCGCCGATGTCGTGGGTCTCGCGCAGGAAGTCGGCGGCGCGCACGCCGTGGTGGCGCATCATGCCGAGCAGGGTGGCGCCGTAGCGCTTCCAGTAGCCGAGGCGCGCCGCATCCACCTGTGCCTGGCTGACCGCATTGATGCCGTCGCTGAGCACGCGCGCGATATAGGTGTTCATGTTGGCGCTGATCGCCGGGAAGATCGCGTGCGATGCGTCATGCAGCGTGTTGTCAAGATCAAACAGCCAGACGGGAGAGGAAGAGTTATGATTTGGCAAGATTTCTGACATGGAGAGAATAAATGCGACGTCCGATTATAGTGGTGTTCCTCAGCCTCTTCCTGATGGCCTTCCAGGCGTTTGCCGCCGAGCGCGGCGCGCTGTTCAAGGTGACGGGCAAGGACAAGACCTTGTACCTGTACGGCACCATCCACGCCGGCAAGCCCGACTTCTACCCGCTCGAGCCGCGCATCCGCGCGGCGATGGCGGCCGCGCCGACGCTGGCAGTGGAGGTCGACGCGGCGCGCGACCCGGCCGCCGTGATGGCCGCATTCGAGCAATACGGCATGTTCCCGGCTGGCAGCCCCGGCATCGCGGCCTTGCCGGCCGAGCGCCGCGAACGCATCGAGAGCGCCCTCAAGAAGCAGGGCATCGATCCCGCCGCCGTGGCCCGGATGAAGCCGTGGCTGCTGGCGACGATGCTGGCGGTCGCCGACCTGGGCAAGCTGGGCTACAACCCGGCCCTGGGCGTGGATGCCCACCTGGCCCACCTGGCGCGCGGCGGCAACACCCGCATCGCCGAGCTCGAATCGGCGCAGTACCAGGCGGCCTTGATGAACCGGCTGCCCGATGACGACCAGTGGCGCCTGCTGGAGGAAGCGCTGGAGAACATGGCATCGGGCCGCCAGTTGCGCGAGGCGCGCGAGATCTTCGACGCCTATGAGCGGGCCGACCAGGCGGCGCAAGAGCGGATTGCGCGCCACATCGAGGGCGACAACACGGTCACCGGCAAATTCACGCGCGAAGTGGTGCTGAACGAGCGCAACGGTCCGATGGCGGACAAGGTGGCTTCACTGCTGGCGCAAGAGAACAACGCGGTGGTGGCGGTGGGCCTGCTGCATCTGCTGGGGAAAAACGGACTGCCGGAATTGCTGCGCCAGCGCGGCATCACGGTGGAGCGGGTGTACTGAAGGGAGACGTTGAGGGTGCTGCCGGGAAGTGGTGCCCTTGACGTGGATTGAACACGTGGCCTCTCCCTTACCAAGGGAGTGCTCTACCACTGAGCTACAAGGGCTGGTAGAAAAGTACAAAGATGTGAAGTCACGGCGGGCGATGCCCGCCTGGACGTAACGGCTTTGTACCGTTAAATCATTAGTGCGACCGGATCATAGTGCCAAAAGCCTGTTCGGTCAAGACTTCCAGCAACAAAGAGTGCTCGATGCGGCCATCGATGATGTGCACGGTGTTCACGCCCGACTTGGCCGCGTCCAGCGCCGACGAGATCTTCGGCAGCATGCCGCCCGAGATCGTGCCGTCCGCGAACATCTCGTCGATCTCGCGCGCCGACAGGTCGGTGACCAGGTTGCCCGCCTTGTCCTGCACGCCGGCGATGTTGGTCATCATGATCAGCTTTTCGGCTTTCAGGATCTCGGCGATCTTGCCGGCGACGACGTCGGCGTTGATGTTGTAGGCCTGGCCGTCCTGGCCGAAGCCGATCGGCGAAATGATCGGGATAAAGGCGTCGTCCTGCAGCGCTTTTACCACCGCCGGATTGATCGCTTCGATCTCGCCGACGAAACCGATGTCGAGGAATTCGCCCGGCTTGTCCTTGTCCGGCATGCTCATCTTGCGTGCACGGATCAGGCCGCCGTCCTTGCCGGTGAGGCCCACGGCCTGGCCGCCGTAGTGGTTGATCAGCATGACGATGTCCTGCTGCACTTCGCCGCCCAGCACCCACTCGACCACTTCCATGGTTTCTTCGTCGGTGATGCGCATGCCCTGCACGAAGGTGCCCTGCTTGCCGATTTTCTTCAGCGCGTTGTCGATCTGCGGACCGCCGCCGTGCACCACGACCGGATTCATGCCGACCAGTTTCAGCAGGATGACGTCGCGCGCGAAGCCGTGCTTCAAGCGTTCGTCGGTCATCGCATTGCCGCCGTACTTGATGACGATGGTCTTGCCGTGGAAATTGCGGATATAGGGAAGCGCTTCGGCCAGGATCTGTGCCTTGATCTGCGGCGAGACCGCAGTCAGGTCACTGGATTGGTCGTCGGTCTTCAGGCTGGTCAACTGAGCGTTCATGGAGAGTCCGAAATAAATGTGGCGGAGATTTTACAGGCAACACGCCCACCCCTGTGGGCATTATATGGCGGTCTTGTTGTATTTTACGGTGTGACCGGCCGGGGATGGCCGCCGATGGATGCTTGGACGATATTACACATGACAAAAGAATCCTGTCGCGAGGCAGCACGATGAGTACCTGCAGCCGCTGCGGCGCCAGCTTCGGCTGCGCCATGGTCGACGGCAGCACCGGCCCGTGCTGGTGCACCGAACTGCCGCCGGCGCTGCCGGTTCCCGGGACCGATGCAAGCTGCTGGTGTCCAGCCTGCCTGCGCGCGCACATCGAAGAGCGTGCGCGCACCGGCGGCCAGCAGGGCAGGGACGAGGCAGCGCCTACTTCTGGGTCCTGAAGAAGCGCATCATTTCGCGGCTCGCGTCCGGCCCCTTGCCGTCGGTATAGCTGCCGTGCGCGCTGCCGCCCGACCAGGCATGGCCGGCGCCGTGGATCAGCCAGTGCTCGGCATGCACACGGCCGTCGGCGCGCTTGTGCGTGGTGCGGGTGTAGGCGTGGCCATTCGGCACGCGGCCCGGTTCCACCGCCATCGCCTCGGCGCTGTCGCGCGCGGGCGCCACCAGCTCGTCGCCATTGGCCGGGTGCACGGTCTTGTCCTGGTCGCCGTGGAAAACGATGATGGGGATGGGCCGGCCCGGCTGGTGCCGGCGCCGGAAGTCGCCCTTCATGGCCGCCAGCGCCGAGGGCAGGTCGTGGGCCGACGCGAAGGGCAGGCCCGAGTGCACGCCGACCGCCGCGTACAGGTCCGGATAGAGCGTGCCCATGATGGTCGCCATCGCGCCGCCGGCCGACAGGCCCGCCACATACACCTGGCTTGGGTCGACCGCGTATTCCTGCATGAGGGTGCGGGTGATGCCGGCGATGATCGAGGGCTCGCCCTGGTCGCGCTGCTGGTCGACGTTGTTGAACCAGTTCCAGCAACGCGAGGCATTGGCCTGGCGCGACTGGGCCGGATACACGACCAGGCAGCCCATCTCCTCGGCCAGCACGTTCATCTGCGTGCCTTTGGCAAAATCGTCCGGGTCCTGGGTGCAGCCGTGCAGCATGACCACCAGCGCCGCCGGCTTGCCGGCGCTATAGGTGCTGGGGACATACAGTTTATAGGCGCGGGTGCCGGCCGCGTTGCTGAAGCTGCCGTCGCTGAAGCTGCCCGGCAGCAGTGGCGCCGGCTCGTTGGCGGCGGCGCCGCTGCCCAAGCCGCTGCCTAAGTTATTGCCTAAGCCCCGGCTGAGCTCGGCAAGCATGTCGTGCATGTCGGGCGCCTGCGCGGGCTGGCTGCCGGTGTGCAGCTGCGACAGGTTGCGCATTTGTGCCTGGGCCGCCTGGGTCATGGCCGAGGCGTTTTTCAGCGCATCCTCGATGACTTTGCTGGTATCCACCGGAGGCCGGTGCAGCAGGTTGCGGGTCGCGGCACGCATTTGCGCCAGCAGTTTATTGTTCATCTTCATGTAAATCCTTTCCGTTCGCCCTCATGAGCGGGCGTGTGGCAGGGCGTCTTAACGAATGCGCTCTGCCAGTGCGGCTTTCAGGGTATTGCTTGCGTGGAGCACCCCGAGCACCGTGATTGATTCGATGGTGGCCAGGGCCAGTTCGACGGACACGTCGCTGGCGATGCTGGCCATGCCGAGCACCTGGATCTGCAGGCGGTGCCCGGCTTGCTGCGCCGCTTCGAGGTCGGCGCGGGAATAGTGGTGCATGCCGAGCACCAGGCTGCGGCGGGCCACGGTTTGCCGTACCACGTCGGCGTGTGCATTGAGCTGGTTGCGGATCGCGGTGCGGATCAGGTCGGTACGGTTGCTGTAGAACCCTTCACTGACCAGCAAATCGATCTGGCCGAGATCGATCATGCCCAGGTTGATCGTGATTTTTTCCGTCTCCGCCACTTTCTGTTTTGGCTCGTTGGTGCTGACAATCTGGCCGCCCATCCTTACACCATCCTTTCGTGCGATATCTTTTTTACCATCCTCTTACCATCCACATGGATGGTAAAACAGGCGTCCAGTCTACGCCCCTGAGCCCGGGGGTCAAGCACAATTCGATTGAATGGGGTAATCTCTGCGCCCATGAGTCCAGAATTGCAACCCGGCCTGCGCTTCGAATGGCGCTATACCGTGCCGCCGCGCGCCACCGTGCCCGAGCTCTACCATGACACGCCTTTTTGCCGCGACATGCCCGACGTGCTCGCCACCGGCTACATGGTCGGCATGATGGAGCTCGCCTGCGTGAACGGCATGCTGCCCTACCTCGATTGGCCGAACGAACAGAGCCTGGGCACCATGGTCAACTTCCGCCACCTGGCGCCGACGCCGCCCGGCATGACGCTGACCATCCGCGGCGAAGTGACCGACGTCGAGGGCCAGCGCGTGCGTTTCCGGGTCGAGGCCTGGGACGATCTCGAACGCATCTGCGAGGGCACGCACGAGCGTTGCGTGATCGATACGGAACGTTTCAATGCGCGCGTGGCGCGCAAGACGGCACAGGTGGCCGCATGAGCGAGCTGTCCCATCCCGAGCTGCAGACGCCGGTGCCTTCTCCCTGCATCAACGTGTGCGAGATGGACAAGGCAAGTGGCCTGTGCCGTGGCTGCATGCGCACGATCGACGAGATCGTTGCCTGGGGCAGCGCGGGCGACGACTACAAACGCGCGGTCTGGAAGGAAATCCGCCGGCGCGAATCGGAACTGGACTTCGGCTGATGACGGTGCGCCTGCCCGCCACCATGCAGGTGTTCGAGCGCGGCTGGCTGTCGTCCAATAACATTCTTTTCACCGGACCCGAGACCGCCCTGGTCGACAGCGGCTATGTCACGCATGCGCCGCAGACGCTGGCGCTGGTCCGCCACGCGCTCGGCGGCCGCCCACTTGCGCGCCTGTTGAACACCCACCTGCACTCGGACCACTGCGGCGGCAACGCGGCGCTGCAGGCCGAATATGGCTGCCATACCGCGATTCCGGCAGCCGAAGCCGCCAAAGTCGCGGCCTGGAATGAAGACCTGCTCAGCTACCGCGCCACCGGCCAGCAGTGCGCGCGTTTCGGTTTCGATGATGTGCTGGCGCCGGGCGACGCGCTGGAATTGGGCGGCATGCGCTGGCAGGTGCTGGGCGCGCCCGGACACGACCCGCATGCGCTGCTGCTGTTCAGCCCGGACGAGGGCATCCTGGTCTCGGGCGACGCCCTGTGGGAGAACGGCTTCGGGGTGATCTTTCCGGAGCTGGCGGGAGAGCCTGGCTTCGACGAGGCGCGCGCCACGCTCGATCTCATCGCGACGCTCGATGCGCGGCTCGTCGTGCCGGGGCATGGGCGCATGTTCAGCGACGTGCGCGATGCGCTGGCACGGGCCTATTCGCGGCTCGATTACCTGTCGGCCGATCCGCGGCGCAACGCGGAGAATGCGGTCAAGGTGCTGGTGAAGTTTTTATTGTTGGAACGGCAGCGGATTGCGCTGGCTGACTTGCCGGGCTTGTTGGCGTCGATTCCTGTCGTCGCGTCTGCGCTGGAGCTGCTTGGACGCGTGGGCGGGGAACCCGCCCACGCGTTCAACGCACGTTCGCATACCACTGTCGCGCCCAACGACGAACTGGATACGCCAACGAACGGCGCCTGGCACGACCTCGCCGCCTGGGCCACCCACTCCCTGGTCCGCGCCAAGGCCGCCCGCATCGACGACGAATTCCTGGTCGACGCCTGAATTAGAGCGCAAAATCTAGCACGACCGTGCTTTTTTAACACTATAATCGACCAGCTTGTCCGATCAACCTAGCCGAGAGCCGCCCATGACGCTGCCCACCGTACTGCAAAACCTGTCCCTTCCCGTCATCGCTTCGCCGATGTTCATCGCCAGCGGTCCGGCCCTTGTTGCCGCCCAGTGCAAGGCCGGCATCGTCGGTTCCTTCCCGGCGCTTAACGCCCGTCCGGCCGAGCTGCTCGACACCTGGCTGACCGACCTGCAGCGCGAGCTGGCCGAGTACAAGGAAGCGAACCCGGACGCCATTGTCGGCCCGATCGCGGTCAACCAGATCGTCCACGCCTCCAACGTGCGTCTCGAGCAGGACGTCGCGGTCTGCGTCAAGCACCAGGTGCCGATCATCATTTCCTCGCTGCGCGCGCCGCCGAAAGAGATGCTGGACGCCGTGCATGGCTATGGCGGCATCGTGCTGCACGACGTGGTCTCGATCCGCCACGCGCAAAAGGCGCTGGAAGCGGGTGTCGACGGCCTGATCCTGGTCGCGGCTGGCGCAGGCGGCCACGCCGGCGCCTTGTCGCCATTTGCTCTCGTCGGCGAGGTGCGTAAATTCTTCAAGGGACCGATCGCGCTGTCCGGCTCGATCGCCACCGGCGACGCCATCCTGGCGGCCCAGGCAATGGGCGCCGACTTCGCCTACATCGGCTCGCGCTGGCTGGCGACGAAGGAATCGAACGTCAGCGAGGACTACCGCAATGCCATCGTTGAATCGAGCGCGGCCGACATCGTGTACACCAACCTGTTCACCGGCGTGCACGGCAATTACCTCAAGAAATCGATCGTCAACGCCGGCCTCGATCCGGACGCGCTGCCGGAATCGGACAAGAGCAAGATGAGCTTCGGCGACGGCAGCTCGAAAGCCAAGGCCTGGCGCGACATCTGGGGCGCCGGCCAGGGCGTGGGCCTGATGGACGACGTGCCGAGCGTGGCCGAGATGGTCGAGCGCCTCAAGGCCGAGTACGAAGCGGCGCGCGCGCGCCTGTCCCTGCGTTAATTGATTAATTGATTAATCGATTAATCGATTAATCGATTAATCGATTAAAGCCGCAGTCAAAGGCGCGCCCGAGGGCGCGCCAGTGTGCTTACGCCTCGGGCTTGGCGTCCGGGACCGGGTAGGGCGGCGCCGGTTCCACGCTCAGGTCTTCCGGACGGATCGACCACAGGCCCGGCAGGTTGCGCCAGTAGCCGTAGACGTCCATGCCGAAGCCGACCACGAATTCGTTCGGCAGCGTGAGGCCGGTGATGTCGGCCTGGATCGGTTTCGATCGGCCGATGTTCTTGTCCGCGAACACGACGACGACGACTTCGGCGGCGCCCATATCCAGCAGGCGCTGCTTCACGTGGGCCAGGGTCTCTCCTTCGTCGAGGATGTCGTCGACCACGACGATGGTCTTGCCGGCCACGTCCTTGCGCGGAATGACCTTCCACTGCACTTCTCCGCCGCGGTCGTCGTCGCCGTAGCGGCTCACGTGGATGTAGTCGAATTCGAGGGGGAAGCGCAGTTGCGGCAGCAGGGTGCCGGTGAAGACGACGGCGCCGCCCATCACGCCCAGCACCAGCGGGAAGCTGGGGTTGTCGGGATTGCCGAAGCGCTCGTTGAGCACATCGGCCACTTGCCGCACGGCGGCTTGCACTTCCTCGGGACTGACGATCTGTCGCGCATTGGCAAGCAGGGCGCGGGCACGGGCGTGGTGATAGTCTTGCATGGTCATTCCGGTCAATAAAGTTTCTTAGTGATTATGCGACAAAGGGCTGCGCGGTGCGATTCAGTTGGAGACCGTGTCCCCGGTGATCTCGCGCTGCAGTTTCTTCGTCAGTTTCGCGAACACCAGCTCCCAGGAGCGGCGCAGCAGTTGCGCGGCCTCGTCATCGGACAAGGCCGCGCTTGCATCGACCTGGACCCACCTGGCGCGCGCCAGGTAGGGCGCGGGGATGATGCCGGGGCGGTCGGTCAGTTCCAGGAAGCGCTCGTCGTCGACCTTGAAGCTCATGGCCCGGGCCGGCGCCGTGTTGCGCGTCACCGCGAACATCTTGGCGCCCACCGAAAACACGAGGTCGTCGCCCCATTTGGTGTCTTCCGTACAGCCTGGGAAGCTGCGGCACAATGCCTTGGCGGCCTCGAAATCCATGATCTTCGTCTCCCTGCAGCCTGCGTTCATGCGCGGCCATTCGTTGTCGATTTCCCCGAGTTTACCGCGCCCGGGGCAGGGTGGAAGACTTTTGATGTTTTAACGCAAGATTCGTCTGCGCCATTGTCCCTGTTTGCGGCGTATCATACGTGGCTTGTCTAACACCCAAGCACGCCATGTCCACCAATGACTTCACGCTCCAGCGCGCCGCCCGCCTGGAACAGCTGCGCGCCGCCATGGCGCGTCACGGCATCGACGCCTTCATCGTGCCGTCGAGCGACCCGCACTTGTCCGAATACCTGCCGCGCCGCTGGCAGGGCCGCGAATGGATGTCAGGCTTTACCGGCTCGGTCGGCACCTTCATCGCCACCGCGAACTTCGCCGGCGTCTGGACCGATGGCCGCTACTGGACCCAGGCCGAAACCGAACTGGCCGGCAGCGAGATCGCGCTGATGAAGATCCCGTCGGGCGCCAGCCTGCTGCACATCGACTGGCTCGCCGCCAACATGCAGCCGGGCCAGACGGTCGCGGTCGATGCGCGCGTGCTGGGCCTGGCCGTGGCGCGCCTGCTGGGCGAGGCCCTGGGGGCGCGCGGCGTCAAGCTGCGCACGGACATCGACCTGCTCTACGA
>DEKZ01000148.1:6122-6405 GCA_002354135.1 Massilia sp. UBA2709 | reverse complement strand
TGACGGCGCCGCCCGCCAGCGGCGCCGTCACCACGTTGGCGCCGTCGACGTAGGCCAGGCGCGTGCCGTCGGGCGAGACCACCGGGTTGCTCTCGGCCCCGGGTCCCGTGGTCAGCTGCACCGGCGCGGCGCCGCCCAGGGCCACGCTCCAGATCTTGTACTGGCCGTCGCCGCTGCGGTCCGACGAGAACACCAGGCCGCTGCCGTCGGGCAGCCAGGCCGGCTCGCGGTCGTCGTACGGGCCGGTGGTGAGCTCGGTGGCGTGGTGGCCTTCCGGCGAGAT
>DEKZ01000148.1:2985-6003 GCA_002354135.1 Massilia sp. UBA2709 | reverse complement strand
CGATGCGCTTGCCGTCTGGCGACCAGACCGGGGCGGTCGGTTCCAGGCGGTAGTCGGTGATGCGCCGGGCCTGGCCGCCGCCCGCCGGCATCACCCACAGCGCGCCCTGGGCCGAGAACACGATGCGGCGCCCGTCCGGCGAAGGCGCGGCGGCCATGTTGGTGCCCTCGCGCAGTTCCACCGTCAGGTCGCGGGTCGGGCCGCGCAGTTCGTTGAGCTGGTCGACGGCGCCGCCGGGCCATTGGCAGGCGGTCAGCAGGGCCGCGCCGACGGCGGCGGAAAGCAGGCTGCGCGCGAGCTTGCGCGACTGCCCGTACCCCTTGCGAATCTTCATGTTTTGCTCCCAGGATGAGTTGCCAGAGTGCACCAAAATAGTGCGCAGGCGACTCATCGATCCTCGGATGGGCTTCTTACGCCAAACTTACTGCTGAGTCCGGCTGGAAATGATCCGGCGGCAGAGTGATCTTTGGCTGAGTTCGCTCAAACTCCCATGCTGACGAGCGGGAACTTCGCGGCAGAGCTGCACAAAAGAAATGCAGGCTCAAGGTGAAATGCTTAACCGACCATGCCTGTGCCCGGTGGCATATTCGATGCAAACTCGTCAATAGGAGGCCAACATGTCCGACAATCTCGAAAACCGCGGCGCCCAGGACCGGTCCCGCATCAACGTGCACGAGGAATGGGAAGTGCGCCACTGGACCGAAGCCCTCGGCGTCAGCAAGGAAGAGCTCGAGCGCGCCGTGAAAGCCGTCGGCCCGTCGGTCAACGCCGTGCGCGAACACCTCGGCCGCCACTAGGTCTTTCCCTCTCCGGGCGCCGCCAGGCGTCCGTCACGCGCCGCGGCCTACCCGCGGCAGCGCAACCGGCGGCCAGCGCCGCCGGTCCAGTCTTTCCGCGCGCCCTTGCGCCCCCTCTGTTCATGAAAGGAGCCCAATGTGGATTTCCGCGCCTTTTTCGCTTCGCTCGATATAACGCTCCCCAACGCCCTGTTCGCACTCGCGCTGGGCGTCGCCGCTTTTGTTGCCATCCATGGCGCGCTGATGCTGTTCCGGCGCCGTCTCGACCAGCTCAGCGACGAGTGGGCCCACCGCCCCGTCGCCGAAGTGCTGCGCAAGACCCTCGCCCGCACCAGCAACCTGGTGGTCTTCGCCACCGCCGTCCTGATCGGCCTGTCCGCACTCGACCTGCCGCCGCCCTGGAATGCGCGGGTCGGCCACCTGTGGTTCCTGACCATGGGCCTGCAGCTCGCCCTCTACCTGCACAACGCGATCAAGGTCACGGCGCGCCGCTACTTCCGCACCCATAACCCGGCCGGCGTCGATTCGCAGGTAACCATCGCGCATACGCTGATCATCTGGGTGCTGCAGACCACGGTCTGGGTGATCTTCGCCCTGGCCCTGCTGTCGAACCTGGGCATCAACGTCACGACCTTTGTCGCCAGCCTCGGAATCGGCGGTATCGCCATCGCGCTGGCCGTGCAGAATGTGCTGGGCGACCTGTTCGCCTCGCTGTCGATCGCGATCGACAAGCCCTTCGAAGTAGGCGACTTCATCTCGATGGGCAGCACCTCGGGCACGGTCGAGAAGGTCGGCCTGAAAACCACCCGCATCCGCGCCCTGAGCGGCGAGCAGATCGTGATCGCCAACGCCGACCTGCTGAAGAACACGGTGTCGAACTTCAAGCGCATGGAAACGCGCCGCATCGTCTTCAACCTGCGCGCCCACCCGGAAACGCCGGCGGCACTGGCCGCCAGGGTGCCGCCGGCGCTGAAGGAAATCATCGGCAAGCACGACAAGGTCCGCTTCGACCGCGCCCACCTCAGCAAGTTCGACCAGAACTTCATCGAGTACGAGATCGTCTACACCATGCTCGATGCGAACTACGACCTGTTCATGGACACCCAGCAGGCTATCCTGCTCGATGCGATGCGGATGCTTTCCGACCTCGGCATTTCGAGCGCGCCGCGCGCCCAGCAGCTCCTGCTGCAGGAGCCGGCGGAGAACGCCGCACCCGAACTCCCCATCGAGGGCCGGGTGCGTTCGCCGGCAGCCCTGCGCAGCCTGCCGAAAGGCGCGTAAGGAGCGTGGGCTGCCATCCAGCCAACATGTACCAGAGGAGGATTCTTCGATGAACCAGCCCACGCAGCAACAGCAGCCACCCGGCACCGAAAAGGAGCTGACACCCAAGGCCGACCACGGCGAGAGCAGCTACCAGGGTTCCGGCAAGCTCGCCGGCAAGGCGACCGTGATCACCGGCGCGGACAGCGGCATTGGCCGCGCCGTGGCCCTGGCCTTCGCGCGCGAAGGCGCGGATGTGCTGATCGCCTACCTCAACGAGCACGAGGACGCGAAGGAAACCGCGCGCCTGGTCGAGGAAGCCGGCCGCAAGGCGGTCCTGATGCCGGGCGACCTGGCCGAACCCGCCCACTGCCGCGCCATCGTCGACCGCGCCGTGCAGGAGTTCGGCCGCATCGACGTCCTGGTCAACAACGCCGCCTTCCAGATGACCCACGACTCGCTGGAAGAAATCCCGGACGACGAGTGGGACTACACCTTCAAGGTCAACATCACGGCCATGTTCCACATCTGCAAGGCAGCGGTGAAGCACATGCAGCCGGGTTCGTCCATCATCAATACCACCTCGATCAACTCGGACAATCCCAAGCCGACCCTGCTGGCCTATGCCGCCACCAAGGGCGCGATCGCGAACTTCACCGCCGGCCTGGCCCAGCTGCTGGCCGAAAAAGGCATCCGCGTGAACTCGGTGGCGCCGGGGCCGATCTGGACTCCGCTGATTCCCTCGACCATGCCGCCGGACCAGGTCGAGAGCTTCGGCCAGCAGGTACCGATGAAGCGGCCCGGCCAGCCGGCCGAGGTGGCCCCGGTGTACGTGCTGCTGGCGTCGAACCAGGCGAGTTATATCTCCGGCGCGCGCATCGCGGTGACGGGCGGGACGCCGATTTTGTAAGCGGCAGACGATCGGCGGCGGCCCGTAGGGTGGGCACCCCGTGCCCACGCG